>JAJPXC010000163.1 GCA_021205635.1 Bacteroidales bacterium | reverse complement strand
ATAGGGGGCTATTCAGAACGACGGATTTTGCACTTCGTTCTTGAATCTCCAAATTAAATGAGAAATTAAATTTATCAATTCACAATTTTGCTGGTATTTCATAATCGATAAAGATCCGCGAGAGGACGGCCCATTGGTCGGGAGCGTTAGTGGGCGAAGAGGAAGACGTGGAGGGATTGGGGGAATTCCGGGGACAGGCGGCTGTATTTGCCCCAGACGTTGCCGTCCCAACTGGGCTTCGTGGAGTCGTAACCGATAAGACGAGCCATGTACATGTCGCTCTGCATCTTGTAGCGCGAGGTGAAGTTCTCGTCGGTGGCGTAAGTGAGGTAGAATCCCCACTTCATCGGCGAGTCGGCTTGCGTGTATTCCCGCTCTTCGCCGATTTTGAGGCCGAGAGCGTCGTTATCGATACCCCAGCCCCAGCCGAAATCGCTGTACCACTTGGTTTTGAACCCATATAACGAGTTGGTCATGTCGGAAGGCATGAACATCACGGGGTCGAGCATAATCGACGAATGAGGGGGGAGGGTGATGACGCGTTGGCTGTAAACAGTAGTGGTGGTTCCGTGACTCGACGAGCCACCCACGTTGACGCCCGAGGCTAGCGTACCCACGCTGCCGCCCACACCCAAGGCTCCAGCCACCGCGCCCATGTTGACCGACGCTCCGGTAGTCGACGACGAAGATGACGTGGTTGACGTGGGCACATAATAGGGCGAGGCCAGGGAGCCGCGCTTGAAGAAGGTGTTGGCCAGGTCGACATAAAGCGATTGGTCGGAGTTGTTGGTCAGCTTCACCTGGATTCCGCCCTTGAAGCATCCCACGTTGGCCTTCCCGGCGTTTTTAAGCGCTCGGCTCATCGACCCGGAGCCGCTTTCAGTACCGTCGATCTGGGTGGTTTCCCAGGTTTCGCCCCGGCGGTCATAATGGCCGCACACATATTCCACGGCCATCACGCCGTCGTTGATTACCGAGCCGTCAACGAAGTTGAACATCCCGAAGCACGTTCTTGCGTCCTTGTCCTTGGGTTTGTCGGTGAAGTGAATATCCTGAAGATAAGCGCTTAAGGCATTGGCGTTGAGATCGGTAGAAAATAGGGGGTTGACAACAGGAGCGGCCGACTCGACCGGAGCGCCGACTGCCGTGTTGGCAGTTTTCGCTGCCTGCTCAAATGTTTCCTTCTCGCCGTCCTCATAGTTGATTGCAAGCACGTCGGCCTTCTGGACGGTGTAAAGAGGTCCGTCGGGACGGGAAGCTTTTTTGTATTTAATCTCGGAGGTGGTGATTTCCACCACTTTAGCGCTCACAACGTCGCCGTTTCGCATTACGATCATATCGTCGGCGTAGCTCATGGCGACACCCGCGCATAGCATTACTAAAAAGGCACTTAGCTGTTTCATTGTAAAAGATTTTCGGCAAAGTTAACAAAAATTAGCCATTCGACAAGTGCTGGGTAACTATTTATAGAATTTTCTTTAAAAGCACTAAAAACACGAAGAACACCAATCTTTTCTCCCACTTTCGCTTTCGTGCTTTTTGTGTTCATCATGTTTCAATTTTCTTTTCGCCGCGTTGCGGCTTTCCCATTAAATCTGGATTCCAAAAAAAATATAGATTTTTGAGGAATAGATTCCTGAAAAATATGGATTTTTGAGGATTGGATTCCTGAAAAATATAGATTTATTTGGATTCAATTCCCTAAAAATCTAGATTTTCTGGGATTATAACCCTAAAAAATCTAGATTTTTTGGGATTCAATTCCAAAAAACTTTAGATTTTCTTGGAAAAACCGCTAATACGTTGTATCTTTGCCGAAAATTCCTAGCGCCATGATTACCCGTATCCAAAAAGACAGCATCCTTCGCACCTTGTCGCGCGGCAAGGCCGTCCTCATCATGGGTCCTCGTCAAGTGGGGAAGTCCACATTGACGCGGCAAATTTTTGCCGATCGGGACGACGACGTGTTGTGGCTCAACGGCGACGATGGCGACACCCGCGACTTTTTCCTCAACTTCACAGCTACGAAGATGCGCCAGGCCTTAGGCAGCAAGAGCATCCTGGTAATCGATGAGGCTCAGCGACTTGCCAATCCCGGCCTGTGCCTCAAGGTCATCGCCGACCAGCTGCCCGACGTGCAGCTCGTGGCCACTGGAAGCAGTTCGTTCGAACTGTCAAAGGGCATCAACGAGTCGATGGCGGGACGTAAACGCGAGTTGCAGTTGCTACCGCTGTCATTCCGGGAGATGGTTGACTATCACGGCCTTATCGAGGAGACACGCATGCTCGACCAACGCCTCGTAATGGGTTACTACCCTGAGGTGGTGATGGATCCCGACGATGCCCGAGCGACACTGCGCGAACTCGCCAACAGCTACCTCTATAAGGATATCCTGGCCCTCGACGCAGTAAACAAATCCGACAAGCTCGACCGCCTCGTTCAGGCCCTTTCCTACCAGATCGGGGGCCAGGTCTCCTTCAACGAGGTAGGCCAGCTCGTGGGACTCGACCCCAAGACCGTGGAGCGATACATCGACATCCTCGAGAAAACCTTTGTGATCTTCCGCCTCACCAGCTTCTCCCGCAACCATCGCAACGAGTTGAAATTCAGTCGAAAAATCTATTTTTGGGACAACGGGATACGCAACGCCGTCATCGGCAATTACACCCCGTTGGACATGCGCTCGCCCGAGGAGAAAGGCGCCCTGTGGGAGAATTTCATAATCGCCGAGCGCCTAAAGCGACACGCCTACGACGGATTCTACGGCCACACGTGGTTTTGGCGCACCACCCAACAGAAGGAGGTTGACCTTATCGAGGAGATCGACGGCCAGTTGCGAGCCTTTGAATTCAAATTCAATCCCAAGAAAAAGGTCACCGAGCCTTTGTCGTTTCGCAACGCCTACCCCGACGCCCCCTTCCAGGTAATCTCCCCCACCCAGATCACCGACTTCCTCCTATAGCATGACAGTTTCGAGAGGGATGCCAAGAGAGGCATCCCTCCTAAATACGGGAGGCTCCCCAAAGGGGGATGTTGACCATCCAGGATTGCTGTCGATAAGGCGACATCGACAGTCTTATAGCCTCTATCTCAGGGTTGTCCTGAGCTACCTGTCGCAGGGATTTGGCCTTTAAATTCTCCTCAGCCTTCACCTCAACGGCGTATAAATGAGTGCCATGCTGGAGGACAAAGTCTATCTCCAGCGTCGATCGTTCATTGGTGTAATAATAAATATGGGTGTCGTTAAGCGTCTTAAGTTGCTGCAAAACGTATTCCTCAGTAAAGGCTCCTTTGTACTCCTGGAATATGTTGTTGGCAACCAAAATCAACTCAGGCGGGGTGGCACTAAGAGCCCCGAAAAGACCGCAGTCGAGCATATACAGCTTAAAGGCCGACAAGTCCTCGTAAAACGACAATGGGACACCCAACTTATTCACCCTTGGGATCTTGTAAATCAATCCCGCATCTTCCAGCCACTGCAAAGCAATCTCAAAATCGTTGGCGCGAGCTCCTTTTTTAACCGCTCCATAGATGAATTTCTTGTTCTCTCGAGCTAACTGGGATGGTATGGAACGCCATACCATATTGATACGTGGCACCTGTTTGACAGGGGCATGCTTGGAGATGTCAAGTTGATAGGCTGTGAGTATGTCGTTCTGTAATTTACGAGTGCTAGGAATGTCGGCTGTCTCAAGATAATTCTTTACCACCTCGGGCATTCCTCCTGTGAAATAGTACTGCCGCAACCAACTTGTGTACTCCGAGGACAGCGGATTTAGCGTGCTCCAATCGGCCGAACGGAGTTCCTTGGCTAATATCTCCGACCCAGAGGCCATCAAAAACTCCTCGAATGTCATAGGAAACATTTCCAGTATATCGACCATCCCCACCGGGAATGATTCGTCGCTATGCAACGCTACCCCAAGCAGGGAGCCGGCCACAGCGACATACAAATCGGGGCGTTGCTCATGGAAATATTTCAAGGCATGAAGTCCGGCGGGAGCTTCTTGGATTTCGTCGATTATGAGTAATGTATCGGAGGTAATCGGCTGGTTGGTCAATGCCGAAATCTCGCGCACAATGCGGTCGATGTTGTAATCCTGAGTGAAAATGCTTGCGGCCGTTGGGTTATTGTCGCAATTGATATAGGCATAATTTTTGAAACAACGTTTCCCTAACTCTTTGAGAATATAGGTTTTACCCACCTGTCTTGCGCCCTTTAGCAAAAGAGGTTTCTTGCTTGGATTGCTTCTCCAAGCCTCCAATTGGGTCATTATGGTACGTTCCATGGTCGGTTGTTTTCGGCAAATTTAGCCCAAATTTCTTTCATACACAAATTTTCCCCGGGAATAATTGTAATAATCTACACTTTTTCCCGGGGAAAATGTGTAGAGAGCTGCACTTTTTCCAGGGGAAAATATGCGAGAAAGTTACACTTTTTCCCGGGGAAAATGTAGCGCGGGCCGCGGGAAGCTCTCTTCCTCGCGGCCCGCGCCGTGTCAAAAAGTACTAATGGTGGTTATACTTGGTCTAGCGCTCTAGCGAGGTCGTCGATTATGTCATCGATGTGCTCCGTGCCGATGGAGAGGCGGATGGTGCCTTGGGAAATGCCCTGCTCCTCGAGCTCCTGGTCGTTGAGCTGGGAGTGGGTGGTCGACGCGGGGTGGATCACGAGCGACTTCACGTCGGCAACGTTGGCCAACAGCGAGAAGATCTCGAGCGAGTCGATCAGCTTGTGGGCCTGCTCGCGGCCGCCCTTGATCTCAAAGGTGAAGATCGAGCCGGCCCCGTTGGGGAACAGTTTCTTGTACAACTCATGGTCGGGATGGTCGGGCAGCGAGGGATGGTTCACCTTGGCCACCTTGGGGTGTGCGGCGAGGAACTCGACGACCTTCAGGGCGTTCTCCACGTGACGCTCCACGCGCAACGACAATGTCTCCAAGCCTTGCAGCAACAGGAAAGCGCTGATCGGGGAGATGGCCGCACCGGTGTCGCGCAGCAGGATGGCGCGGATGCGGGTGACGAAAGCAGCCTCGCCGGCTACGTCGGCAAACACGGCCCCGTGGTAGCAGGGGTCAGGTTCGGTGATCTGGGGGAACTTGTCGGAAGCCTTCCAGTCGAATTTGCCCGAGTCGATGATCACGCCGCCCAGCGTTGTGCCGTGGCCGCCGATAAACTTGGTGGCCGAGTGGATCACGATGTCGGCGCCGTGCTCGATGGGGCGGATCAGGTAGGGGGTGCCGAAGGTGTTGTCGATCACCAAGGGGATGCCGTGCTTGTGGGCGATGGCCGACACGGCGTCGATGTCGATCAGCGACGCGTTGGGGTTGCCGAACGTCTCGACGAAGATTGCCTTGGTGTTGGGCTGGATGGCCTTCTCGAAGTTGCTGAGGTCGGAGGGATCCACGAAGGTGGTGGAGATGCCATAGGTGGGCAGCGTGTGCTCGAGCAAGTTGTAGGAGCCCCCATAAATATTGTTGGCTGAAACGATGTGGTCGCCCGCCTTGGCCAAGTTGAGGAATGTGTAGGTGACAGCGGCAGCGCCAGAAGCCACTGCCAGGGCTGCCACGCCACCCTCGAGAGCGGCTATGCGCTTTTCGAAGACGTCCTGGGTGGAATTGGTCAGGCGACCGTAGATGTTTCCGGGATCCTTCAGGGCGAAGCGGTCGGCGGCGTGTTGCGAGTTGCGGAACACGTAGGAAGTTGTCTGGTATATAGGCACCGCGCGGGCGTCGGTTGCGGGATCGGGCTGCTCTTGGCCCACATGGAGTTGGAGAGTTTCGAAGCGGTAGGGACGATGTGACATAGTTTTTAGTTTATAGTTTTTAGTTTCTAGTTTCTAGTTTCTAGTTTCTAGTTTTTAGTTTAAGTGATTATTTGCTCGCAAAGTTACGGCGACTAGAAATATCCTCCAAGCAATCGGTATAAATTTAGAAAATGATTCTATTTCGGTGATTTTTGCAGTGAATTATTGCTTTTGAACGGATATTTTGGCTACCTTTGCCGTAAAAATTCACTTATGACCTCCCAGCTCGACAATTACGACCTGAAAATACTGCGCGAACTGCAGCGCGAGGGACGTCTGGCCACCAAGCAGGTGGCGCAGCGCGTGGGCTTGTCGTTGACCCCCGTCTATGAGCGCATAAAGCGCTTGGAGCAAGAAGGGTATATCAACGGCTACCACGCAGTATTGGACGCTGAGCGCTTGGGTCGCGGCTTCGTCGTGTTCTGCCACGTCAAGCTCGAGCGAATGAGCGGCGAGATCGCCCGTAAGTTCCAGGAGTGGATCGAGAAGGTCGACGAAGTCACCGAGTGCTATAACGTGTCGGGAGCCTTCGACTTTCTGCTCAAGGTGCACGCGGCCGACATGAAGCAGTACCACGACTTCCTCCTCAGCGTCATCGGCGCCTTCCCCGGCCTTGGCTCGGTGGAGTCGACTTTCGTGATGTCGCAAGTCAAGCACAGCTACGGAATCCCGGTGTAGGTATTAAGTATTAGTGATTAGTGATTAGTGATTAAGTATAATGGCTGAGAGGGTGGTAAAGGAGGAAAGATTTAAAGAATAAAAGGTTTAAAGGTTTAAAGATAAGATTATGAGAGAGAAAAAGGATTTGGATAATTTGGCGGCGCTGGGGAGCGGCAAGACCGTTTACCTCGACGATTACGCTCCGCAGGTGCTCGAGGCTTTCCCCAACCGTCACCCCGACCGCGATTACCTGGTGACACTCCACTGCCCCGAGTTCACGTCGTTGTGTCCCAAGACGGGCCAACCCGATTTCGCGCGCATCGAGATCGCGTATATCCCCAATGAGAAGATCGTCGAGAGCAAGAGTCTAAAGCTCTACCTGTTCTCGTTCCGCAACCACGGTGACTTCCATGAGGATTGCGTCAACATCATCCTCAACGACCTGGTGGCGCTGCTTGAGCCCCGCTACATCGAGGTGAAAGGCGTCTTCACACCCCGCGGCGGCATCGCCATCCATCCGTTCAGCAACTATGCCGATGCCGCCCACCAGCCCCTCGCCCAATCCCGCCTGGCGGCGGTGCTCCCCTAAGCACCGAAAATGACGTTTTTGTTAAATTATCATATTTAAGATATAAGAAAATGTAAATTATTGTTAAATTATGGGATGGCATGGGGAGATTTTCAGTGTCTAATTTGGCGATGTGGAGCCAATTTGTTAATTTCGCGGTAGAATCAGCGGAGGAGGCCACGGCTTCCTCCACTTTATTAATATAGGTTTATGATTGACAGCCAGCTACTTCGCGACACCGTTGAAAAAGCAATCCAGGGTACCGACATGTTCATCGTCGATATCCGCGTGTCCAAGGACAATAACATAGTGGTGGAGCTCGACAGCGACACCTCCATCGACATCGACGCCTGCGCCGACGTCACCCGCAAGATCGAGGCCGTGTTCGACCGCGACGTCGAGGACTACGAGCTTGAGGTTGGTTCGGCCGGCTTGACATCACCCTTCAAGGTCAAGGGCCAGTACCTCAAGAACCTGGGCAACGAGGTGGAGGTGCTCACACGCGACGGCCGCAAGCTCACAGGCGTGCTCACCAACGTCACCGACGACGACTTCACCATCGAGGTCCCCACCAAGGAGCGCCCCGAAGGAGCCAAGCGTCCCGTCATCGTCAACCGCCCCGAGACGCTGAAGATGGCCGACTGCAAATCAGTGAAATATTCAATAAAATTCAAATAATCCACCCCCAAACACTTCTAACCATCCCTATGGCAAAGAAAGAGGAAGCTCCCAACATGGTGGAGCGTTTCGCCGAGTTTAAAGAGCTTAAGAACATCGATAAAACGACGATGATCTCCGTCCTGGAGGAATCGTTCCGCAACGTGTTGGCCAAAATGTTTGGCACCGACGAGAATCTCGACGTGATCATGAACCCCGACAAGGGCGACGTGCAGATTTTCCAGAACCTCGAGGTTGTGCCCGACGGTGAGGTAACCAACCCCAACCTCCAAATATCCCTGAGCGACGCCCGCGCCGACAACGACCCCGACGCCGAGGTAGGCGAAGAGCACACCAAGGAGATTATTTTCGCCGACTTCGGCCGCCGCGCCATCCTCAACCTGCGCCAAACTCTCCAATCCAAGATCCTCGATCTCCAGAAGGAGGCCATCTACGCCAAGTTCAAGGAGTTGGAGGGCGAGCTGGTGACCGGCGAGGTGTACCAGACTTGGTCGAAGGAGACCCTACTGCTCGACGACGACAAAAACGAGTTGCTTCTCCCCAAAAGCGAGTCGATACCCGGCGACTTCTTCCGCAAGGGTGAGACCATCCGCGCAGTCATCGCCAACGTCGACAACAAGAACAACAACCCCAAGATCACCGTTTCGCGCACCAACCAAAACTTCCTGCGCCGCCTCTTCGAGCTTGAGGTGCCCGAGATTCACGACGGCCTGATCAACATCCGCGCTGTGGCCCGCATCCCGGGAGAGCGCGCCAAGATCGCCGTTGAGAGCTACGACGACCGCATCGACCCCGTGGGCGCTTGCGTGGGCGTCAAGGGCTCCCGTATACACGGCATCGTGCGCGAGCTCCGCAACGAGAACATCGACGTGATCAACTACACCAACAATCCCCAGCTCTTCATCCAGCGCGCCCTGTCGCCCGCCAAGGTTTCCTCCATCCGTCTGGATCAGGAGGAGAAGAAGGCCGAGGTGTTCCTGCGCCCCGAGGAGGTTTCCCTCGCTATCGGTAAGGGCGGTTTGAGCATCAAGCTCGCTTCCATGCTCACCGGCTACACCATCGACGTTTACCGCGACACCGAGGAGGCCGACGAGGAGGACATCTACATCGACGAGTTCAAGGACGAGATCGAGCCCTGGGTTATCGACGTGATCAAGGACACCACCGGCGCAATGACCGCCAAGGCCGTTCTGCGTCTGAGCAAGCAGGAGCTCATGGACAAGGCCGACCTCGAGGAGGAGACCGCCGAGCAGGTATTGAACGTGCTCCGCGCCGAATTCGAGGACGACGCCGACGCCGAAGACGAAACCGCCACTCCCGAAACCTCCGATACTCCCGAGAATCCCGATACTCCCGATACTCCCGAGAATCCCGAAGAAAACGACGCCCAAGCTGCCACCGAAGAGAAATAAATAAGAAAATTCACCCCGACAACATTATATGGCAATAAAAATAAGTAAAGTAGCGAAGGAGCTCAACGTGGCCGTGCCCACGGTGATTGAATTCTTGCGCAAGAAAAACATCGAAATCGACGGCAACCCAAACACGCGCATCGAGGACAACCTTGTCGACCTCCTTGTCAAGGAATTCAAGCCCGACCAAGTGCTCAAAAGCCAGTCGGACCAAATGACTTCCGAGCGCAAAAAAGAGACCAAGCCCGCCAAGGACGCGCCTCGCCCCGTTGAGGAGATAAAGCTCCCCAGCGAAACAATCAAGCCTAAATTTGTCGGGAAAATCGAGCTCGACGCCAAAGGTAATCCCATCAAGCCTGAGCCAAAGCCCTCACAGGCCGAGATAGAGGCCCAAAAGGCCGCCGAAAAAGCCGCAGCCGAAAAAGCCGCCGCCGAGAAAGCCGCCGCCGAAAAGGCTGCAGCTGAGAAAGCCGCTGCCGAGAAAGAAGCAGCCGAGAAAGAAGCAGCCGCAAAAGCCGCCGAGGCCGCAAAGGAAGAGGCCACTAAAGTGGAAGCTCCCAAGGCCGGGGAAAAACCTGCCGAGCCGGCTCCCGCGGTCGAGTCCCCAGCCCAAAAGGAGGAACCCGCAACGCCTGAGACACAGGAAGAACCCGAATTGTTCACCGTGGGCGTCCCCCAGCCCAAGGTGCAGCTCAACGTCGTGGGCAAAATCGACCTCTCAGCCATAAACCAGTCCACCCGTCCCAAAAAGAAATCCAAGGAGGAGCGTCGCAACGAGCGTATCGCCAAGGCCAACGCCGCCAATGGCCAAGCAGCCACGGGCGACAAGAAGAAGCGCCGCCGCATCTCAGGCAAGGAGAAAATCGACATCGAGAAGGCCGGCAACGAGGCTCCTCAAGGTGGTGGCCGTAACCAGGGAGGTGGCTCCGACAAGAGCCGAGGTGGTCGTGGCGACCGCAAGAATCGCGACAAGCGCCCCCTCCACACCGAGGTCAACGACGAGGACGTACAGAAGCAAATCAAGGAAACCCTCGCTCGCCTTACCACCAAGGACAAGGGCCTGAAGAAAGGTGCCAAGTGGCGTAAGGAGAAGCGCGAGGCCAACGAAATGCGCGAAATGGAGGCTCGTGAGCTCGAGGCAGCCGAGAGCAAGGTGCTGAAGCTCACCGAGTTTGTGACCGCCAACGACTTGGCCACAATGATGGGCGTGCCCGTCAACAACGTCATCGCCACCTGTATGAACCTGGGCGTGATGGTGTCGATCAACCAGCGCCTCGATGCCGAGACGATCAACATCGTCGCCGACGAGTTTGGGTTCAAGACCGAATACGTGTCGGCCGAGGTCGTGGAAGCCATCCACACCGATGAGGACTCGGAAGAGGATCTCGTGACCCGTCCGCCGATCGTCACCGTCATGGGCCACGTCGACCACGGCAAGACCTCGCTGCTCGACTATATCCGCAACGCCAACGTGATCGCCGGCGAGGCTGGAGGCATCACCCAGCATATCGGCGCCTACAACGTCAAGCTTGACGACGGCCGCCGCATCACCTTCCTTGATACCCCTGGCCACGAGGCGTTTACGGCCATGCGTGCCCGTGGCGCCAAGGTCACCGACCTATGTATCATCATCGTCGCCGCCGACGACAACGTGATGCCCCAAACGGTTGAGGCCATCAATCACGCCTCGGCCGCCGGCGTCCCCATGGTATTCGCCATCAACAAGATTGACAAGCCCGGCGCCAACCCCGAGAAGATAAAGGAGGAACTCGCTGCCATGAACTACCTCGTTGAGGAGTGGGGCGGCAAGTACCAGTCACAAGATATTTCCGCCAAGAAAGGCATCGGCGTCGACGACCTTATGGAGAAAGTGCTCCTCGAGGCCGAGATGCTCGACCTCAAGGCCAACCCCAACCGCAAGGCCACCGGCTCAATCATCGAGTCGTCGCTCGACAAGGGTCGCGGCTACGTCGCCACCGTGCTCGTGCAAAACGGCACCCTGCGCATGGGCGACATCATCCTCGCCGGTACCCACTTCGGCAAGATCAAGGCCATGTTCAACGAGCGCAACCAGCGCATCACCGAGGCCGGGCCTTCTACCCCTGTGCTGATCCTTGGTTTGAACGGCGCCCCCACCGCCGGTGACACCTTCAACGTGATGGACACCGAGCAAGAGGCCCGCGAAATCGCCAACAAGCGCGAGCAGCTCCAGCGCGAGATGGGCTTGCGCACCACCACCCGAATGACACTCGAGGAGATCGGCCGTCGCCGCGCCCTCGGCTCATTCCACGAACTGAACATCATCGTCAAGGGCGACGTCGATGGCTCCATCGAGGCCCTGAGCGACTCCCTTATCAAGCTCTCCACCCCCGAGGTGCAGGTCAACGTGCTCCACAAGGCCGTGGGCCAAATCTCGGAGAGCGATGTCACCCTCGCCGCCGCATCCGACGCCATCATCATCGGCTTCCAGGTGCGTCCCTCACAGGCCGCCCGCAGCCAAGCCGAGCGTGAAGGCGTTGAAATCCGCCTATACTCGGTTATCTACCAAGCTATTGAGGAGGTCAAGGACGCCATGGCCGGTATGCTTGCCCCCGAAATCAAGGAAGAGGTTACCGGCGCCGCCGAGGTACTCCAAACCTACCATATCTCCAAGGTGGGCACCATCGCCGGAGCAATCGTGCGCGAGGGCAAAATCAAGCGCGGATCCAAGGTGCGCCTCATCCGCGACGGCATCGTGCGCTACACCGGCGACCTCGGTTCGCTCAAGCGATTCAAGGACGACGTCAAGGAGGTCACCAACGGCTACGACTGCGGCCTGAACATCGCCGGCTACAACGACATCCAGGTCGGCGACTTCATCGAGGCATTCGAGGAGGTAGAGGTAAACCGCACGTTATAAGCATTTAGCGTTTAGCATTTAGCATTTAGCCAAATACCTAATTCTTTTGCAAAGCCGATGGCATATAAGAATCATCGACAATTGATTGTATGGCAAAAAGGAGTCGCTTTGGTAAGATTAATTTATCAAGTGACCTCTACCTTCCCTAAAACCGAGGTTTATGGTTTAAGCAATCAATTGCAACGAGCTGCAGTGTCAATTCCTCCTAATTCAGCTTTAGAAATTGACACCCAGATTGAAGTAGCTTATTTACTTGAATATATAGATCTTGAAACTAAAAATCACGTTCAATCTTCAGTAGAAGAAATTACAAGATTAATTAGCGGTTTCAGGAAATCGCTGAACGTGAGTAGATAGGCTATTAGGCTAAATGCTAAATGCTAAATGCTAAATGCTTATATTGGTATAGGATCTAATCTTGGCGACCGAAAAGCTATAATCGCTTTGTCCATCGCCAAGATAGAATTTGTCGCCGGAGCGAGAGCGCGGGTGGCGCCGTTGGTGGAGAGCGAGCCGTGGGGCTATGAGAGCGAGAACCGGTTCCTCAACACGGTGATCGCTATCCCCTGGTACGGCAACCCGCACGAGTTGCTCCACGCCCTGCAGTCCATCGAGCGCGAATTGGCCCCAAACAGCCCTCACCGCAACCCCGATGGCTCCTACCGCGACCGCACCATCGACCTCGACATCATCGACATCCCCGGCGTTACCCTCGACACCCCCTCTCTCACCATCCCCCATCCCCGCATGCATTCCCGCGACTTCGTAATGGAGCCTCTTAAAGCCCTCCAATAGAATAATACCGGCCATGCCGAGGCCGTCCAAGGCCGGCCCCCCAAGGCTCCGCAATCGCTCCTCCCGTCCTCCAAAGCCCTCTTTAATCCCTTCCTCCAATGCCTGGCTTTAATCCTTTCCTACCTTCCTCCAATGCCTGGCTTTAATCCTCCCCCCTTTCCTCCTTTAATAATAAAGGAGAAAAGGCCTCTCCCGATAGCGGTTGCGTGTCCCGCTGGTCACCGCGGGGGTCAAATAACAATTAACCACAATTATTTAACTTATTTAACAATAAAAACAACTATCTTCGCGATAGAAATTAACCTGACTAATCCACGTCCTAGCAATGCACAAAAAATTCTTATTAGCTGCAGCAGCCCTCTTGGGCCTGTCGACTATTTCCCACGCCGCTCCCGTTAAATCCGAGATGCGCTCAGCGTGGCTCGCCACCGTGTGGCGCCTCGACTGGCCGCCGTCGGTAACCACCCCCCGTGTCACCACCGATGCCCAGCTCGAAACCCAGATCAACAACCAGAAAAAGGCAATGGACAAGATGCTCGACTCCATCGCCGTCAACAACTTCAACGCCGTCAACTTCCAGATCCGCTCCCGCTGCGACGCAATGTACCAGTCGAGCTATGAGCCCTGGTCGAGCGACATCACCCTCTACCGAGGCGACAACCCCGGCTGGGATCCACTACAGTACGTCGTTGACGAGTGCCACAAGCGAGGCCTCGAGTGCCACGCGTGGCTCAACCCCTACCGCAACGAGTCGTCGGTGACCAACGGCTCCTTCACCGGCGAGATGGACTACCGCACCCTCCATCCCGACTGGCTCCTCACCGCTCCCACCGACGCTACCTACAGCGACTACTCCACCTACTTGAACCCCGCCCTCCCCGAGGTGCGCCAGCGTATCTGCGACGTCATCACCGAGGTGATCTCCAACTATGACGTCGACGGCATCCTTTTCGACGACTACTTCTACGTGGCCCGAACCCCCACCGACGAGACCGGCGACGGCGCTCAATACGCCGAATATACCGCCGCTGGTGGCACCCTCTCCCAGAGCGATTGGCGACGCGAGAACGTCAACCAGATGATCGCCGATGTATACGCCTGCATCAAGAGCAAAAAACCATGGATACGCTTCGGCGTTAGCCCCGCCGGCGTGGCCTGCACCAGCTCATCGGTCGCCAACAAGTACGGTATCTCCCCCTGTCCCTCAGGCTCGGATTGGCAGTACAACGACATCTTCTCCGACCCCATCAACTGGATCTACAATCAGAACCTCGACTTCATCTCCCCGCAAGTCTACTGGACTATCGGCCACTCCACCGACTACTCCAAGGTTACCCCCTGGTGGTACGAGGTAGTTGAGCAGTTCAACCGCCACTGCTACATCTCCCACTCCATCACCTCGCTTACCGCCTCGTCCAAGGTGGGTGGCGCGTCGATGAAGGAGATCGACATCAAGGCAACTGGCCAGAACGGCAACACCTTCAAGGAGTACGTCGACCAGATCAACATCCTGCGCGACGCCGACAACCAAGGCGCCCCAGGCTCCATCTTCTTCTCGGCCAAGTATATCTCCAACGTGGCACCCCTTTTCGGCCACTACCTGAAGAACCAAGTGTACACCACCCCGGCACTGATCCCCGCTATGACTTGGGAAACCTCCACCGATCCCGGCGTGGTGCAGAACCTCGCAATTGACGCCGACTATCACCTCACTTGGGACGCCAAGGAGAACGTGCGCTACACCGTTTACGCCGTGCCCAACTCCCTGGCCAATACCTTCACCCGCGAGCCCCAATACCTGCTCGGAATCACCTATGGCACCTCCTGGGACATCCCCGAGGCCTACCAAGCCGGCTACCAATACGGCGTGGCTGTTTACGACCGCTACGGATATGAGTGGGATTGCGCTGTTGTGGCTCCCGCGCTTTCTGGCTCCATGGCCGCTCCCGCTTTGACCGCTCCGGCCAACGGCGCAAGCCTAGAGGCTCCCTTCAACTTCACTTGGGACGCCGTTTCCGACGCTTCGATCTACCTCTTTGAGGTTTCTCCCACTGCCGATTTCACCACCTTGACGACGCTCATGCGCTGCGAAGGCACTACCCTCTCCACCGTCGACATTCCCGACCTTACGCTCAACGAGACCGCCTACTGGCGCGTTCGCGCTTGCGCAAAGGGCAAGAACGACGGCGTTTCCGAAACCCGCTCTTTCAAGGCCGTGCGCCTGGACATCTCCTCGCCCGCCAACGAGGCCTCCGAGGTATCGCTCACTCCCACCATCACCTGGACCATCCCCGATCGTGATGTAACCGTCGAGATATCCAAAAGCGACGACTTCTCCGATCCCATCTACTCGGCTGAGGCCAAGGGAGGCAGCCACGACGTACCCGCAGGCTACTTGGCCGGCTACACCGACTACTACGTGCGCCTCGTTTACCTCAACGGCGACGAGACCGTCAACACCTCCACCGTGATGTTCACCACCGAGACCGTGGTTCCCGGCGCGATGTCGATCATCTATCCCGAGAATGGCGGCGAGTTCTATGCCGACGACTATATCGAGGCCGCTGTAGTGCCCGGTCCCTACCAATTGACGTTCCAGCTCGACCAGAAAGAGTCGATCGGTGCACGCTTCGTGCAGGAGACCGTCACCGTCCCCACTTGGCACTCGCGCAACACCTTCGACTCGATGAGCCAGACCCTCACCCCCGGCAACGTCTACTACATGCGAGTGCGCGGCTCCTACCGCAACGGCTCCTCCTCGACCAATACCGACTGGTCGGAGGTTATCTCGGCCACCTATAAGGGCGAGCGCGCGGGCGTTGGCTCTGTGGCAGCCGACTCGGAGCGCGTTTACCTCGTGGGCAACACCCTCCACATCACCGCCGACGGTCCTGTGACCGCCACCCTCGTGTCGATGTCAGGCGCTACTCTCGGCACCGTCTTCCAGGGCAACGTCAACGGCTCGGCAACCGCCTCCATCGACGCTCCCCGAGGCATCTACATCGTGGTAGTGACAACCCCCACCGCCACCCGCACCCTCAAAGCCTCCCTATAAGCCACGAATATATTTTAGCCACGAATATATTTTAGCCACGAATATATTTTAGCCACGAATATATTTTAGC
>JAJPXC010000062.1 GCA_021205635.1 Bacteroidales bacterium | reverse complement strand
AAACTAAAAACTAGAAACTAAAAACTAGAAACTAAAAACTAGAAACTAAAAACTAAAAACTAGAAACTAGAAACTAAAAACTAGAAACTAGAAACTAAAAACTAAATTCGATTACCCGAGTACTCGATTACTCGAGTAATCGAATTTTTACCATAGACACTTACAATCATGAAAAAGATTATACTATCCCTGATAGCCGCGGGGCTGGTTGCGGCTCCGATGACTGGCCGCGAGATAAAGCGCGAGCAGCGAGGCGTGTGGTGCTCGGCGTTCCTGGGCGAGTGGCCCTCGGGCAAGATCAACTCCACGTTCCAGGTGACGCAGCAAACCAAGAACCTCACCCGCGAGCTCGACAAGCTGCAGATGTACAACTTCACGTCGGTCAACTTCCACGCCCGCTCCTTCTGCGACGCCATGTACCAGTCGAGCTACGAGCCATGGTCGAGCTACGTCACCAGCTCGCGCGGCGGCGAGGCCCCGTTGATGGACCCCCTGCAGGTGATCGTCGACGAGTGCCACGAGCGCGGCCTCGAGCTGTTCGCGTGGGTCAACCCTTACCGTTACAGCAACTCCTCGAGCTACTACAACAGCGGCTCGGAGCTTGATTACGAAAATTCCCACCCCGATTGGCTGCTGATCAAGGAGGGCGACCAGATTATCCTGAATCCCGGCCTGCCGGAGGTGCGCCAGCGCATCGTCGACGTGTGCCGCGAGATTATCACCAACTACGACGTTGACGGCCTGATCTTCGACGACTATTTCTACACCTCCGGCACCTCGATGACTCTCGACGCCGACCTCTACAACTCCTACGTGGCCGAGGGAGGCACGCTGTCGCAGGCCGACTGGCGCCGCGAGAACGTCAACCAGATGGTGGCCGACGTCTACCAGATGGTCGTTGAGACCAAGCCATACATCTCGTTTGGCATCTCCCCCGCCGGCTCGTGCAACCCGCCTGACATCGCCGATTACGGGCTGCCCGCGTCGTCGATGAGCGACTGGCAGTACAACGGCATCTACTCCGACCCCATCAAGTGGCTCTACCGCGGCATCGTCGACTATGTGTCGCCGCAGGTTTACTGGTCGACCAGTGGGCAGTATATTCCCAGCACCCAGTGGTGGTGCAACGCCGTGGAGCATTTCGGCCGCAACATCACCATCTCCTGCGACGCCAACCTGCTGGGCGACTATCGCTCCGACGAGATGATCCAGCAACAGCTTGTGGCACGCGAGGCGCAGATGGCCGACCAATCGGGCTTGATGTTCTTCTCGTGGAAAAAGCTGTCGAGCTATTTCGAGACCGTTGACGGCGTGAACCAGCCGCTGGGCTACTTCCTTAAGGAGGCAGTCTACCAGTCGAAGGCGCTGGTCCCCACCCGCCCCTGGCGCAACGATTACTCGCCTCGCATGGTAGCCAATGTCAATGTCGTGGACGGCGTGCTATGGTGGGACGAGTCGACCGACCTCGACCGTTACACCGTCTACGCCGTGCCTGAGGAGGTGAGCGACGCCGAGTTTGGCTGCCAGCCCCAGTATCTCGAGGCGATCCGCTACGTCAACAACTTCACCCTCCCCGAGGAAAAGGCCACGGGCTATCGTTGGGCAGTGGCCGTGTACGACCGCTACGGCAACGAGTACGCGCCGCTGTTCGCCGGTGCCACCGCCGGCCAGTTGGACGCTCCCGTGCTTTCGCTTGAGGATAACGCCGCTCCCGAGCCCCTGGGACGCCTCTCATGGGAATCGGAAGGCACCGCTTTCAAGGTGGAAATCCTTGCCTGTGAGGACGGCGTGAACCCCGGCGAAGTGCTCTATACGCTCGAGACCAACGACAAGTGGATCTCCACGAGCGAATTCTCGCAGTGGGAGGAGGGCAAGACCTTTGCCTGGCGCGTCACCGCGTCGGCTCCCAACAAGCTGAATGCCACTTCCGAGACCCACCGCGTGAAAGCCCCGGCATTCACGATCAGCGCGCCTGTTGACGGCTCGACCACCGTTGCCGAGACCCCCACAATCTCGTGGACCAAGGCGATCGACGGCGCAACCTATCGCTTGGAAATCGGCACCACCAACTCGTTCTCGGTGATGACCCTCGACCAGGAGTACACCGAGCCTTCGGTGACCTTCGGCGAGTGTGTCCTCTCCACCGGCACCACCTACTACGCCCGCGTGACTGCCACCTACGGCGAGCACTCGATGACCACCCCTATCGTCACCTTCAAGACGGCCGACGTGGAGTACACCGACGCTCCCGTGCTGGTATCGCCCGCGGCCGATGGCGACATGATTTTCTCCAACGAGACTGTCTCGGTTGCTCCCTGGCACGGCATGACCTCCGTTGCCGTGGAGATTTCGGAAAGCTCAAGCTTCCCCACCCGCTCGGGCACCGTGAAGTCGACGCTCAACCGCTTCGCAACGTCTACCGCTGAGCTTGGCAACCTGAAGATCAACTCCGCGGCATTGGTTGACGGCCAGACCTACTACGTGCGCGCCCGAGGCGTCTACAGCTACGGCTCCAAGACCTGCTACACGCCCTATTGCGACACCCGCACGTTTGTCTACAACGCCGCTGCCGGGGTTGACAAGATCGGTGCCGACATCGCTGAAGCCGAGGCTGTCTACTACACCCTGCAAGGCATCCGTGTGGCCCGCCCCGTTGCCGGCCAGATCTACCTGCGCGTCACCGCTGGAAAGGCTGAAAAGATCCGCTACTAACGATCCCGATATGTAAAGGAGGAAAGGAGGAAAGGCAATCCTCTCCAAAAGGGAAGAAGGCATATAAGTAACGCTTTCCTCCTTTCTCCCTTTAATCCCTTCAAACATTAAATCATTAAACGGCTGATAAAAATAATTGAAAAAAGTGGCGAAAAATTTTGCCATGTCAAAAGTTTGCCGTAACTTTGCACTCGCAATCGGGAATGACATCCGATACGCAAAAAATCCTGGTGCTGTAGTTCAGTAGGTTAGAATGCCGGCCTGTCACGCCGGAGGTCGCGGGTTCAAGTCCCGTCGGCACCGCAGGAGAGAGAGGAGAATGAGTAATTGCTAAGCTTCGGCTTACGTTACTCATTCTTTTTTCTTGGGCTGGCAATAACAAAGTCACGTTATTGCGTTATTGCGAGGCTCAATCCATTAGGGGAGGGAAAATATTTGCCGCGATAGAAAATTTTCGTAAATTTGCGATATGATGATTAAGTGGATACGAAATATCGCGATTGTGGCGCTTGCTGTGTTGGCTGCGGGCTGCACGTCGGGGACGTTCCGCGTCGACGGCGAGGTCAGGGGCTTGGGCACGCAGACGCTAAAAGCCATTTACTGGGCCGACGACGCCCTGCGCGTGATTCCCGCCACTGCCATCGACGGCAAGTTCTCATTCGAGGGGAAGGCCTCCGAGCCAGCCCTGATGGAAATCGTTACTTCCAATCGCCGCGTGTTGGCTCGCGTGATCGTCGAGAGCGGCGACGCGATCACCCTGTCGCTCGATAACGCCAATCCCTACGCCATAACCGCCAAGGGCAACGACTTGACCGAGCGTTGGGCCGAGTGGATACGCAACAACGCCGGTCAGCTTGGTTCGGCCGACCCCCGCAAGGCCAACGAGGCTATCGCCAACTACGTCGAAGGGCATCCCGATGACATGCTGTCCACGCTTCTTCTCGTCACATCCTACGACGCCAAAACCGACCCCGACGGAGCCGCTAAATTAATCAATATGATAGAGGACAAGGCGCGTCCCAGCGCGGTGGCGCAAGGTTGGGCCGAATTGGTGGCTTACGCGGCCGAGGACTCTCTCGCCAAAGCCAAAATAGCGCCATTGAAGGTGTATAACGGAGGCGACTCTATCGTTACAATGGAGTGGGGTAAAAAGTCCAAGACACTGTTGGCGTTCTCGACCGACAATACCGGGCGTCGCGACTCGGTGGTGGAGGCGTTGCGCAAGCTGCACAAGGACGGTCGACGCGTGATCGACGTGTCGGTAGAGCCTGATTCGGCCGAGTGGCGTTTCTGCATCGAGAGCGATTCGGCCAAGTGGACGCAAGTGTGGGCTCCGGGCGGATTGGGTGCCCCCACCATCCAGGAGTTGCGCATCCCGCGGCTGCCGTGGTTCATAGTGGTGGATTCGATAGGGCGGCCACTTTACCGGGGACCCTCATTAACGGAGGCAAAAAAGAGAATCGGCCCCTAAATCCCCGGAGCGGGGGCTTAAAATAGCCTCCTTTCCTCCTGCATAGATTTAACGAATAAAATCCAAAATCCATTCCCCATGCTTGTAAAAGTATACGGAGCCGCGGTACAAGGCATTGACGCCATCAAGGTGACCATGGAAATGGCCATCGAGCCGGGCTACATGTTCACGATGGTGGGGCTGCCCGACGCCGCCGTCAAGGAAAGCTACCAGCGCATATTGTCGGCCGTGAAGATGACCGGCATCGAATTTCCCCGTCGCAACATCGTGGTTAACATGGCCCCGGCCGACGTCAAGAAGGAGGGCGCCAGCTACGACCTGCCTTTGGCCATTGGTGTGCTGGCGGCCGACGATAAGATAAAAGGCCAAGAAAAACTACCCACCCACATGATGATGGGCGAACTGTCGTTGGACGGCTCAGTGCTTCCCATACGCGGCGCGTTGCCCATGGCGATAATGGCTCGCTCGTTGGGATTCGAGGCGCTGATTCTGCCCGCCGAGAACGCCCGCGAGGCGGCTGTGGTCAACAACATCAAGGTATACGGCGTCAACTCCCTGCGCGAGGTGGTCGACTACTTCAACGGCAACGCCGAGCTCCAGCAGGTGGTGATCAACACCCGTGAGGAGTTTGCCAAGGCCCAGGACGTGTTTGATTGCGACTTCTCGGAGGTGAAAGGCCAAGAATCGGTCAAGCGAGCATTTGAGGTGGCTTGTGCTGGCGGTCACAACATTTTATTGGTTGGTCCTCCCGGATCGGGTAAGTCAATGATGGCCAAGCGATTGCCCACGATTTTGCCCCCGTTGACCCTCCAAGAGGCTCTGGAAACCACCAAGATACATTCCGTGGCCGGAACGTTGCGCCGCGGGTCGATGTTGATGACACGCCGGCCGTTCCGCTCGCCCCACCATACGATATCGCCTGTGGCCCTGTGCGGCGGTGGCGCCAACCCGCGTCCCGGCGAAATCTCCCTGGCCCATAATGGGGTCCTCTTCCTAGACGAATTCCCTGAATTTTCGAGGGCCGTACTCGAGGTGATGCGCCAACCGCTTGAGGATCGACATATTACCGTTGCTCGCGCCAAGTACTCGATCGACTATCCGGCGTCGATCATGCTTGTGGCGTCGATGAATCCTTGTCCCTGCGGCTACTACAACCACCCCACCAAGGAATGCACGTGCCTGCCGGGGCAAGTGACGAAGTATCTGGGGAGGATCTCGGGTCCGTTGCTCGACCGAATCGACCTGCAGGTGGAGATCCTGCCTGTGCCGTTCGAGGAGATATCATCAGGCGCTCCCGCAGAGTCGTCGGCGGCTATCCGCGAGCGTGTGGTAAAGGCCCGCGCGATCCAAGCTGAACGTTTCAAGGATTATCCCGGGGTACATTGCAACGCGCAGATGTCGCGGCGCATGCTCAATGAGTACGCACGATTGGACGACCGCTCGCTGCAGTACCTGAAGGATGTGATGGTGCGCTACGACATGTCGGCCCGCGCCTACGACCGCATCCTGAAAGTGGCGCGCACGATCGCCGATCTCGACAACTCGCGCGACATCCAGCAAGCACACGTGATGGAGGCCGCCGGTTACCGCAACCTCGACCGCTCCTCCTGGGGCACCACCATCGTCAAATGCTGAGGGTGTAGGTGTCGTAGGCGACGGAGCGGGCGCCGAATTCCTCTTTGTGGGCTACCATGCCGGCGTTGAGATAGAGGCCGGAGCGCTCGTTGGAGGTACCGAAATCGAAGTAGTTGAATCCAGGTAACAAGTTGAAAATCACCTCGTGGTAGATCGCGTCGACGGCGTAGATCTCTTTGCCTAAGGCGTTGGCCGCGGCGTATTGGAGGTGAAGCACGCCGTTGTCGACAAAAATGACGGCCCCTGCGACGATTTCTCCCTCGACCTTGGCGACAAAGCAGCGGATGTTTTGGGGACAGCGCCGGGCTAGCAGTTGAATTTCCTCAAGCGTGTGCACCGGCGTGGCGTTGTGGCGCTCTCGGCGATCGTCGACGATGATTTGCCAGAAGTTGGCAGGGTCGGTACAAGGCTCCACAGAGATGCCAAAGCGGCGCATGCGCTTGGCAGCGCGTTTACCCAGGCGGGATGATTCCAAGGGTTGGCGCAAGTCGACAGTCGAGGCGAGATTCCTCACTGAGAGTGTAGCGCCCAATCGGAACAAGGCGTATAGGTCGTCATCCGACGGGCGCTTATGGTAAATATGGGGTATTGGCTTGTAAACCAACCGCTTGAACCCCTCTTTTTTTAGATATTCTTTTAGCGATTCCATCCACGAGAGCACATCGACGGCCGAGGTCTCGGGGGCGAGGACTAGCCCGCCGAAGGTCAAGCCTCCATGGCTGGCGAGGGTGTCGCCGTCGGTGTTGGCGGGGAGAAGGGCCAGGATTTTGCCCCCGTCGGTCAACACCAGCGAATGGTCCTGGAAACGGTGGGCATGGTAATCCATGTAGGACCGCGACACGAGGAACGTGGCGTTGCGCGAGCGAGCCACGAAAGCGTCCCATTTTTGGGCCATATCGGGTGTATAACGCTGAATGGTGGTCATTTCACGAGCAGGAATGAGATTGCGGCCGTGGCGAGCAGGGCTATGATGGCAACCAAAGCCCAGATGAAGGTGGTGAAACCTTTCGGGGCTGTGGAGGGAGCGTCGAAATCGTCGTCGAGCTCCTCGTCGAGCTCCTCGTCGTCCTCGAGGTCGAAATCATAGGAAATTTCAGGATTTCCGGGAATTTCTCGCTGGTCGTCCAAGGCCGGCCCCTGTAAATGGCCGTCGAACGTCGGCCCCTGTAAATGGCCGTCCAAGGCCGGTCCCCCTAAAGCTGCCGCGGACGCCTGGGTTACTTTCTCGGGATTTTCGGGCTCATCTTGGGGCTGGAGAGCGGGGTGGAAGGTGGAGTCGCTCTCCCAATAGTCTTGGCGTGATTCGAGTTTCATGATGCTGGGAGGGCTTTAGCGCGTTTTTTACTCAGGGCGATGTAGATGAATGTCCAGATGCCCAGAAGAATCAACAGAAGCGTCTGGCATCCCAGGACGAGGTTGGCAAAGGCAGTGGAATTGGCCGTGTACAATTCTTTGTCGGCACCGAGCGGCATGTATATGGCCAAGCCGAAAATCACGGCGTATTGCCACGGGCCAATGCCGCCGTTGGATGGCACTCCCATGGCGATGCTCGACAACACGAAGCACACCAGCACCGCCAACGCCCCGTGCTCCATAACCACTTGCGTGGTGAAAGGGAAGGCGAAGAAAGCCACGAACAATTGCAGGTAGTAGCAACCCCACAGGGCGACGGTCAACAGCAACCAGCGTCCTTTGCCGGGCATTTTGGCCACGACGGCGAACCCGTCCCACAGGTCGGCCACCCAGCCGCGTATTTTTTTGACGAGTTTATTCTCTTTTTGAGCCGCGAATAGCCACCACACGAAAGCGATACACGCCCCTACGGCGAGCCATAGCCACGGCGAGGTGACGGTGTTCATGACCCCCTCGTAGGCTGCCGGATTCTCTTTTAGATAGGCTAGCAACGCCCCTGATGCCAGGCTGAAGGTGATCAAGGTCAACAGCGCCACGGTTACGGTGTCGGCCAGACGGTCGGCCACCATGGAGCCGAACACGGTGGTGAACGGCGCTTGTTGGCGCTGGGCGATATACCCGCAACGCCACACCTCGCCAAGGCGGGGGAACACCAGGTTGACGGCATAGGTGCCGAAAATCGAGTAGACCAGCGGCGCAAGCGGGGTGGGGATATCTAGAGCCTTGAGCTGAATCGACCAACGCATGGCCCTGACCACATGGCTCAGAATTGCCATGGCCATTCCCAGGGCAATCCACCAAAAGTTGCAGTCGCGACGGATAATCTCCACCATTTGGTGAAAATCCACCTTGGAAAACAGCATCCAGCATAGCCCCACGGTAATCACCAGAGGCACAACGTATTTGAGCAATGCGCGCCAAAACGACGGCTTAGCCTTGGGAGTGTCGGCGGGGGTAGATGCTTGTCGTATATCAGTCATGATGGCGCGAATTTAGTAATTTTTCGCGAATCGCGGCGGGGTCTTCGCGGCTCGGTCGCGTGAAATAGTAGGCTGCCCATAAGCACATGACGGGCAAGAAGGGGTAATGGTAGCGCGCCATGGTTTGGAACGCGAGGGTCGCTAATGTCCCCACAATGGGTATTAGCAGCAGATAACCTTTGGGCGTAAGGCCATACTTCCGGCATTCCCCGTGAGGGGCTAACAACTCATGTCGGTGCCTCCACAAGCTCATGATTACCAGTGTTATAACCGCATAATATACTAGGCTCTTTGGCACTCTCTCACCGATTATGGCCCAATAGGATTTCTCCTCCTTTTTAGCACTCATGTATCCACCATCATAGTTGGGGTTGATGTAGGCGTCGAAGGTGACGTCGTGAAAGTACATGATACCCAATTTTTTCACGGCCAATCCGGCCCAACGTCCGGGATGCGCCTTGATCCACTGCGTGGAACGGGCTGTCCATGCGCTGTCCTTGGCGGCGTAATTCAAGCCGTCTTCGTTGTCGATGCGCATATCCGTCAGCGTGGTGTCGCAAAAATCGGTAGGTAACGATCCGTCGGCCTTGTCGTTGGCGCTGATAAGCATATTGAGTCCTGAGGTGGTCGAGGTAACGTGGAAATATCCCGTGCGGGCCTCTATCCAGCATCCGGTGGCTATGACGATAGCGCCCATAGCTAGTAGTCCTAGCGCCATTTCTCCCACGCGCGCTTTCCTCCAGAGCATCAGGCCCATGATCGTGGGAAGATACACCACCGCTACACCGCGAATGCCGTTGCCCACTCCCAGCAACACGCCAGCTAGCAGCACTCCCCACCAACGTCGGCTGAGTGCCAAGCTCACCCCCGACAAGCACAAGGCCAGAAACGGCACCTCGGTGGCCGTCGGCCACGCCGATGTCCACGTGGAGTAGAGCAATGCGTAGAACGTGACACCCAGCATGGCTGTCGGTCGATTGAATACACGCTTGCCTAGGAAGTATATCTCATAGAAAATGAGGAGATTAAAGAGGATGTTGAAAACACCGTTGAGTTGCATCGTCCCCAATAACCATTGTTGCAACACGAGCCAATTGACCAGCACCGGAGCCAAAAGATAAGAGTCGTAAAGGTTGCTCATCGACGGGTATCCTCCTTCTCCGTAGGCTTGAGCGGCAAGTTGAATGTGCTGGCCACATTCGCTCAACTGCGGATTCCCCCAACACGCGATCTCAATCCCCACCTGAACGGCCAGACACACCGCCACCGCACCCCACATCACAATCCGCAATGCCGGGCAATCATTGAATATGATCTTAGAGTAATTTCTCATTTTTAGAGGAGTGGGGTGACTTCTTTGAAGGCGAAGGTAAGGGGGGGGCCGGAGGTAGGTTGGAGGGAGATGTGGCCCGTGGGGAGGACGTGGGAGATGGTGGCGTCGAAGCGTGTGCCGTCCGGGGTTACGAAGGAGTGGGGTAGGCCGTCGTTGCGCCACAGGATGGAGTGGTAACGGGAGGCGAGGGTGTCATAGTCGAGACGGGAGGTCTCGGCGATGGCGCCTTGGATGGCGGCGATGATAGGCTCGATCTCCAGGTTGTCTTGGTCGAGAATTTGGGCAAGCGAAACAGGGTTGGGCGCGTCGCTGAGAAAACGCGTCTGGTTGACGTTGATTCCGATGCCGGCGATCGACCAGTCGATAAATTCCCCTCTGAGGGAATTCTCGATAAGGATACCGCCTAATTTGCGGTCGTCGTAGTAGACGTCGTTTGGCCACTTCATACGGAGACGCGAGGGGTCGGGGACGAGGCTAGAGAGAGCCTCCCGCGTGCCGATCGACACCCACAGCGACAGCGTCCACTGTTCCGAGGCTTTCAGCTCGTGAGGGCGGATGAGCAGGGAGAACGACGCGTTTTTGCCCGGCTCCGATTCCCAGGTGTTGCCGCGTTGTCCTCGCCCGGCTGTTTGGCGCAGGGTAGCGACGACTGTCCACGGCTCGAGGGGCTCCTGCGCTATGAGGGAACGCAGGGCCGAATTGGTCGAGGGTGTTTCAGGGAGCCAGTTTACGGGGGGAAGCATTTTTTGTGGAACGGAGCCTTAGATGGAGATGGTGCGGGAGTGGTCGTCGGGATTCTCGGCGATGGTGACGCGCACGGTGTCATCGGGGAGCAGGGCCTCGATGCGTTCGGGCCACTCCATGAGGCACAATGCCCCCGAGTCGAAGTAGTCCTCTATGCCCATGTCGAGGGCCTCCTCGAGGCTCTCCAAGCGGTAGAGGTCGAAGTGGTAGATGAGTTCGGCGGTGGTGTCGGAGCGGTACTCGTTGACGATGGCGAACGATGGCGACGATGTCTGCTCCGAGTCGACGCCCAAGGCCTCGCTCAGAGCGTTGATGAAGGTGGTTTTGCCGGCGCCCATCTCGCCGTAGAAAGCGAAGACGGTGGCGTCGCCCATAAGGTTGACAAACTCTCGAGCGGCCTGGGGCAGCTCGTCAAGCGATTTCACTGTGATGGTATGTTTGGCCATAATGTGGTGATTATCTGGGAGCAAGAGTGATCAATGGGATGAGCATCTCCTCCATGGAGATGCCGCCGTGCTGGAACGTGCCCGTGTAGTACTGCACGTAGTAGTTGTAGTTGTTGGGGTAGGCGAAGAAGTCGCGGCCCCCCGCGAAGATATAGGCGCTGGAGACGTTGGGCGAGGGGAGCCCGTACTGCTCGGGACGCTTGATTTCGTACACCTGCTTGGGGTTGTAGGCAAGGTTTTTGCCCACCTTGTAGCGGAGGTTGGTGTTGGTGGCCTTGTCGCCAACAACCTTGATGGGATTCTCGACACGGATTGTGCCGTGGTCGGTGGTGAGGATCACTTTGTAGCCCTTGTCGGCGATGCGGCGGAATAGGTCGAGCACCGGCGAGTGGCGGAACCACGACTCGGTCAACGAGCGGTAAGCGGCGTCGGTGGAGGCCAATTCGCGTATCATTTTCGACTCGGTACGGGCGTGCGAGAGCATGTCGATGAAGTTGATTACCACCACGTTGAGGTCGTTGACCTCGAGGTTGGAGAAATCCTTGAGCAGCTTGGCCGCGGCGGGGGAGTCGTTGACCTTGTTGTAGGAGAAACGGCACCGGCGGCGGTAGCGCTCGAATTGGGTGGCGATCAGCGGCGACTCGTTGAGGTTTTTGCCCTCCTCCGAGTCCTCGTCGACCCAAAGCGAGGGGAACATGCGGGCGATCTGCAGTGGCATCAGGCCCGAGAAGATTGCGTTGCGGGCGTATTGTGTGGCGGTGGGGAGGATTGAGCAATAGAGGTCCTCGTCCTCGACGTTGAACATCTCGGTGAGCATCGGTTTGACCGTGCGCCACTGATCGAGGCGGAAGTTGTCGATGACGATAAGGAACAGTTTCTCTCCCTTGTCGAGCATGGGAAAGATCTTGCGCTTGAACACGTCGGGCGACATCAACGGGCGCTCCTTGGCGTCGGGCTTGGTGACCCACGTCTCGTAGTTGCGCTTGACGAATTTGTAGAACGCCGTGTTGGCCTCGGCTTTCTGCATCGACAACAGTTCGTCCATGTTGGTCTCGGTGGAGGCCAGTTCCATCTCCCAGTAAACGAGCTTTTTGTACAGCTCGCGCCAGTCGTCGAGGGTGTAGGAATCGTTGATTTGGGAGGTGATGCGGGTGAACTCCTGGCGGTAGTCGTTGGAGGCTTGCTCGGTGACGAGAGCCGCCGAATGGAGATTCTTTTTGATGGAGAGGAGGATCTGGTTGGGGTTGACGGGCTTGATCAGATAGTCGGCTATTTTGTTGCCAACGGCCTGATCCATAATGTTTTCCTCCTCGCTTTTGGTGATCATGATGACTGGAGTTTGAGGCACCTCCTGTTTGATGAGCGAGAGGGTCTCAAGGCCTGTCAAGCCGGGCATGTTTTCGTCGAGGATGATTAGGTCGAACGGTTGCGACTGGGCCAGGTCCAACGCGTCGCGACCGTTGTTGACGGTGGTGACGAGGTAGCCTTTGTTCTTGAGGAACATTATGTGGGGCTTCAAGAGGTCGATTTCATCGTCGGCCCAAAGGATATGTAACTGGCTCATAATCGCTTGTGGTTTTATGGGTTATCGAAGAGAGGGTCGTCGCCTTCCGAGCCTTCAGGATACTCGGGAATCTGCTGGGTAGGTTTCTGGACTGTCTTCTCGGGATTTCCGATATTTCCGGGAATCTCGGGAATCTCGGGATTTTCGGGAATTCCGGGCTTCGGCTCTTGTTGGCCGTCCAAAGCCGGTTCCCCAAGGGCTGGAGCGGACGCTTCAGAAGCCTGGGAAGCCCCCGTTTCGGGGGGTTGGGGGCCTTCAGTTTGGGGGCCTCTCTCCTCCTCGATATGTTCCTCCAACTCGGGCAGCGATTCGGGATCGCCGTATACCTCCGGTGGCAGCACGTCCTTCTGGGCGTCCATATAGTTTTGCTCCTCGAGATAGCGGAAGTACTCGTCAAACGAGCGGCCTTCTCTCAACAGTGTTTCAAAGTTCTTGACGGAGATGATAATGGGTCTCACTTGTCGGGGTATCTGCAACTGGGTGTCATCGGCCATCACGCGACGGTAATGGTCGAGCTGCTCCATGTTGTCGAATCCCTTTATTATAAGCATTCCGAGGCGTCCAAAGTTCATTTGCTCGAGGTCAAAATCTCGCACGACGAACGTGTTGAAGTTGTGTCGGGCGATGTCGAACAGCAACTGGTTGGAACTTACCGAGTCGATCGGGAACGTCAGGACGAGCAACTGCGGGTTGGCCGGATTCAACTCGAAGTTGGCCAGTGAGTCGTTGGCCACGGCGGTCGAGTCGTTGGTAAGGCGCATGTCCCAAAGCATGCCGCGGGTGTTGACGGCGCCACTCTGGAGCTGGCGTCCCTTGGCCAATTGTTTGAGATAGGACGACGCGAGCGGGGTGATGTCGGTCTCGGGATACAGCTCGAGCAGTTCCTTCAAGGTCGACTGGAACGCTTCGGTGTTCTTCTCGGTGACATAGCTCAGGGCCTCGATGAACATGAATTTAGGCATCAGTTTGCTCATCGGGAACTTCTTGCGCATCTCCTGGTAGGCGCGGTGTACGGCCGCGTTGTTATTGTCGAGATATGCCTCGTAGGCGTTGTTGTACATAGCCTCCTGTTGCGAGGCCATTGCCTTGAGGTTGTCAAGGTATTTGGGGTCGGTCATGGCCTGGCCATACTTCGACTCGGGGAAGTCGTTGACGATAAGCAGTCGGTACTTCTCGGCCTCGGTGGTGTTGCCTTGGCGGGCGTACATCAGGTAGAGGTTGTAATAAGTGTCGAGGCGGTACACGTTGTCGGGGTAGCGGGTCAACAGGCGGTTGAACTCGCTTTCGGCCGCGGGGTAGTCCTCGAGTTTGTCCTTGAGGATGACGCCCATGTTGTACAGGCCCTCCTGGATGATGTCGTTGCAGGTGGCGCGCTCGGCGTCGGTCTTGGGTATCTGCTTGAGGTAATATTCGGGGAAGTGGGGGTCGTTCTCGTGCTCGGCGGCCTCCTTCTGTTCCTTGGTCATCTCGGAGCCCTCGGCGTCCTCCTGGCCCTCTTTTTCCTCGTCATCCTCTTCGTCCTCAGAGGATGAGAACTCACTCATGTCGAACGACGACTTGTTTCTCCTTCGCCAGTCGTCCTCCAGTTTACGTGAACCCCAGCGCTTCTGGAAGTCGGTCTTGCCCGCGTTCTTCGACGACGTGTTGTAGAAGTACCATGAGTCGTCGGTGTTGAGGGTGAACGTCTGGGGAGCCGTCGAGCTGTTCAAGGTCGACCCTTGCGCCGCTTGCTCGGCTAGATAGGCCTCGCGCTTGGCGGCTTCCTCCTCCTCTTTCTCCTTTTTCTTCAGGTCGTCGATGATCTTGTTGATAATCTTAAGCTGCTCCTCCTCGCTCATGTTGGACAGCTTGAGCAGGGAGTCGTTGAGGGTGACGTTTTGGGAATACAGCGCCAGCTCATCAAGCACGTCGGAGCGCTTTTTGAGGGTCTCGTAGTTGGGGTAACTTTCCGGTAGTTGGGGGATTGCCTCCGAGAAACAGGGCTGCGCCAACTCGTATTGGTGGCGCTCGTAGTAAAGTTGTCCGAGAGTAATCTGGGCGATGGCCTTGTCGATGCCGTTGCGGGTGGATTTCTCACAGGCAATCACATAATTCTCAATGGCTTGGGTTGTGTCCTTGCGCGACAGGTAGAGGTTGCCGATGGCGTAGTACACTTGGTCGAGGTACTGCGCGTTGCGGTCGTAGCGGGTCATGCGCTTGAGGGCCTTAACTTCCGGCTCGATGTTCTCGCCGGTGTACACCTCGCTCTGCTTGATGCGGGCGTTGAATTTGGTGCGGTAGGTGGCCGATTGGGCCGAACCGGCCTTCTTGAAGGCTTCGTATGCATCGGTTTTCTTGCCCAAACGGGCGTAAACTTGGCCCAGGAGGAACCACAGGCGCGTCTTCTGTGCGCCCTTGGCGTATTTCACGGCTTGTTGCAGGTAGGGTACGGCCGGCTCCAGCTCCTTGGAGCGCAGGTAATAGTCGGCATAGGCGAAGTTGTACTGGCCGCGCAGGGTGTTGTTGGTAAGCTCGTCTTGTTTCAGGCGCTTGAGAATGGTTTCGCCCTCAAAGAGCCAATCCATTGAGATATAGCTCTTTGCCTGCCATATCTTGGCCTCGGTGACGGTCGTGGGTAGCCACCAGAAATGCTTGGAAATGTAAAAGAAAGTGGACGCGGCCCCCAGGAAATCGCCGTTGTAGTACTGGCTGCGGCCCATCATCATCCACGCGTTGTGGAGAAACGGGTTGTACTCGTCGCGCTTTAGCCACAGCTTGTACTCGTCGCTCTGCTTGCCCGATTTTTTCTTGGGACGTTGCTTGATTGAGCGCAGTTGGATGGCCTTCTGGGCCTTCTCAATCGAGCGGGTGAAATCTCCCGTGGGTTGCGGTGCCTTCGAGTCCTCTTTGGCCTCCACGGGGTGCATGAACAACAGTTGCTGGGAGTAATCGTCCTCGTAGGCCGACTCCATCTCCTGCAGTGTCTCCTTGTAGTGAGTGTCGCCGTTGTAGTAGATGTTGTAACGGGTGATGAACGCCATGTAGTTGCGCGTCGAGGCCGTGTTCTTCTTCAGCGAGCACGCCGAAAGCATAGCCGCGACCACAACAATCGCGGCCAACGTCCACAGGGCTTTGGCTCTTACAACAATCTTCACGCCTAAATAACGTACCAAATGGGGAGTATATTGTACAAATCGACCCAAGAACGTCCGCGCCAGCCTAGGGGGGCGCCTTTGGAGGGCCATAGCCAACCAAATGCTAGCCATGGCCCTCGGGATTCACCTCCCCGAGGGCCATGACAGGCGAATTATCTAGATAATAAAGGTTTATTCAAAAGAGGGTGAGCTGCGTGCCTTCGGCGGGTGCCATCTGCAACACGGAGCGCGTGGTCCATCCCTGCGAACCGTTACGCAGGGTGAGGGTCATCAATCCCATGGCGTCGCCCAGGGAGCGGCGCAGGAATCGTATCACTTCTCCCATGGATGCCAGGCCGCTCAGCCGGCCACAGAAGAGGGTGTTGCCCCCGCATGTCACGGTGGCGAACAACAAGTCGGAAGAGGAGATTTTTGACATCGCTATTGAGGTTTTAAAGTTTAAAGTTTAAAGTTTAAAGTTTCTAGTTTCTAGTTTTTAGTTTCTAGTTTTTAGTTTCTAGTTTTTAGTTTCTAG
>JAJPXC010000026.1 GCA_021205635.1 Bacteroidales bacterium | reverse complement strand
ACTGCCGAAATCTTATTTACCGAAAACTTATGAAATTTTATTTGCAGATTACAGGGGCTCTTGGATTTCGTTTAAATAATATGCCGCTTCTTTGTGCCTTCCGAGATGATTTAATCCAATAACCATATCTAGGTCAACAATGGAGGAAGGATCCCTTGTGCCATATATGGTTCGGATAAGATGACTTAATTCAATGGTATCTCCCATCCATAAAGCATGGGAAAGACGATATTCGTTAAATTGTGTGGCCAAAGTCGAATCTATGTCGTATAGGGAATTTAGTTGCATGTAAAAAGTTTCCGTTTGCAACGAATCCTTGAGTATTAAGCTAGAAGTATAGCATCTTGTGAAACAGTCGAAAGCTCTTTCTGTTTTGCCGAGTTTTGAATATAATTTTGCGGCTCTTTGACAAAGTGAAATTTGTCCTTCATAATCGTATATAGAGAGTAGAATGTTGCTTTGGGCAACGAGGAGGCGGCAGATGGCGAGGGTCGCGGGCGTGGTCGATGTAGTAGCTTGCGTGGACGTAGCATTGCATTGCGAGGTCGAGGGAGTCGGCGTTGCGGGCGATACGACCTTGATAGTACCACATTTTCAGGCGTTCGTCGGGGGTGCCATGATTGGAGTACCATTGGGTTGCTGGTTCGATAACCGAGAAGTCGGTGGTATCGATCCAACATTTGTCTAAGGCCATTGCGTGAAGCAGGGAGTAACGGCCGCGTTCTTCTTTGCCTCCGAGGCTTGCTACGTCGATTGCTTGGAGGATTTGCAAGGCCGTATCGGGGCGTTCTTCCATAAGCGAATCGACAACATCGAGTTGCGACCATGCCGAGGTGTGGCGTTGGCCGCACCCCATCAAGCTGGTGAGCAGGATGAGGAAGAGGAGAGGGATGATTGATTGAGGTTTCATATTTATTTGGCGCGGGTGATGGGGCAGTGGAGGCCGCGCAGGAAGGAGGCGGCGTCCATCGGGCGCTTGCCCGAGGGCTGCAGGGTGACGATCTCCAGCTCGCGGCCGTCGCCGCAGGTGAGCGCCAATATATTTTTGGAGCGACAACCGCGTTCCGATAATTCACTATCGAGTATTCTGGTGGCGAGGATTTTGGCGGTGATGGTGTTGCCGGCGGCGTCGACAAGCTCGGTCCACGCGGAGGGGTAGGGGGACAGGCCCCGCACGAGGTTGTGGATGCGCTCGGCGGGTTGCGTCCAGTCGATGCGGCAGGTATCCTTGAAGATTTTAGGAGCGGGAGTGGCCGGTTCGCCAGCGGTGATGAGTTGGTCCTGCGGGATGGTGTGGAGCGTGCCATCGACGATTTGGCGCACGGTATCGACCGTAAGGCGCGCGCCCAAGGCCATAAGGCGGTCGTGCACGTCGCCCACGTTGTCCTCGGGGTTGATGGCCACGCGCTCTTGGGCAATGATGTCGCCGGTGTCGATCTCATGGCTGAGGAAGAAGGTGGTGACGCCCGTCTCGGTGTCGCCGTTGATCACGGCCCAGTTGATTGGGGCGGCGCCACGGTAGCGGGGCAGTAGCGACGCATGGAGGTTGAATGTGCCAAGGCGGGGCATGCGCCACACTACCTCGGGCAACATCCTGAAAGCTATGACGATAAACAGGTCGGCCTGTAGCGCTTGCAGTTGCTCAATAAACTCTGGGTCGCGCAGCTTCACGGGCTGAAGAACAGGAATGCCCAATTCTAATGACCGCAACTTCACGGGCGATTGAAACATTTTGTGCCCGCGCCCGGCTGGCTTGTCGGGCATCGTGACCACTCCGACCACGTTAAAACCGTTGTCAACCAAAGCGTTAAGACTTTCAACGGCAAACTCGGGCGTACCGAGGAACACTATTCTTGGGTAATCTTGCATAGTCGTATGGAATTTAGGGTTTTACGGTTGCGGCAAGGGCTTGCCATAGGGTGTCATCGGGCACGGGAACGTCGAGCGACACGCGCTGCTTGGAAATGGGTTGGGTAAACTCGATATGCTTGGCTATCAATGAGATGGAGCCGTCGGGATTGGAGCGTTTGTCGCCATATTTGAGGTCGCCCTTGATTGGGCAGCCGATAGAGGCCAATTGGGCGCGTATTTGGTGCTTGCGGCCTGTAAGAAGTTGCACCTCAAGCAAGTAGTAACGGTCGCTTTGGCCAATAACCTTGTAGCGCAGACGCACCTCCTTTGCGCCGGGCTTGGGCTCGGTGGACACGTACGACTTGTTGTTGCGCTCATTGGAGGTGATCCAGCCCGTCAGCTCGTCCTCGTCCTTGGGCGGACGGTTGCGGGTGATGGCCCAGTAACGCTTGTCGACCCCGCCGTCGCGGAACAGCTCGTTCATCCTAGCCAAACCCTTGGAGGTGCGGGCAAATACCACCAAACCTCCCACAGGGCGGTCAAGGCGGTGAACCACCCCGCAGAACACGTTGCCGGGCTTGGCGTATGTTTCCTTGATCCACGCCTTCACGTCCTTAACCAGCGGACGGTCGCCCGTCTTGTCGCCTTGCACTATCTCCCCGGGGGCCTTGTTGACCACCACGATATGGTTGTCGCAATATATCACTTCCATAAATTGAATTTTTCACAAAGGTAGCAAATAATCGGGGAAAATCGCGTAAATTTGTCGCTTACTAAACGCTGCCATTTATGAATATAGCAATTGTAGGAACGGGCTACGTGGGGCTGGTGACGGGTACCTGCTTCGCCGAGGTGGGCAACCATGTGACGTGCGTCGACGTTGACACGGCCAAAATCGACCGGCTGCGTCGCGGCGAGATACCCATTTATGAGCCTGGGCTGGAGGAATTGGCCCACCGCAACATGGGTTACGGTCGGTTGAAGTTCACCACCAACCTGGCCGACGTGATCGACGACGTTGACGTGGTGTTCTCGGCCGTGGGTACGCCGCCCGACGATGACGGCTCGGCCGACCTGCGCTATGTGATGGATGTGGCACGGCAGTTTGGTCGCTTGATCAAGCGCTATACCATCCTTGTGACCAAATCAACGGTGCCTGTGGGGACTGCCTACAAGGTGAAAGCCGCCATCTACGAGGAGTTGGCCGCAAGGGGCGTGGAGGTGCCGTTCGACGTGGCCTCCAACCCTGAGTTCCTCAAAGAGGGGGCAGCGATCAAGGATTTCATGAGTCCCGACCGAGTGGTGGTGGGCACCGACAGCGACCGAGCCCGCACGGTTATGGAGCATCTTTACAAGCCGTTCATGATCCAAAACATGCGCGTGATTTTCATGGACATCCCCTCGGCCGAGATGACCAAATACGCCGCCAACGCGATGCTGGCCACCCGCATCTCCTTCATGAACGATATCGCCAACCTATGCGAGGCCGTTGGGGCCGATGTCGACAAGGTGCGTCAGGGTATCGGCAGTGACCCGAGAATCGGCCAGAAATTCCTCTACGCGGGCTGTGGATACGGTGGCTCTTGCTTCCCCAAGGACGTGAAGGCGTTAGCCCACACGGCGGTGGAACATGGGCTTCGCTTGGAGGTGATTGAGGCCGTTGAGAGGGTCAACGCCCGCCAAAAACATGTGGTGTATCAGAAATTGGCCCGCTATCTCGGGGATGTAAAGGGTAAGACGGTGGCCATTCTTGGGCTGTCGTTCAAGCCCGAAACCGACGATATGAGAGAGTCGCCCGCGCTGGTGGTGGTAGAGAAATTGCTGGCGCAGGGGGCCGTGGTGAGAGTGTTCGACCCCGTGGCGATGGACGAGTGTCGTCGCCGATTGGGTGACAAGGTGACCTATTGTCACGACCTCTACGATTGCGCGGACGGCGCCGACGCTGTGGCGTTGATGACGGAATGGCGACAGTTCCGCATGCCCAATTGGAACGTCATCCGCAAGGCGATGCGTGGTAACGTCGTGGTTGACGGCCGCAATATATGGTCGCGAGACGAGCTCCAATCCCTCGGCTTCACCTACACACGTATCGGTCAGAGGTGAGAGGTGAGAGGTGAGAGGTGAGTGGCCACCGCGGCGAACCGCGGGGCACGGTGGCTGGTGAGTGGTGAGTGGTGAGTGGTGAGTGGTGAGTGGTGAGTGGTGGGCTTCCCAGCGGCCCTCATCCCAGTTACTCTTTGATGCCGTAGGCGAGGTCGCCGGCGTCGCCAAGGCCAGGCACGATGTAGGAGTGGGCGTTGATCTCGTCGTCGATGGCACCGGCCCAAATGGTGGTTTTCTTTTCGGGGAAAGTCGACTTTATATAGTCGATAGCCACCTTGGAGGCGATGACCGAGGCCACGTGTATGTGGGATGGTTCGCCCTTGGTGAGCAAAGCACGGTAGCTCAGCTCCATGGACGCGCCGGTGGCGAGCATGGGGTCGGCGATAATCAGCACCTTGCCGTCGAGGCGCGGCGAGGCGAGGTATTCGATAAACACGTCGAAATTCTCCTTCTCCTTGTATTTTCGGTAGGCCGAGACGAAGGCGTTTTCTGCGCGGTCGAAATAACCGAGGAACCCTTGGTGGAAGGGGATGCCAGCTCGGAAGATGGTGGCGAGCACCACCTTGTCGTCGATTACCTGGCACTTTGCGCGGTCAAGGGGAGTTTGGGTCTCGACTGTGCGGTAGCGCAACGTGCGGGAGATCTCAAAGGCCATAATCTGGCCGATTCGCTCGAGGTTGCGGCGGAAACGCATAGGGTCCTGCTGGATTGTGACGTCGCGCAACTCCATCATATACTGGCTTATAAGCGAGGGGAATTCCCCAAAATTCACAATTTTCATGGTCCATTTTTAAATTGATTTCAGCAAAAGTAGTCGTTTACCCTCAAAAAACCAAATTTTTACTCTAAATAATATGGCTGGGTATTGTGTATAAGATATACATTTAGTATATTTGCCAAAAAGTTTCCTTATGACAACACTAACAGTGGAAAAACAGCGTAAAAACATTGACTTGCCAATTGATACAATTCGCAAGTTGTCGATTTTGGCTGCGGCTTATGGAGAGAGTCTTAAAGCTTTCATGGAGAATCTTTTAATAGCCAAAGCTTCAGGCGTGCAAGTCGAAATATCAGAATCTCCTAGTCCAAGCGGGGATGAGTGGTATGACGATCCCGAGAATTTGCTTTTACTTCAAGAGGCTGAGGAAGAGTATCGTAGAGGGGTGAGAGGCAAGGAATATACGATTGAAGAATTGCGGGAAATGGCTGGTATAAAATGAGTTATAGGTTAATCTTAAATCCCCGGGCCCAGGACGATTGGCAATTATGGATTCGTTCTGGACAACAACAGATTGTAAATAAGATTTTAAACTTATTTGAGGAGTTGAAAGAGCATCCTTACACTGGTACTGGCCAGGTGGAACCTCTTAAAGGAAATTTTGCTGGTAGTTATAGTAGAAGAATTAACAAGCAACATCGTATGGTCTATAAGGTTGAAGACAACATAGTAACAGTAGTGGTGCTTCGCCTAAGGGGCCATTATAATGACAAATAAAATTTATGAAGAAATATATTTTTGCTATAGCGGCGATGGTCGCTACGATGGGAGCCTCGGCGGTGACGCCGATGTGGCTTAGGGACGTGAAGATTTCGCCCAAGGGCGACCGTGTTGCGTTCACCTACCGTGGCGACATTTACACAGTGCCGGTAACAGGCGGCAAGGCCACAAGATTGACCTCGCAACCGAGCTATGAATCGGTGCCGGTGTGGAGCCCCGATGGGTCGATGATCGCATTCGCGTCGGACCGCAACGGCAACGACGACATCTACATAATGCCCGCGGATGGAGGGCAGGCTACACGATTGACTTGGAACTCGGTTGGCGAGATTCCCCAAGCTTTCACCACCGACGGCAAGGCTGTTATTTTCTCAGCCGCTATTCAGGCTCCCCAGGCTTCGGCGATGTTCCCCACCGGGAGAATGACACAGGTCTTTACCGTGCCTATAGAAGGCGGAAAGGTCACCCAGATTCTGGGCACTCCTGCCGAGATGCTGTCGTGGAGTCCTGACGGGTCATTCTTTGTGTACCAGGATGTCAAAGGCTTCGAGGACGAGTGGCGCAAACATCACACCTCCTCGGTTACCCGCGACATCAGGCGCTACGATGTGGTTACCGGTAACCACACCAATTTGACCAACCGCGCCGGCGAAGACCGCAATCCTGTGATAAGCCCTGATGGCTCAACAATTTACCTGTTGAGCGAACGGGAGAGCGATTCGGCGATCAACCTCTACGCAATGCCAGTGCAAGGAGGTGAGGCCAAGCGACTGACCGATTTCGCCACCCATCCTGTGCGTTTCCTGTCGCAAGCCGAGGACGGTACAATAGCTCTCACGTGGGATGGCGAAATCTATCTTAAGAAGGGTGACAATGCTCCACAAAAGCTTGATATCACGATTGTTGAGGATTGGGGCGACCCGTTGAAAAAGATTTCGGTGAAGGCTGGCGGACGCGACGCCGCCGTTTCACCCGACGGCACATCTGTTGCTGTGATTCAGCGCGGCGAGGTGCTGGCCACCTCGGTAGAATATCCTACTACCAACCAAATCACCTTCACCCCCCAGGCCGAAAGCGGCATTTCGTGGGGTAGTGACGCCCGCTCCCTCGTCTATGCTTCCGACCGCTCGGGCCTAAACAACATATATGAGGCTAAATTGGCACGTAAGGAGGACCCCAACTTCCCTAATGCCAGCAAGATAGAGGAAACCGCACTTTTCCCCGACGACGGCGTTGAGCGCTCCGAGCCGCAGTACTCTCCCGACGGGAAAAAACTCGCTTTCGTGGCCAATCGCAACCGCCTGATGGTAATGGACACGGCTTCAAAGGCTGTCAAGCAGTTGACCGACTCCACTATTACCCCTGGGCGTTACCCCAATCAGATTATATATCGCTGGAGCCCCGACTCGAAATGGATCGTGATGGAGGCGATTATGAACGGCCGCGACCCCTACACCGACATTGCTCTGGTCAACGTAGAATCGGGTGAAGTGACCGACCTGACACATTCAGGCTACTTCGACTCCAATCCTCGCTGGGCGATGGATGGTCAGGCGATCCTATTCTTGAGTGAACGTTATGGCATGCGCAACCATGCCTCGTGGGGCTCGATGTACGACGCTATGATCATCTTCCTCAACCAAGAAGCAGCCGACCGATACTTCCTTTCCGAGGAGGACTACGCCTTGAAGAAAGAGGCCGAGAAGTCGAATAAGAAAAATAGCGATAAGCCTGCCACTACCTCCAAGGACAAGAAGAAAAAGGACAAAAAGGCCGATAGCGATCAGGAAAACAAGGAAGAATCCAAGGTGAAGGCCACTGTACTGGAAACCAAAGGTTTGGATTCCCGGTTGTATCGCCTTACTCCCGCTTCATCCGACATGGCCGACGCATGGATAACCCCCGACGGTGAGACCCTCTATTACCTCACCTCATTTGAGAAGGGGCAGGACTTGTGGAAGCGCGACCTTCGCAAGAAAGAGGACAAAACGGTGTCGAAATTGGATGGCTCAGGACTCACGTTTTACCCGGACGCTGAGGGGAAAAATCTGTTCATTATCGGTCCCTCGATGATCAAAAAGATGGAGGTGAAGGGCGAGAAACTTTCCAATGTGACGATGAACGGCACCCTGAAGATCGATCCCGCCCGAGAACGCGAGTATATGTTCAACGACATGGTCGTTCAGGAACGCGAGCGATTCTACACCAAGGATATGCACGGCGTTGATTGGACGGCAATGAGCGACCATTACAAGCAATTCTTGCCTCATATCGACAATAACCGCGACTACGCCGAGATGCTCTCCGAACTTCTTGGCGAGCTTAACGTGTCGCACACGGGCGGACGATATCGTCCCGGCGCTTCCGGGGATGTGACGGCCTCGCTCGGACTCCTTTATGACGTGGCTTACGATGGCCCCGGATTGAAGGTGGCTGAGGTGATCGAGGGCGGACCCTGCGACAACGCCACTTCCACGATCAAGTCGGGCGTGGTGATAGAGCAGATCGGCGGCGAGGTGCTCTCTGGCGATGTCGATTATGCATCGGCCCTTCTCGACCGCAAGGGCAAAAAGACCCTGGTCAACTTGTATGATCCTTCCACTGGGCGCCGCTGGGAGGAGGTGGTGATTCCCATCACCCGAGGCAAGGAAAGCGACCTTCTTTATGAGCGCTGGGTGAAAGCTCGCGCGGCTGACGTAGAGAAATGGTCCAACGGTCGATTGGGCTACGTCCACATCGAGTCGATGGGCGACGATAGTTTCCGCCGCGTCTACAGCGACCTGATGGGCAAGTATGCCCAATGCGAGGGCGTGGTTGTCGACATTCGTTGGAACGGCGGCGGACGCCTCCACGAGGACATTGAGGTGCTCCTCTCGGGCGAGAAATACCTCACGCAAGAGATACGCGGCCAGGATGTGTGCGACATGCCCTCGCGCCGCTGGAACAAACCCTCGATCATGCTTATGGCCGAGCCTTGCTACAGCAACGCCCACGGCACCCCCTGGGTGTACAAGCACAAGGGAATCGGACAGTTGGTAGGCATGCCTGTTCCGGGCACCATGACCTCGGTCAACTGGGTGACAATGCAGGATCCTACTTTGATTTATGGTATCCCTGTAATCGGTTACCGCACCGTTGAGGGCACCTATCTGGAGAACACTCAGCTTGAGCCTGATATCAAGGTGGCCAACTCACCCGAGACCATAGTCACCGGCGAAGATTCTCAGCTCCGCGCTGCTGTCAATGCCCTGTTGCGCCAGATCGACGGCAAGTAAATCTCTTATTATAAAGCTGATGCGCCTCGTAACAACGTTATTACGTAATAACGTGATTGCGGGGCGCAAGCTCAATTGCTGAGGGATGAAACTGCATTGTAGCCTCATCCCTATGATTGTCCTTTTACAATTTCAGGGGCGTGTAGGGGAGATCCCAAGCCTGGGCTACGGCTTCGTAGGTGATGTGTCCGTCAACCATATTTACCCCCTCGGCTAGCCCAGGATCGCGGCGGCAAGCCTCGCGCCAGCCAAGGTCGGCGATCTCAATGGCGTAGGGCAGCGTGGCGTTGGTCAGGGCCAGCGTGGAGGTAAAGGGAACCGCCCCGGGGATGTTGGCTACGGCGTAGTGGATGATGCCGTCAACCTCGTAGGTGGGCTTGGAGTGGGTCGTGGGTACCGACGTCTCGAAGCAACCTCCTTGGTCAATGGCCACGTCCACGAGCACCGAGCCGGGTTGCATGAGCGAGAGCATGTCCTTGGTCACGAGTTTGGGAGCCTTGGCCCCGGGAATAAGCACCGAGCCGATCACGAGATCGGTGGTTGATAGCTCCTGCTCGATATTGTGGCGCGAGGAAAAGAGGGTTTTGACGTTTTTTGGCATCACTTCGGACACATGGCGAAGGGTGGGCAGAGAGATGTCGGTGATGGTGACGTCGCACCCGAGTCCAGCGGCCATCCAAGCCGCGTTGCGCCCCACGGTGCCTGCGCCGAGGATGAGCACCTTCGCGGGTTTCACGCCGGGAACGCCACCGAGGAGTATGCCCTTTCCGCCTTGTGGTTTCTCGAGGAAACGCGCGCCTTCCTGCACCGACATGCGACCAGCCACCTCACTCATGGGGGTCAACAAAGGCAGTCCGCCATGCGGGCCGATTACTGTCTCGTAGGCGATGCACACGGCGCGATCGCGCATCATGGCCTCCGTCAACTCCCGATCAGAGGCGAAATGGAAGTAGGTGAACACGATCTGGTCGGGACGGATCAGCGGATACTCAGGTTCAATGGGCTCTTTCACCTTGATAATCATCTCGGCCTTGGCGTAGACGTCCTCGATCGTGGGGAGAATCGTGGCGCCAGCCTTGACGTAGGCGTCGTCGGGGAATCCCGAGCCGTCGCCTGCCGTGGCCTGCACGTACACGGTGTGGCCGTGTTGGACAAGTTCTTTCACTCCCGCGGGGATAGCGCCCACGCGGTTCTCGTTGTTCTTAATCTCTTTTGGAATGCCGACAATCATAGTAGGAGAGTATTTGATTGTAATATGTGAAGTGTCAAACGTTTAGAGCACCGCGGCGATTTTCCTTACTTGAGCAAGTCTTTGAGCAAAGCTTTTGTCGCGTCGAGTGGTAAGTAAATCGTATTCAGATTGCATTCTTAGCAGCATTTCGGCAGGGATGTTGAGGGCTTGTTCGCAAAGCAATGCGAATTTAGTGTTGACGGGACGTTTGCCTCTTATTATGTCATTTAGAACCGTATAGGATACGCCCATATCTCGCGCCACTTGCTTTTGGGTGAGTTTGGGATATTCAAGCTCATCTTTTAGCAGTTCGCCAGGATGTGTGGGTTCGTATGGCTCAATGTTATTGGCTATCATTCTAGGATCTACGCCTTGTATTTCAATCATATTATTTGTAATGGTTAGAGAGTTCTAAGATATTGCAAATTGTTATGGTCGTTGTTTCCACTGAAAACTCGATGCGATATTGATCATTAACACGAATTGAACTACGCCCTTCTTTATCGCCATGTAACGCTTCATAATGAAGGGAAGGTAACAAAAATTAGGTCCTCTATTTTGCTGGCGTGTTTAAGAAAATCAATTCCACGTTTATAACGCTTTATGATATCAGGTTGAAAACGATGTTTTTTGTCGCTTTTGCCCGATTCATAAAGATCCCTTAGATATACTTCTTAAAAACAACAACCATGTGAAGAATATTAACTCTGCAAATATAATTGTTTTAAACGAATCCGCAAATAAGTTGATTGTGTTTTTTCTTTCCCAAATGGACTTTTTATTAATATCGGATGAAGGGGTGGATTAGGGTTGAAAAAAGCCGCCCCGGGGTGGGACGGCTTTTGTGGGATATGTGAGGGATGGATTATTTCTCCTCGATGGTGACAGCGCGATCGAGAGCTACGTACTTCTCGCCGAGGTCGCAGAGGTTGCCATTGTTGATGGTAACGTCGAGCTGTGAGGCGGGAACGCCCTGCTTCTCAAGATACTTGGCTACGCCGTTCACGCGGTTGTGGCGGAGACGGGTGTTGATTTGGTCGTTGCCGGTGTAGTTGTCGGCCCAGCCGGTGAGGACATACTGCTTGTTGGGGTTGTCCTTCATCACGTTGGCAACAGCCTCAAGAACGGTAGCGTCGGTCTTCGACATCTTGTAGACGTTGATGGGATAGTAAACGGTAGCAAGGGGAGCTTTCTCAACAACGGGCTCGGGCTGAGGACGGTTGAGGCAGTCCTTAAGCTGACGCTCGAGGTCGTTGATGCGAGCGTCGGCAGCCTGCAGGCGAGCGATGTAAGCGTCGCAATTCTCGGGCTCGGGGCATACGGGAACAACGGGGCAGCTCCACTCGCGCTTCTTGAACAGGTAGGTAACGTTCAAAAGGGCCTGTGCGTTGTAAGAGGTCTTGTTGGTGTAGGTGAGCTCGTTGGAGTGGTTGCCGGTTGCGACGAAGCGGAGGTCGAGACCGATCTGCACTTGCTTGGAAACGTTGAAGGTGTTGGTGATACCGCAGCGCCAAGCGATTACACGGTCATGAGCGTTCTTCCAGTCAACATCGCCGTTGGCGTCCCAGGTTTTCTTGAATGCCCAGTAAGCGCCACCACCGACGTATACGCCGAGGTTATAGATGCGTCCGGGATGATAACCACACACCCAGTTGGTAACGTTGAACATCACATCAGAGAGCACGCCTACCTCCGAGTAAACCTGCTTGTAGTATTTGCCATACATTTCGTCGTATTGGCTGCCGATCTCGGAAAGGGCTTTCATCTTCTGCCAGTTGGCACCGACGCGTACACCCAAGAGGGGCGAGAACCACTTGCCTACATATAGGCCGGCGGTGGGCTCCCAACGGTCCTTCCAGTCGCGAGCCGAGCCGTGCTCGGAGAAGTTGATACCAATACCACCCTCACCCGTGATGAACCAGTTGTCTTTGAAACGGTTGAACAAATAGCCCTGTGAGCAATCGTCAACATAAGTGATTTCTTGCGCTTGCTCCTGGGCGGCAAGAGTTTGGCCAAGGGCAAGAACACATGCACATGCAAGTAAAGTAAGCTTCTTCATATAAGTTAAATGAATATTGATTTTTATGTGCTTGATTGTAATAGACCAATTTTGCGCCAAAGTTAAGCATTTTTTCTTAATTGACGCAAAATTGTGCAATTTTTTTTCACTAAATTCATCTAAATGTCCAATTTGGGCACAGATTTTAACGTTAGAGGCGGCGGTGGAGGTAGCCGAGGACTTCGTTGAGGATGTTTTGGGGGGTGTAGCCGAATTTTTCGTCAAGCACTTTGTAGGGGGCGGAGGCGCCGAAACGGGTCAGGCCGTAGATGTAGGCGTGGGGGCCGCACACCTCGCGCAACGACGCGGGGAGGCCGGCCGAGAGGCCGAACACGTGCACGCCGTGGGGGATGACCGACTCGCGGTATTCCTCATCCTGACGCATGAACAAGCCGATAGAGGGAACCGACACCACGCGGCTTTGGATGCCTTCGGCCTCGAGCAGCACGGCGACGTCGCAAAGCAGCGACACCTCAGAGCCGTTGCCTACCATCACAACCTGGGGATGGGGCGAGTCCATCACCACGTATCCTCCCTGACGTGCGCCTTGAGCCTCGCGGTAGCGGTCGCCGGTAACCGAAGGGAGATCCTTGATGTCCTGACGGGAAAGGATCAGGCCGGTTGGGCACTCGTGGTTGTCCATGGCCATCTGCCAGCAGACGGTGGTCTCGGCCGAATCGGCGGGGCGTAGCACGAGCATCGCCATTTTTCCGCTGAGGTTGTCCATCTGCTCGAGCAGGCGGATTTGTGCCTCTTGCTCCACTGGCTCGTGGGTGGGACCGTCCTCGCCCACGCGGAACGCGTCGTGGCTCCAGATATATTTCACGGGGAGCTCCATAAGGGCGGACAAGCGGATGGCCGGTTTCTCGTAGTCGCTGAACACAAAGAACGTGCCGCAGCCGGCGATCATGCCTCCGTGAAGCACAATGCCGTTCATCAACGAGGCCATCGTGAGCTCGGAAACGCCAGACTGGAGGAAGGCACCGGTGAAGTCGCCCTTGGCAAGGGCGTGAGTTTGCTTGAGGAAACCGTCGGTCTTGTCGGAGTTGGCGAGGTCGGCCGAGGATACGATCATGTTGCCCACCTTGCGGGCTAGTTCGGCCAGCACATTAGCCGAGGCGGTGCGTGTTGCTTGGTCGGCCTTGTGCACGATAGCCTCGTAGTCGATTTCGGGGAGGCGTCCCTCGATATAGCCTTTGAGAGTATCGGCCTGCTCGGGATTGGCTTTCTCCCATGCCTCGAAAGCATCGCGGCGCTCCTTAACGATTGCGCGAAGCTCGTCGGCGCGCTTGGCGTATAGCTCTTTCACGTCGTCCCAGATCACGAACGGGTTCTCGGGATCCCCGCCGAGGTTGCGGATGGTGGCCGGATAGTCGGCACCCGATTTCGACAATGGCTGGCCGTGGGTGGAGGTTTTGCCCTCGAAAGGCTCGCCGTCCTTGGTGACGGCGCCGCGACCCATCACTGTGCGGCCTATAATTAATGTGGGGCGCTCGGTTTCGGCCTGTGCCTTGGTCAAGGCATCGGCGATCGCGGCGGGATCGGTGCCGTCGATTTCCATAACGCTCCAACCCCAGGCGCGGTATTTGGCGGCCACGTCTTCTTGGTCGACATCGACCACCATGGTCGACAACTGCACCTTGTTGGCATCATAGAACATTATGAGGTTGTTCAACCCGAGCAGTCCGGCGATGCGGCCTGCACCTTGTGAGATCTCCTCCTGCACGCCGCCGTCGGAGATGAAAGCGTAGGTCTTGTGGGCGATTGCCTCACCAAAACGAGCCACCAAGAAACGCTCGGCGATGGCGCACCCCACACCCATGCAGTGGCCTTGCCCCAGAGGGCCAGAGGTGTTCTCAACGCCTCGCTTGGGGTCGAGCTCGGGGTGACCGGGAGTGACGGAGCCCCACTGGCGGAACTGCTGCAACTCGTCGGTCGTGTACTTGCCGGTGAGGGCAAGGGCCGAGTAGAGCATGGGCGACATGTGACCCGGGTCGAGGAAGAAACGGTCGCGGGCTATCCAAGTGGGATCGTCGGGGTCGGTGACCAGGAACGAGGAGTAAAGCACATTGACGAAATCGGCGCCACCCATTGCGCCACCGGGGTGACCGCTTTTGGCTTTTTCGACCATCGAGGCGGCAAGCACGCGGATGTTGTTGGCCGCGCGTGTCATGAGGTTTTGGGTCTCTTTGTCCATTGTGAAGGAGTTTTAGCGAGGTTTTATATTTTTGGCAAATTTAAGCAAAATTCGCGACACAACGGGGCATAAGCTTGGATTTTTTGTTGCTAATTGGGGGTGCGTGGTTGACGGGTGGTTGACCACGTGATGGAATCCCCCGCGTCTCATCGTGGAGCCTAAAAGGGGAAGCCGCAGCTCTTAGCGAGGGCGGAGGGCGACGTTGGCCAGAAGGAGGCCTTGGATCATCACGGCTGTGGGCCAGGTGCCATTGACTGCGACCTTGCCGTAGGTCATAGGCTCGAGTGTCGACCCGGGGGCGGGTCGACTCCCATCCTGCTGAGGGGACGCGTCAACAGGAGAAACGATGTCGGGGCGCCCTCGCCCGGGCATTTCTACCAATTCCTCGGAGAAGACGCAGGTGACGGGGCTGCCGAGGGTGGCACCGGAGCGGCGTAGCTTGGTGCGCAAGGCGCGTGCTAGTGGGCATCCTTTTACTTTCCAAAATTCGGCCACTTGCAATCGGGTGGGATCCATTTTGAGCGCGGCGCCCATGGATGAGAACACGCGCCCGCGCTCGCTACGGCTGGCCTCCTGTAGGAGCAGTGCTTTGTCGCTTAGCGAGTCGATTGCGTCGATAATGATGTCGTATTGGTTCCAATCATAGGTAGGGGCGGTGTCCTGACAGTAGCGCTCAAATCGGGTGGTGATTTCCAGATCGGGGTTGATGTCGCGTAGGCGCTGGGCTAGCACCTCCACCTTAGGCTTTCCCACGGTGGAGTGGAGAGCGGGTAGCTGTCGGTTGATGTTGCTTAGGGCTACGCGGTCGGCGTCGACCAGGGTGATGGCACCGATTCCGGAGCGCACAAGCCCTTCGGCGGTCCAAGAGCCCACACCGCCCACTCCGAGCACGATTGTGCGGAGCTCGCTGATGCGTCGCATCTCGTCCTCGCCTACAAGAAGCTCGGTGCGGTGGGTCCAGCCAGCCACTTTGTCGTTAGTCGTCGAAAGTCATCTCGTCGAAGCCGGCGGCGTCAAATTCGTCGTCGTTGTACTCCGAAGATCCGTAGAAGTCCTCGTCGATGTCCATGTCGGCGGCAGCTTGGCGAGCCTTTGCGTCGGCCTTGGCGTCAAATTCCTCGAAGGCCATTTCCTGAGGCGGTGCCTGGCCAACTGACAGGGTGCACAAGGGGTCCTTCAGGGTTTTGCCGGTAATCATCTCCTTCATCTCGATGTAGAAGGAGCGGTCGGTCATGTAGTCGAATGTGAACATGAGTTTTTGGCCCTCGTCGTCGATCTCGTCGGAGAGGATTGTCTCGTCCATGAGGTAGACGTCCTGATCGGAGTCGGCTCCCATGTCCTCGAGGGTGATTTCGCGCTCTTTTTCCCAGTCGTCATCACACATGAAGAAAGAGCACATTTGGTTTTTGTCGTAGCCCACAGCGTCGCAAATGGCGTTTTTTAGCTCGAGGAACGTCGCATCGGCGTCGATTTTTATTTCGCGTTTGAAGTTGTCCACTTCGTCGCTTACGATACGGAAATTGTATATCATGGTCGTACGTTTTTTTACATGCTTTTGGCTTGTGAATCATTTCACGGTGCGAATATAACAATTATTCGCGAGTAAAAACGTCAAAATTTTTGATAAAAATTTTGTTTGGATTGTTAATAAAGTAATAATGGTGGCAAAACGCCCAATGAATCAGCCCTCAACGCCCCAAATAGGCGTTCCTCTCCCAGCGTTTCAACTAGAAACTAAAAACTAGAAACTAAAAACTAGAAACTAGAAACTAGAAACTAAAAACTAGAAACTAGAAACTAAAAACTAGAAACTA
>JAJPXC010000012.1 GCA_021205635.1 Bacteroidales bacterium | reverse complement strand
AAAATAGGGGGCTATTCAGAACGACGGATTTTGCACTTCGTTCTTGAATCTCCAATTATGAACCAAGCGAGGGGGGAATTTGTATTTTATGTAAACGATTTCAACTATTATGGGAAAGATTAAAATCTACTGGTTTCACTGCGGGCGCGTGAGGGTGTCCTCCAAGCTACCCTACGGTAACGGCAATTTCGTAGGAGCCTCGGGCTTCTTCACCCGCGCCGCCGATAAAGTGTGGCTCCCAGTATCGGCCATGTATATAGATCATCCTAAGGCGAAGGTGCTGGTGGATTGCGGCTGGCATCGCGACATGTCGCCTTCCAACACGTTCGACCGCAACGCCCAGATCTCCCACATGTCGATGCTCCTTTATATGGTCAACCAGGGAGTCGTGGGCAAGGGCCAGACGATTGCCGAGCAGTTGGCCAAGATCGGAGTCAAGGAGAGCGACTTGGATTATGTGCTTCTGTCCCACTTGGACTGCGACCATGTATCGGGGTTGAAGATGGTGTCGAAGGCCAAGAACATATTGGTGTCGGAGCCTGAGTTGCGTTCGGCATCGTATTGGCTCAACCGATTCCGCTACACGCCCAGCATGTGGGCTGGTACCCAGATTAGGCCGTTCCGCTTCGGTCGCACCGGTCACGGGCCGATGGACAAGAGCTACGACCTCCTTGGCGACGGCTCGATAGAGCTGGTGTGGACCCCGGGCCACTCCAAGGGCCATTTCGCCACGAAGGTGACGGGACATGGTGGCCGATACATGCTTTACTACGCCGACGCCGGCTATGGGCCACGCTCGTGGCAGCAGATGGTGCTTCCGGGATTGTGCGACGACCGTAGTCAGGCCCGGGCGTCACTGCAGTGGGTGCGCCAAGAGAGCCTCGACGAGCATTGTGTGGCCTCGTTTGCCAACCACGACCTCTCGGCCGATCCCTGTGTGATTGAGCTGTAAGGCTCCGTTCCACAAAAATATTGGTGTTTAACAAAAAAGTGTTATATTCGCGTTACACTACCTCGCAAGGGGGGTGTGACGCGATTTTTGTGTGTTTCAACCCTACTAATAATCATAAATAACCAACTCATTTATCATGCTTAGCGAACACGACCGCGCGACCCTCGCGAAAAAGGGTATCTCGGAAGAGAAACTCAACCAGCAACTAAAACGATTCACTACCGGTTTCCCCTATATGCGCCTTGCGTCGTCGGCCAAGGTGGGCGCCGGTATCAAAGCTCTCGATGACGACGAGCAAGAAAAGGCCATCGCCAGGTGGCACAAGTACCTCGAGGATGGCGGCGAGGTGATCAAGATGGTCCCCGCGTCGGGTGCCGCAAGCCGCATGTTTAAGGCCCTGTTCTCATTCGTGGAGGGCGAAGACGCCCAGCCCAAGGAGGGTTCGCCTGTCGACCAGTTGCTGAAAGGTATCGACCGCACGCCGTTCCGCGAAGAGTTGGAGGCAACTATGCTCCGCCTTCATGGCTTGACCATCAAGGAGGCTCTCCAGAAGGGCCGCGCCAAGGACGTGATCGCCGCGTTGATTTTGCCCGAGGGTATGGGCTACGGCTCGCTCCCCAAAGGCTTGCTCCTGTTCCACCGCTACCAGGGACACCTGCCCCGCACTCCGCTCGAGGAGCAGATGGCCGAAGGCGCACAGATGGCCAAAGGCCGCGACGGAGTCGTGAAACTCCATTTCACTGTTTCGCCGGACCATCGCAAGCTGTTCACGGCCAAGATCGAGCAGGTGAAGCCCGAGATGGAGGTGCGCTTCGGCGTGAAATACGACATCACCCTCTCCGAGCAGAAGCCGTCGACCGACACCGTGGCCGGCGCTGAGGATGGCTCGGCCTTCCGTGACGAGAAGGGCGAGATGGTGTTCCGCCCTGGAGGCCACGGCGCCCTGATCGAGAATCTCAACGACCTCGACTCGGCTGTGGTGTTCCTGAAAAATATTGACAACGTGGTGCCCGACTCCCGCCGTGACGACACCATCCGCTACAAGGAGGTGCTCGGCGGCTACCTCGTTCAAGTGCACGACCAGATCGCACAATACCTTGGCATGCTCAACACCGGCAAGTACACGATTGACGACCTGCGCGAGATGATCGCCTTCTTGCACGACGTGTTGTGCATCCGCGACGAGAAGATGAAGTCGCTGGAGGACGCTGAGTTGGCCCTCTACATCAAGTCGAAGCTTGACCGTCCCTTGCGCGTGTGCGGCATGGTGAAGAACGAGGGCGAGCCTGGCGGTGGCCCGTTCATCGCTTACAATCCCGATGGATCCACTTCTCCCCAGATCCTGGAGAGCACCCAGATCGACCCCGCCAATCCCGAGGACATGGCGATGATGCGCGAGGCTACCCACTTCAATCCCGTCGACCTTGTGTGCTACATCAAGGACGTGAACGGCAAGAAGTACGACCTGCCGTCGCACGTCGATCCCGACGCAGGGTTCATCTCGTCCAAGAGCTATCACGGCCGCAAACTGAAGGCCCTGGAGCTCCCTGGCTTGTGGAACGGCGCGATGAGCGACTGGAACACGGTGTTCGTGGAAGTGCCCATCACCACCTTCAACCCTGTGAAGACTGTCAACGACCTCCTTCGTCCTGTGCATAACGCCTGACGAGTTAGTAGTGAATAGAAGTTTGTAGTAGTTACCTGTTGGTTGAATTAAATTAAAGCATACTTGACTTGCCCAATTGGACGATG
>JAJPXC010000165.1 GCA_021205635.1 Bacteroidales bacterium | reverse complement strand
AGAGTCGGGTAAGGGAACTATACGCTGAATTTTGATTTAAATGAAAGAGCCGTGCCCCGAAGGGTGGCACTTTTTCTATTTGTCGGGTTGTAGACGACCCGACTTCCATTCTACTGAGAGGATCGGTTTACTTCACAGCCATCTTGATGACTTGCTTGGCACCGTCGGTGAAGATAGCCTCGATGACGTATACGCCAGCACCGTCGATGGTGGTGAGCTCGTCGGCAACGACAGCGTTGCAAATCACGAGCTGGCCATTGGCGTTGTAAACGTTAACCTTGGCGTTCTCGGTGGTAGCGAAGGAGTTGCCGGCAACATTGATGCGGTCGTAGGCGGCCTTCTCGTTGATGTTGACGTTCTGCACGCCCTCTTTGCCATCGTTAGGCTTGATGGAGCCAGCGAAGTTAACGGGAACCACGCCGTAGCCCTCAACGCCCTCAACTACGAGCTCAACCTCGGGATTCTCCTCGCCGAGCTTGATACGCTTGATACCGGTGACGTGACGGGGGTTGGTAGCGTCGTAGTCCTCAGCCCACTTGTAGTGACCTGCGGCCTCGTTGGCCACGTTCTGGATGTCGCTCTCCGAGGGAGCGCGGTAGCACCAGTACATGTACTCGTTGTTCTCGTCGATAGTGAGCTGGGAGATACCCACGTGCTCGTTGGTGGAGGAGCCTTCCCAGTAAACGGGAGCGCCGTCGATCAACTGGCGGGGAACGTTAACGATATCGCTTGCGTTAGCCGACATAAGGTCGCTCAGGTTGTAGCGGTAGAGGCCGCCCAGCACTTGGGTGTCCTTGCCGTTGTTGGCAGTCTCGATGTAGATGTAGAGGTGACCGTTCTTCTCGTCGATGTTGAAGGTGGTCATGATAGTACCGTTGGAGGAGAAGATGGGGGTGTAACCGGGGTCGGGACCAGCTGCGGAAGACGAGCCGATGTGTTTCTCCTTGAAGCGGAAGATGCCCTCGCCGTTGTACTTGAACGCGAACCAGTAGAGGGGCTCGGGGTTGCCCTCGTCGTCCTGATCCTGGGTGATGGCGAAACCAGCCTTGATACAGCCGTATACCCAAGGATTGCCGTAGTAGTACAGCCAGTTGTTCTCAAACCATGAGGGATAGTCCTGGGGCAGGGAGATAGCGTCGGCAGCGATCTTGCGGGCGCACACGTTGCGGTCGTTCACATAGAGGGTGTCGCCGTAGATGTAGAGGCCGAAGGGGTCCTTGTAGGCGTTGCCGCCAGCGTTGTCGAGCACGGTAGCCTGGAACACGTTGCCACCGATCTTGGAGATGTAGAAGAGCACGCCGTCACCGTCGGTGGAACCGGTAGCCGAGTAAACGAACTTCTGGCCAGCCGATGCGCCGTAAATGCGGTGGTTGAACTGAGCGAGCTGGAAGGTGTGGGGCAGACCGCCTACGTCGTAGCTGTCGAATTGGCCGTCGGCGTAGTAGCAGTAGAGGTCGCCGTCGGTGCCAGCGTAGTAGAGGCCGTCGGGCATACCCATGTCCTCACCACCGATAGCCAGGTTCTCGTCACCCTTGATGGTGAGATACTGCCAGCCAGCGGCGTTCTTGTAAGTGTCAACCAATGCGGTGGGTACGGTAGCGCTCATCACGGTCTCCTCGGTGAACACGCCCTGTGCCATAGCGGCGGGGTAGTTGGCAGCCACGATAAGGTTCAAGCCGTTGCAACCAGCGAAGCAGTCGGCCTCGAGTATAGCGAGGATCTTGCCAAGGTTGAGGTCCTTAAGAGCGGAGCAGCCGTTGAAAGCGTCCTGACGAACGATCACTACGTCCTGAAGAGAGGTATAGGAGGTAAGAGCGGTACAGCCCTTAACGACGCCGGTGGGGCACTCGTTGGAGTCAACGGTCACGTCAACCAGGTTGGCGTTGTTGGCCAGCACGTAGCGGCCGATGGTGCCGTTGAGCGAGTAGGAGGTGATGCCGGTGTTGGACAGCGAGTAGTCGCCGTAGGTGAGGCAAGAGGGGAGGTTGATTTCGGTGAGCTTGGTAGCCTTGCAGAAGGCGTAAGCGTCGAGCTCAACAACAGCGTTGTCGGTGTAAGAGGTGGGGGTGGAAGCTACGGGATAGCTGTAGAGCACGAGGCCGTCCTTCGAAACGAGGGCGCCACCGTCCGATACCTTATAGTTCTCGTTGGCTGCGTCCACGGTGAATTTCTGCAACTTGGTGTTGTTGTAGAAGCAGGAGGAGCCGATCGAGGTAACCGAAGCGGGGATGTTGTAAGCGGTAGCCTTGTTGCTTTGGAAAGCCTTGTCGCCAATCGACTTCAGAGCCGAGGGGAAAGTAACCTCGCCACCGATGGAGCATGCCTGGAAAGCCTGAGCGCCGATCGAGGTAAGGGTCTCGGGGAAGTTGATCGAGGTGATGGCGGCCTTGTAGAAAGCCATGGCGCCGATCGAGGTGGTGGCGTTGCCAAGGGTTACCGAAGTCAGCGATGTACAGTTGTAGAAGGTCGAGGCGTTGATGGTGGTAACACCGTCGGGGATCACGATGGAGGTGATGCCGGTGTTGTAGAATGCCTGCGAGCCGATCGAGGTGACGGTCGAGGGAATGTTAACGGTGGTAAGGCCTGTACAGTTCTGGAACATGTACTGGGGAACGGATGTGAGACCGTCGGCGAACACAACGTTCTTAATCGCCTTGATGTTGGCGAAAGGCTGGTCGGCCAAGGTGGTCGACTCGAGGTCGAGCACGCGGTTGATGGTCAAGTTCTCCAGGGAGAGGCTGTTGAGAGTGGAGGAGCCCCACATGGTGTTGGTGATGGACAGAGCCTCGGTGCTGGCGGCGAAGGTGAGGTCCTTCAGGGCGTAGCAGTCCTGCAAGATGTTGGAGTTGATCTTGGTAACGCCTCCGGGAATTACCAAAGCCTCAAGAGCGGAGTCGCCCGACATGGCGTCGGATGACAGGGAGGTAAGGCCGGTGGGAAGTACAAGGGTCTTCAGGGCGGTCATGCCGCCGAGAGCGGTACGGCCCACCGAGGTAATGGCGGTAGCACCAAGGTCAAGGCCCGTAACGGTAGTGTTGTTCTTGAAGGCCGAGTTGTTCATCTTGGCCACCGAGTAGGTGACGCCGTCGTTCTCCACGGTAGCGGGAATCACATAGTCGCCCTCGTAGGTAACGCCCGAAGCGGGTTTCTGGATCTCCACGGTCTCGCCGTCGGTGCTCTTATAGGTAATACCTCCAGTGGTGAAGGGAACCGTGGCAGCGTTCACGAGCAAACCGGAAATACCCAGCATGGTCACTAAGGTTGCGCGACGTAACGCGCGGTTTTGCAATTGTGTAAACATGTTTCGATATTGATTATTAGATTGGTGAATTGTCAGTCTCAAGCCATGTTGATATAATCACAGGCGGTAAGTCACTTTTAGTTAGGTCTTTACAGAAGGGTTATTCGGTAGATTTAGGTCGCTCCGGTCATTAGGCCGGCATATTTTTGACAAAAGTAGCGATTAATTTTGTAACTGCAACTTTTTCGGCGAAGATTTTACATTAAATAATATCTAATGATAATTAAAATATGTGAAATGGACGATATTTTTGGCGGGGTAAATGTAAATGGCTAATTTTGCAAGATATGGTAACGGTAGTGATTCCGGCATACAACGAAGAAAAATGGGTGGCACAAGCTATCCAGAGCGTGATCGCGCAGACGATGAAACAGTGGGAGCTGGTGGTCGTGGATGACGGCTCGAGTGACTCCACAGGTGCCATCATCGACCAATTCGCCAAGGAGGATCCCCGACTCAAGGCCGTCCACACTAAGAACCGTGGCACCCTGCTGGCACGCTCCCGGGGAGTGAGAGAGGCCACTACCGAACGTATCACTTTCCTCGACGCTGACGATACCCTTGAGCCTAACGCTCTGGAATGGCTCCTGCAACACGATGAGGGAACGGTGTCGGTGGTGGAGGGCGGCGTGTGGCGGTGTACACCTATTGGCCATTATGCCCTGCGTGGCGACTTCTCGGGGTTGTTGACCATCGAGGAATTCGTCGACGGGTTGCTGATGGGCGATTTCGTCCCCACGATGTGCGCAAAGCTGTTCCGGCGCCAGGACCTCTTGGGCATGGAGCAACTCATTGACCCAGAAATCAACATCAACGAGGAGCTGCTGATGCTCGTCGGCTCGCTCAACCTCAACGGACAAATTTACATCAACAAGGGCCAACACATATATAATTATAATTATCGACACAACCGTCCGGCCCGCGCCGGGGTGATGAACTTCCGGGGATGGGTGAAGCTTGTGGAAGGGATGCGACCGCTGGTCAACGACTCGGAGGCGTTCTTCCTCTATAGGCTTCATCGCCTGTACGACTGCTGTATAGCCCGCGGGGCGATGTTCTCGCGATTTCATCCCGAGGTGAAGCGGCTGATTGCCGATTCCAAGCGATATGCCCTGAACGCCAAGGAGAAGCATATCGTGTGGTTGCTCTACTCCCGTATGGCCCGTAAACTGGCCGCCAAGCGTTCGGCCCAGGCTGTGCCCTCAACCGGGGTGTACATCTCGGTGGTAATGGCTACCTACAACGCCACGCCAGCGACCTTGCGCAAGGCCATAGATTCGGTGGTTAAACAATCGTTCCGCGACTGGGAGCTGGTGATCGTCGACGACGCCTCCACCGATTCCACCCCCGAGCTAATCCGATCGTATGCCGCGGTTGACCCCCGAGTAAGGCTCATCCGATCTTCAGTAAACCACGGGCAGGGTGGGGCTCGCCTGCAAGGAATAGCGTCGGCCAAGGGGGAGTACGTCACCTTTATCGACCAGGACGACCTACTCTCTCCCGATGCCCTGCGCGAGCTATGGGCCCAGGCCCACGACTCCCAGAGCGACATAGTAATAATGGGCTCGCGAAAGCTATCGCCACGTGGATGGGTCTCAATCCCTCATTTCTACCCCTCCCGATTCTTCACCAAGGCTATCTATACCACCAACGAGCTTCTGCCTCACCTGCTGCGCCGAGCTGGTATGCCGTGCACCCAATGGGGCGTCCTTTACCGTCGAGCTTTCATCGACCTTGAGGAGCATCAGCCTGAGGGTGCTGGTGAGGACTGGATCTTCAATTATCGTGTGATGCTCCACCCGGGCAAGGTGACGTGGATCGACTTTCAAGGCTACCGATGGCGCATGGGTGGGCAATCAACCTTGCCTTATCCTGAATTGTGGCAATGGAACCTGCAGAGCTATCAGCGCATGCTTCAGTTGCTAGAATTGGCTCCTGCTGACCGCCAACCCACCTATCGGCTCAATCTCGACCAAGGATTGGTGAACGACTTTCTCGACAAGGTGGCGCAAGGACTCAGGGGCCGGCATCGCCGAGGGCTAAACCGTTTCATCGAAAATGCCCTCGACAACCCAATGCTTACCGAGGCGATGAACTCGGCAGGCAACGACGTGAGCTACCAATCAGCTATCACCCAAGGCCGCGAATGGAAGCGCCGTCACCGTCTATTTTACAAAGTAATGAACCTCATAAAACACCTATAAGCCATGGCCGACACCAACCGCCGACTCATGCTGATCATCAATCCCATCTCAGGCACCCACTCAAAGGAGGGCCTAGCCCAGGAAGTGACCGGGCGAATGGGCGAACTGGGCTACGCAGTGGATATCCAGCATACCACTTGCGCGGGCGATGCCACCCGGCTTGCCGGAGTAGCCGTGGAGGGGAATTATGACGCGGTTTTGGCCGCTGGAGGGGACGGCACGATCAACGAGACGGCCGACGCTCTGTGCGGTACCGGTGTGCCACTGGGCATCATCCCCTCTGGCTCAGGCAACGGCTTGGCACGTCATTTGGGCATACCGATCGACCCGAGGTTGGCTCTCGACGTGATCGAGGAGGAGCATATCATCAACTGCGACCATGGCGAAGTGAACGGCCGCAAATTCTTCTGCACATTCGGCGTGGGCTTCGACGCGGCAGTGTCCCACCGCTTCGCCCACCAGCATCGTCGCGGAAAACTCTCTTACATCCGTTCCACCATTCAAGAATATGTCCAATACCATCCCCAAACCTACACTATATCTTCCGGAGGCAAGGTCCTGACCGAAAAGGCCTTCCTCGTGGCCGTGTGCAACGCCTCGCAATACGGCAACAACGCTTACATCGCCCCTGAGGCTTCCATCACCGACGGCTTACTTGATATCACCGTGGTTCACGCGGGCAACCTGGTCGATTCGGCCGTGATGGGCATCGACCTGATGACCGGGTACATAAATCGCAACACTATGATTCGCACATTCCGCGCTCCGTCGGCCGTTATCTACCGCAACTCCGAGGGCCCGGCGCATATCGACGGCGAGCCTGTAATCATGGACGACATCATGGACGTGCACTGCCGCCAGGGCGATCTGCGCATCTTCACCCCCACCTCCTCCTCAGTCTTCCGGCCCATCTTGACACCATTGAAGTCCTTGCTGCTCGACTTCCGCATCGCCATTGAGCGCCTAATGTCTGGCCACTAAGTTGCGTTTTCAAACAAAATTTCTTACTTTTGCATTGTAAATTAAAAAACATGGAATTATGGCACGCCCAATAGCAGAAACCCCCATCTTGTTTGGCGAGGATGCTCGTCGATTTGAATCTCGCATGAAGGAGAATCTAAAAGAATCCCCTGAACGCATAGCCGAGATTCGAAAAAACTATGAAATTGTAAGGCAATGGTTTGCGAATGGAGAGAATTAACAAATCATGGCACTGCAGATTCGTAGATTGGACTTTCATCCACCAGTCGATGCCTTTGATTGTGGAGACGAGGATTTAAATGACTTTTTGTTAACGGAGGCGGAAGCTTATCAGCGTGCTCTTTTGGCCGTTACTTATATTGTAAAGGAGGAGGATGATTCTAGGTTGTTGGGATATTTTAGCTTAGCTAATGATAGAGTATCGTTAAGCGATTTTGAAAATAAAACGGAGTTTAATCGGTTTCGGAAACACCGATTTGTCAATGAAAAAAGGCTGAAAAGTTATCCCGCTGTTAAGTTATGCAGGTTAGCTATATCTTCTGATTCCAAAGGACAACATATTGGAGGACGTCTGTTAGACTACTTAAAATATACTTTTGTAAACAATAACAAAACGGGATGTAGATTTATAACTGTTGACGCCTATGCTGAGGCTTTTGGATTTTACATCAAAAACGGTTTTGACTTCTTGAATAATGATGATGTTGAGAAATCAACTCGTGTAATGTATTACGACCTAAACCGATTAATGACATCCTCCAGTGATTGATAGGGAGACAGTACAACGGATATTGGATGCCGCCGACATTGTGGAGGTGGTGAGCGACTATGTGACGCTGAAACGCTCGGGCGCCAGCTATATCGGCTTGTGTCCGTTCCACAACGAGCGCACGCCATCGTTCTCCGTGTCTCGCGCCAAAGGCCTGTGCAAATGCTTCTCTTGCGGCAAGGGAGGCTCACCGGTCAACTTCCTGATGGAGCTGGAGCAGATTTCCTACACCGAGGCTCTCAAGCGGCTTGCCAAGAAATACAACATCGAGGTTAAGGAACGAGAATTGACCGACGCCGAGCGTCAGCAAGCCTCGGAGCGCGAATCATTGTTCGCCGTTAACGACTTCGCCCTCAACTACTTTGAGCATAATCTCACCGACACTGATGACGGGCGTGACATCGGTCTGAGTTACTTCCGCGAGCGCGGCATCAACGACTGGGCCATCAAGCGTTTCCGTCTGGGCTATTCTCTTCCAAAGGGTGACGCCCTCTACCGTGCGGCCACCGCCAAAGGATTCAACGAGAAATACCTGTTTGACACCGGCCTGTGTGCCAAAACCGAGGAAGGGCGCGTCTACGACCGTTTCCGTGGCCGTGTAATCTACCCAATTTTCACCACCTCGGGACGCGTGGTCGCCTTTGGTGGTCGCATCTTGCAAGCCAAAAAAGAGGGCGTGGGCAAATACGTCAACTCACCCGAATCGGCCATTTACCACAAGAGCGTGGAGGTGTACGGCCTCTACCAAGCCCGCCAAGCCATCGCCAAGAAGGACCGTTGCATAATGGTGGAGGGGTACATGGATGTGATTTCCATGCACCAGAGCGGCATCGAGAACGTGGTCGCCTCATCGGGCACCTCCCTCACCGAAGGGCAGATCCACAAGATCAAGCTCATCACCCGCAACCTCACGGTGATTTACGATTCCGACGCGGCTGGTATCAAGGCCTCGCTGCGAGGTATCAACCTGCTTCTCGCCGCTGGCATGAACGTGAAGGTGGTGCTGTTGCCCGAGGGTGACGACCCCGACTCGTTCGCCCAGCATCACTCATCCTCCGAGGTTGAGGAATATATCGAGAAAAACTCCCAGGACTTCATCGCTTTCAAGACCGATATCCTCCTTAAGGGCGTATCCAACGACCCAATAGCGCGAGCCAATGTGATTACCGACGTCATCGAGTCGATAGCCCTGATTCCCGACCCGATAACCCGCAACGTCTACATCCAAGAGTGCGCCAACCGCTTGGGGATGAGTGAGAAACTGATTGTGCAGCAGTGCGACAAACTCATTACGGCACGTCGCGACAAGGAGGCTCTTAAACAGGCCAAAGAGGCAGCTGCCCGCACCCTGCAAGGGCTGGATCAAATACAAGATACAGCCACACAGACGCAGGAAATAGCGACCAAGAGTGAGAGCACCGAGCAAGATGATGCCATATTCTTGGCAAAATTTGAGCGAGCCGTGTTGCGTTACGCCTTGAAATACGGTGCCGTGGAAATTGGTGACGAGGCTTACGACCAAGAGGGGAATCCGATGTCAATTACGGTCATAGACTACATTCTTGGCGACCTTGAAGGGGATGGCCTTGCTATCACAACGCCCCTCTATGCCCGGGCAATTAATATGGCAGCCCAGCTGCTGATAACAGAATGGCCAGCAGCGCGAGACCGTTCCGAAGAGCGCATCGAGCAGGAACGACGAGAGATGTGGGATAGGGGAGTTGCCGAGATTCGTGATTCGGGTTGCTCGGTTGCCGATATCGACCGCCGAGAAAAGGAATTGCAAGCGCGCTGTGACGAGATGGTGGCTCAGGCTCGTGACGAAGTGGCCCAGCATTTTATCGAAAAGCAATTGGCCTCTTGCGACGACGACGAGATACGCCGGCTTACCACCGACCTTGTGAGCGACCGCTATCAGCTGTCGAAAATCCACACCAAGCACGCCCATATCGAGACCGAGGAGGAGCGACTCTACTCCCTTGTGGAGCGCGCTGTCTATGAGCTGAAAGATGCCGTGCTGGAATGCCAACAACGTTCTATTCGCCGCAAAATCAAGGACTTGTGTAGCCAAGAGGGTTACAATCCCTCGGAAGTGCTCGCCCTGATGCAGGAAAACAAGCGCGTGACCGAGATCAAGGCCGAATTCGCCAAATTCCTAGGCGAGCGCATCGTCGCTCCCCGCAGATAATCCCCTTAATGATTAAAGGAGGAAAGGAATTAAAGGATGAAAGGATCACGAGAAAAGGTTATAAGATTTTAATAAAGGTGAAATAACCGTAAATCGGTAATCGTTATATGGGAGAAAAGTGTTAACTTTGCACGAATAATATATTATTAACAAGGTATCCCCATACATTTCATTTCTCAAGGATGAGACAACTAAAGATTACCAAATCAATTACTAACCGCGAAAGCGCTTCGCTCGACAAGTATTTGCAAGAGATCGGACGTGAGGACCTCATAACCGTAGAAGAGGAAGTTGAGCTCGCCCAACGCATCAGGCAAGGGGATCAGGCAGCTCTCGAGAAACTTACCCGCGCCAACTTGCGATTCGTCGTGTCGGTAGCCAAGCAGTACCAGAACCAAGGCTTGTCGCTGCCCGACCTTATCAACGAGGGCAACCTCGGCTTGATCAAGGCCGCGCAGAAGTTTGACGAGACCCGTGGTTTCAAATTTATATCCTACGCGGTGTGGTGGATTCGCCAGTCGATTCTGCAGGCATTGGCCGAGCAGTCGCGTATCGTGCGTTTGCCGCTCAACCAGGTAGGATCCCTCAACAAGATTTCAAAGGCCTTGTCGAAGTTTGAGCAAGAGAACGAGCGCCGTCCGTCGGCCGAGGAGCTTGCCGAGGCTTTGGACGTGCCCGTGGAGAAGATTGCCGACTCGATGAAGGTGTCGGGTCGCCACATCTCGGTGGACGCTCCCTTTGTGGAGGGCGAGGACAACTCGCTGCTCGACGTGCTCACCAACGACGACTCCCCCATGGCCGACGCCACGTTGACCCAGGAGTCGCTGTCGAAGGAGGTTGACCGCGCGTTGCGCCAGTTGCATGAGCGCGAGCGCGAGATCCTGAAGAAATTCTTCGGCATCGGTTGCCAGGAGATGACCCTTGAGGAGATCGGCGCAGAGTTTGACCTCACCCGCGAGCGTGTGCGCCAGATCAAGGAGAAGGCTATTCGTCGCCTCAAAGGGCAGAAGAGCCGCTTGCTTAAGACTTATCTGGGGCAGTAAATTTCTTACGAAATAATACGAAAAGGGCCGCTTAACCGCGGCTCTTTTGTTGTCTCAAAGTGGATCCTTGATTATCACTTTATCACTTTATCATTTTATCATTTGGTGGTAATCCCCGTTTAAGCCAGGAGGGAGGAGGGTAGGGGGCGTGTGTTGTAGCCCGAGGCCATAGCCTCTCCGTAGGCTCCAGCGGAGCGAAGGGCGATTATGTCGCCACGCTGGGTGATGGGCAGGCGCTCGTCCTTGCCGAAGCAGTCGGTCGACTCGCAGATGGGTCCAACGATGTCGTAAACGGCGGTGGTGTCCTTGCTGCCGTCAGCCTCGCTTGCGCGCAGAGCGGCTGAGAGGTTTTCGATTTTGTGATGGGCGCCGTAGAGGGCCGGGCGGATAAGGTCGGGAAAACCAGCGTCGAGGATTACAAACTGCTTGCCTGCGCCTTTCTTGACGTAGAGCACGCGGGTGATGAGTGAGCCGCATTGGCCCACCACCGAGCGACCCAACTCAAAGTGCAATTCCTGACCGTGACGCAGGTTGAGGTCGCGGGCGAAAGTGGAGAAGTAGCTTTTGAAGTCGGGAATCGGGTTGCCGTCGGGGTCGTCGTAGTCGATTCCGAGGCCGCCACCCACGTTGATGGTCTCGAAGGTGATTCCTTGCTTGGCGTAATCGTCCTGCATGGAGTTGACGCGATGTGAGAGTAATGCGAATGGCTCGTTGATGGTGATTTGCGAGCCGATATGGAAGTGGAGTCCCTTGAGGCGTACGCCTTTCATCTCCTTGGCCTTCTTGACGGCCTCTTTTTCGAGGTGATGGGGGATACCAAACTTGTTCTCGGCCAATCCGGTGGTGATGTATTCGTGGGTGTGAGCGTCGATGTTGGGGTTGATGCGGAAGGCGATTGGAGCGACCTTGCCAGCCTTGAGTGCCAAGTCGTTGATTACCTCAAGCTCTTCTATCGACTCCACGTTGAAGCAACCGATACCCTTCTCGAGGCCAAGAAGAATCTCGGCATCCGTTTTGCCCACGCCAGCGTAAACTATCTTCTCAGGGGCTATTCCAGCCTCGAGGGCCTGGAGAATTTCGCCTCCCGACACGCAATCGGCTCCAAATCCAGCGTCGGCGATTACCTTTATCACCTGGGGGTTGTTGCAAGCCTTGATGGCGTAATGCACCTTGAATCGGTCATCGGGAATAGCGTCCTTGATGGCTTGCAGGGTGTCCTGGAGGAGCTTCAGGTCGTAATAGTAGAGCGGGGTAGGGGACTTCTCTAATTTTTCTATTGGGAACATATATGTGTAAGCTGAATAATGTCGTAATAACGTTATTACGTAATAACGAAAGGGTGAAAACAAGGGCCTAATTAACTGGTAGTTAACTAAGCCCTTTTAAAGCGTTTATTTGTGCTTGAACAAGTGGTCGCTCAGCGAGTTGAGCGCCTTAACCTTGTCCTCTTTTCTGATAAGGAAGGAGATGTTGTAGTTGCTACCGCCGTAGGAGATCATGCGCACGGGCACGTCGCGCAGGGCGTCCAAGGCTTTTGCCTCGAAGCCGCGATTCTGCCACTCGAGGTCGCCAACTACGCAGATAATCACCATGTCCTTGTCGACGGTCACGGTGCCGAACTTCTTGAGGTCGTTGACGATGGCCTCAAGGTTGCGCTCGTTATCGATGGTGACGGAAACGCCCACCTCCGAGGTGGCGATCATGTCGATAGGGGTTTGGTGCGTCTCAAAGATCTCGAACACTTTGCGCAGGAAGCCGTAGGCCAATAACATGCGGCCGCTCTTGATCTTGATGGCGGTGATGTTGTCCTTGGCGGCCACGGCCTTGATGGCCTTGGGGCCTTGGGTATTATATATTAATGTACCGGCGGCGTTGGGCTGCATGGTGTTGAGCAGGCGCACGGGTATATTGTTCAGCTTGGCGGGAAGGACGCAGGTGGGATGCAGGATCTTGGCGCCGAAGTAGGCGAGCTCGGCGGCTTCCTCGAAGTGGAGGTGGGAAACAGGCTCGGTGCCCTCGACGTATCGGGGGTCGTTGTTGTGCATGCCGTCGATGTCGGTCCATATCTCCACCTCGTCGGCGTTGATGGCTGCTCCGATGAGGGAGGCGGTATAGTCGCTGCCACCTCGCTGCAGGTTGTCGATCTCGCCGTAGGCGTTGCGACAGATGTAACCCTGGGTGATGTAGAGCTGGGCTTCGGGATACTTGTCGAGCAGGGTGGTGAGTCGCGAGCGGATGTACTGGGTGTCGGGCTCGGCGTTCTTGTCGGTGCGCATAAACTCAAGGGCCGGGAGCAACTGTGCGTCCACGCCTTGCTCCTTGAGGTAGATGGTCATCATGGCGGTCGACATCAACTCGCCCTGTGCCAGGATCTCCTTCTCCTCGAAGAGGGTGAAGATGTCCTTGGTGAACGAGCGGATATAGTTGAAGCAAGCCTTTACCTCGTGCAGGGCCTGCGCTTTGGCTTCTTCGGTGGAGTAAAGCTCGTCGATGGTGCGGCGATACTTTGCCTCGAGGTTGTTGATAGTTTCTTTTGCTCCCTCGATGTTCTTTTTATAAAGGTAGTCGCTGATTTCGACAAGGGAGTTGGTGGTTCCCGACATGGCGGAAAGCACAATGATGTTTTTGCCACGCGGGACGATCAGCGCGGCTACGTCTTTGATTCTCTGGGCCGACCCTACGGAGGTGCCACCAAATTTCAAAACTTTCATTTTCGGTTGTAATTTTGTCGCGAAGTTACACATTTCACCCCTAAATGGCAAACAAAAACGCAGTTAAGGGCTAAATTTGCCGATTCTGTTATTTATTGTTACCTTTGCAGTCAAGAAACTTCATCCATTATTGAATATGAAACTACTTGAAGGAAAAACAGCATTGATCACGGGCGCTGCCCGCGGCATAGGCAAGGCCCTGGCCTTGAAGTTCGCCCAAGAGGGCGCCAACATCGCTTTCACCGACCTTGTAATTGACGAGAACGGGAAAGCCACCGAGGCTGAGATCGAGGCTCTTGGCGTTAAGTGCAAGGGTTACGCCTCCAACGCCGCCGATTATGCTCAGACGGAGGAGGTTGTTAAGCAGATTCTCGCCGACTTTGGCCGCATCGACATCCTGGTCAACAACGCGGGCATCACCAAGGACGGCCTGATGATGCGCATGACCGAGCAACAGTGGGACGCCGTGATCGCGGTCAACCTCAAATCGGCATTCAACTTCATCCACGCCGTTCTGCCCACCATGCTTCGCCAGCGCGGGGGTTCGATTATCAACATGGCATCGGTTGTGGGCGTGCATGGCAACGCCGGTCAAAGCAACTATGCAGCTTCCAAGGCTGGCTTGATAGCTCTGGCCAAGAGTGTGGCCCAGGAGGTAGGCTCGCGCGGCATCCGTGCCAACGCCATCGCTCCCGGCTTCATCGAGACCGCCATGACCGCCGCACTCCCCGAGGAGGTGCGTGCCGAGTGGTGCAAGAAGATACCCTTGCGTCGCGGCGGCCAAGTAGAGGATATCGCCAACGTTGCCACCTTCCTGGCGTCCGACATGTCGGGCTACGTTACCGGCCAGGTAATCCAGGTGGATGGCGGCATGAACATGTAATCGTCAGCCAATGCTTACCTACAACACAAGGCTCAAACGGCTGGTGCTCCCCGAGTACGGCCGCAACATCCAGCGTATGGTCGACCATTGCCTTGAGATCAAGGACCGCGACCTGCGCACGCGTTGCGCCTACTCGATTATCGACACCATGGGCAACCTGTTTCCCCAGCTGCGCGACGAGCCTGACTATAAGCACAAGCTCTGGGACCATCTGGCGATCATGAGCGACTTCCAACTCGACATCGATTACCCATGCGAGGTGATCCAGCAGGAGAGCCTGAGCACGTTGCCCGATCCGGTGCCGTACACCTCCACGGTAGGCCCCAACCGTTTCCGCCACTATGGGCGATACATTGTGGGCATGATCGACCGTTGCGCCCAGATGGAGGCGGGTGAGGAGAAGGATGCTCTTATCTTCTTGCTGGCCAACCACATGAAGAAGCTGATGCTCCAAGTCAACCCCGAGAGCGCCGAGGATGCCAAGATCTTCAAGGATCTGGCCGAATTGTCCCACGGGGCTATCCGCTTGGATCCCGAGTTGCACCGCTTGCATCAGTTTGAGCAGATAGTCGTGCCCGAAGCCACTGGCAAGAAAAAGAAGAAAAAGAAGAAGTGATTACCTTGCAAGGAACAGCCGCAATCGGTCATATCATCAAGCCCCATGGCATCCATGGCGAGATGTCGGCCGTGATCGAGGCCGATGTCGACCTCGATTCGCTGTCGTGCTTGATTATGGACGTTGACGGTATCCTCACGCCGTTCTTCATCTCCTCGATACGTCCTAGAGGCAGCCAAGGAGCGCTGATCAAAATCGACGGCGTGGCCGATGAGACCCAAGCTCGCGCTTTTGCCGGCAAGGAGATTCGCATCGACCGTGACGATGAGGCATGGCTGGAACCTGACGACGAGGATGGCGACGGGCTGTATGCCGACGACCTCAGGGGCTTCACCATTGTTACCCCGAGCGGCGACAGGGTAGGGGAGATCACCGCCTTGGACACCTCCACGGCCAACTATCTCTTCCATGTGCTCACGCCCGATGGTCGCACGATCTACATCCCTGTGGCCGACGAGTTTATCACCTCGCTTGACCCCGACAATCGCTTGATTGAGATGGACCTGCCGGATGGGATTCTCGACCTGCAGTAACTGGTTTCACTTAAATAATCTAAAAAAATGGCGATTTCGACCTTGAAGTCGCCATTTTATTGTTAACTTAGTAGCCCAAACGCAGTCTAACTACATAGAACCCCGTATCTCTAACCTCTAAAAACCGTTAAAGCTATGTACGACGAGAACAATTGCATCAAGTACATCCAGGACGCCATCCAGGGTAAGGTAAGCCGCAAATACTCGGGTGACGACATCATTAATATAATGGACATCATCTGGGACTACTACGAGGATCATGGCTTGCTCGACCTTGAATCGGACGCCGAGCTTGACACCGACGACCTCATCGCCTCGGTGAAGAAAACCCTTTCCAAGGATAAACGCAACAAGGTGGCGATGGACGACGTTGAGCCGATCGTGCTGGCCGAACTCGACTTCGAGGAGACCCTCGACGAAAAGGACGAGGAAGAGGACGCAGAAGGCGAGGAAGAGGAGGACGAGGCCTGATGTCAATCGTTCGCAACTTATTACTGTCCACAGTGTTAGCCGTGCTGCCACTGTGGGGATGGTGTGCGCCAAAATCCACCGAAACTTCTTCTGATATTTTCGAGATGACGATGGATGAGAACTTGGCCACCCCCAAGGTTCCCACGAAGCAATCGGCTGATATTAAGGCGTTTATGCGTGAAATAGCTAGTTCGTTGCAGAAGAAGGGCTACCATGTGGAGGAGATGCGCCAGGGCGAGGTGGTGATTGTGATTGTGCCCACCGACGAGATGTTCGCTCCCAACGACTCCACTCTTTATCCCAAGGCTGGCGAGCGCCTGACGCCGTTATTGGGGTTCATCAACGCGCCGCAACGCTTCAAGGTGGTGATGACGGTCCACACCGACGACACAGGGTCGGAATCCCATCAAATGGAGCTATCCGAGGGACGCGTGGCAGCGTTGTATGATTGGTTTGACCGCTACGCCAAGTCGACAGCGGCGCTCGTGGGTTATCCAATGGGAGGCACCGAGCCGTTGAAGCCCAACAACTCGCGCTTGGGCAGAGCCGCCAATCGCCGCGTCGAGTTTTTCTTGATTCCCGGTCAAGAGCTGATCAACCTCGCCAAGAAAGGCCAGCTATAACGTGATAACGCTGTAACGCTGTAACGCTGTAACGCTGTAACGCTGTAACGCTGTAACGCTATAACGCTGTAACGCTGTAACGCT
>JAJPXC010000076.1:5804-16987 GCA_021205635.1 Bacteroidales bacterium | reverse complement strand
GCCGTGGGGGCCTGCACTGGTTTTTTCCAGCGCTTGTGGGTCCAGAGCCAGATGGGAGGGTTGCGGCGGATGGTGCGCTCCAGGAGTTGGCCGTACTGGTGGGTGAGGGCCATAGGCGCGGTTGTGGATGCGTCCTCGGCCATGAGGGTGATGTCGACGTGGTAGTGGCCACGGCGGTCCTTGTGCATGTCCATGTACACGCAGGCGGCTTTCAGTTTGCGGGCGAGGGTCTCGGTGCCGGTGATGAGTGCCGTGGGGTGGTTGAGGAACGTGGTGATGTAGGTGGGGTCGCCGTGGCTAGGCTTTTGGTCGCTCATAAAGCCGGTGATCCAGGGCATATTGGCTCGCCGGAGCATGATCAGGTCGCGCAGCACGGTCGACTTGGCGAAAGACCGCGGGCCAAACCGCCCGCGCAGTTTCAGCATATAGGAGTCCATCCACTTGTTGCGCAGGGGCCGGTAGACCTGGGCAAACTCGCAGTCGACGCGGCACTGGTGGCGTGTCCACAGCGTGATCGAGGGCACCCATTCCCAGTTGCCCGTGTGGGAGAAATAGGCGACGATTGGACGACCCTCGTCGAACAGCCTATCAACCACGTCCATACCGTTGAAAATCATCCTCTTGCGTATCTCCCGCTCGGAGATGGTTTCCACCTTGATGGTCTCGACGATGAGGTCGGCGAAGTTGCGGTAGAATTGACGCTCTATGCGTTTCAACTCTTTGGCCGACATCTCGGGGAAGGAGTCGCTCAGGTGCTTGTGGACGACCTTGCGGCGGTAGCGCCACACATAATATATAATAAAGAATAGGACGTCGGCGAAGGCGTAAAGCATCCACATCGGCAGCCGCGACACGCCTGCCAACATCCATTCCAATATTTTGTAGCCGAATTTCTTCATAACTTAATGGAAGCGGCATCGGCCAATGTTGCTAATATTGTTTCTTCGGGCGCGAGGGCGTCGAGGCGGACGGGGACGATGGTGTTGTCGAGGGAGGAGGGGGCGTCGACGCTGACGCGCAGATAGTTGTCGGTGAAGCCGCCAAGGGGTTCGCCGGGAGCGGCATGCTCGAGCAGGGCCGGACGGACGGTTCCGATAAACTGGCGGGTGAACGCTTGGAGTTTCCTGTCGCTTAGGCGGATCATCTCGCGGGTGCGGCGGTGCTTCTCCTCTTGCGGCACGACGTGGCCGATGGAGAGGGCGCGGGTGCCGGGGCGCTCGCTGTAGGTGAACACGTGCAGGCGGGAGATGGGGAGCGAGTCGATGAAGTCGCGGCTGCGCTCAAACTCCTCTTGGGTCTCCCCGCGGGCGCCCACTATGAGGTCAACGCCGATGAACGCGTGGGGCATCGCTTGGCGTATCTGCTCCATGCGGTGGCCGAATAGCGCGGTGTCGTAGTGACGGCGCATCAGCCTTAGCACCTGGTCGCTACCGCTCTGCAACGGCACGTGGAAGTGGGGCATAAAACGCTGGGAATGAGCCACAAAGTCGATGATTTCCTCGGTGAGGAGGTTTGGCTCGATCGAGGAGATGCGGTAACGCTCGATTCCGTCGACCTGGTCGAGGGCACGAATCAAGTCGACAAACTTGTCGTCGCGGCCCTTGCCGAAGTCACCGATGTTGACGCCGGTGATTACGATCTCCTTGCCACCTTGGGCCGCGGCGTCGGCGGCTTGGGCGACGAGCTGGTCGATGGTGCCCGAGCGGGAGCGGCCGCGCGCCATGGGGATGGTGCAGTAGGTGCAGAAGTAGTCGCAGCCGTCCTGCACCTTGAGGAAGAAGCGGGTACGCTCCCCCCGGGAGCAGGAGGGAATGAAACGGCGGATATTTTTTGTGGGGGTGACTTCAATGAGGGGGGCCTTAACGTTATCGCCGAGCTGGGGCGCTGTAACGCTGTAACGCTGTAACGCAGTAACGCCTCGAGGGGACAGGCTATCAATGAAATCGGCTATTAAATCTTTTTGGTCCTGGCCGGCGACGATGGCAACGCCCGGGAGGGAGGCAACGGCCTCGGATTGCAATTGGGCGTAGCAGCCGGTGACGATAATCGGCGCCTCGGGGTAGCGCTTGTGGAGCGAGCGGATGGTCTGGCGGCTCTTTTTGTCGGCCAACTCGGTGACCGAGCAGGTGTTGACCACGATCACGTCGGGTGTCTCCCCCTTGGCCATACGCCGAAAGCCGCGCCCGGCAAGAGTCTGGGCAACGGAGGAGGTTTCGGCGAAATTCAGCTTGCAACCGAGCGTGTGGTAGAGCGCGATACGCTCCGGCGAGAGTGTTTCGAGGTCAATCATAGCGCGAAGTTAGCTTTTTTTGCTGAAAAATTTGCAGATTCGGGAATTATGGGTAACTTTGCGACACATTTCAACTACAACTATTCCCGCGAAGCCGGGGAAACGCCCCCAGAGGGCGGCTACGTTCCCAGCAGGATACCTCTCCTCCACTCCCTAATTTATTAGAACATTATTCAAGCAAGCGTTGTTAGCGTTTTAGGAGCCCACGTAACGTGGTGATCCAAGCATAAGCGCATAAATGCAACCTTAAGTTTCCATTCCAAACAATATAATGGCCTGTCATAGGCCAGTTTACGGTTTACTATGTACAATATCGATGAATTGACTGCCATGAGCGGCGAGCAACTCGCCTCCATCGCGCAATCAATGGGATTGAAAAAGCCTGATCCCTCACAAAAAGACAAATTGGTTTACGATATCCTTGACCAGCAGGCGATTGCCCATGCGTCGGCCCAGGCCGAGAAGCGTGCGGCCCAGCCCAAGCAGCCCAAGCAGCGCAAGGCCAAAGGCGAAGGGGCCAAGAAGGCCGAGCCCAAGGCAAAAGCCGCTGACGCTCAGGCTCCGGCCGAGGGTCAAGAGGCTCCGGCCAAACCCGTAGCCCGTCGCGGCCGTCCGCCGAAAAACGCCCAAAACGCCGCTCCCAAGGCCGAGGAAGCCCAGCCCCAAGAGGGCGGTCAAGTGCCCGAGGCGTCCGCCGAGGGTCAAGCCGCTCCCGTCAAGGAGGAGGGAAAGCCCGCGGGACGTCGTGGCCGCAAGAAAGCCGCTCAGCAAGAGGCACCGGCGGCTGAACAGCCCCAGAAGGGCGGTCAAGCGCCCGAGGTGTCAAACGAGGGTCAAGACGAGCCCCATCCCGGTGACGAGTTGACCATGCTTGCCCCGCTCCCCTCCGAGCCGGTAGAGCATCCCGCCGCCGAGCAGGAGACACCAGCCCCCACGGCTGAAAACGCCCAACCTCAGCAGCAACAGCAGAAGCAGCAACAGCCTCAGCAACAGCCTAAATCCTCATCGCTTGGCTCGTTCTTCCACGGTGGAGGCCAGAAATTCGTGCCCCGTTCCCAGCGCGAGCGCGAGGAGGCAGCCGCCGCAGCCGCTTTGGCCGCCGCAACCGCTCCCATCACCCTGCGCGAGCCTGGTGCCGAGAAGCAACAACCCCAGCCCCAACAACAGCAGGGCCAAGGAAAAAAGAAAAAGAAAAACAAAAATAATAACCAGCAGCAACAACAGCCGGGGCAGGTTCAGCCCCAGGAGCCTCAGTACAACTTCGACGGCTTCCTCGAGGCCTGTGGCGTGTTGGAAATCATGCCCGAAGGTTACGGATTCCTCCGCTCGAGCGACTACAACTACCTCGCGTCGCCCGACGACGTCTACGTCACCCAGTCGCAGATCAAGAACATCGGCCTGAAGACAGGCGACGTCGTGGAGTGCACCATCAAGCCCCCGAAGGAGGGTGACAAATACTTCCCTCTGAGCGAAGTAAAGCGTGTCAACGGCCGCACACCCGAATTTATCCGCGACCGCGTGCCGTTCGAGCACCTTACGCCATTGTTCCCCGAGGAGAAATTCGACCTCACATCCGGCAAAACGTGCAACATCTCCACCCGCGTCGTGGACATGTTCTCGCCTATCGGCAAGGGTCAGCGCGGCCTTATCGTGGCTCCTCCCAAGACTGGTAAAACCATCTTGCTCAAGGATATAGCCAACGCTATCGCCGAAAACCACCCCGAGACCTACATCATGATCCTGCTGATCGACGAGCGCCCCGAGGAGGTGACCGACATGAGCCGCTCGGTCAACGCCGAGGTGATCGCCTCGACCTTCGACGAGCCGGCCGACCGTCACGTGAAAATCGCCTCGATCGTGCTCGAGAAGGCCAAGCGAATGGTGGAATGCGGCCACGACGTGGTGATCCTGCTCGACTCCATCACGCGCCTCGCCCGCGCCTACAACACCAACCAGCCCGCGTCGGGCAAGATCCTGTCGGGTGGCGTGGACGCCAATGCCCTGCAGAAACCCAAGCGCTTCTTCGGTGCCGCCCGCAACATCGAGGGTGGAGGCTCGCTCACGATCATCGCCACGGCCTTGACCGAGACATCGTCGAAGATGGACGAGGTGATCTTCGAGGAGTTCAAGGGCACCGGCAACATGGAGCTCCAGCTCGACCGCAAGCTGTCCAACAAGCGCGTGTTCCCCGCCGTCGACATCATGGCGTCCTCGACCCGCCGCGACGACCTGCTGCTGCGTGACGAAACGCTCAACCGCATGTGGATCCTGCGCCGATTCCTCTCCGACCGCAACTCGATCGAGGCCATGGAGTTCATCAAGGACCGCATGGAGCGCACCCGCGACAACGACGAGCTCCTCCGCACCATGAACGACTAGGAAGAAGCATTTAGCGTTTAGCATTTAGCGTTTAGCGTTTAGCATTTAGCATTTAGCGTTTAGCATTTAGCATTTAGCATTTAGCATTTAGCCAAACAGCTAATAGACTGGCCAAAAAACTAAAAACTAGAAACTAGAAACTAAAAACTAGAAACTAAAAACTAGAAACTTAAAACTAGAAACTAGAAACTAGAAACTAAAAACTAGAAACTAGAAACTAGAAACTAGAAACTAAAAACTAAAAACTCCCCTCTCATTATGCTTAAGAAAGTAATTACCAGCGCTTTGATGGCTATCGCCATGATGGCTGGAGCTGGCGTGGCCCAGGCCGAAAGCATCGTCTACGTGTTCCTCCCCTCGATGAACTCGACCTGCAAGGTTGACCTCACTGTCAACGGCGTGTCCACGGGCGAGATCTCCGCCCCAGTCATGCAACACTACGACGGCATCTCCGCCGAACAGGTGGCAAAAATGCAGAAAAAGAATCCCAAGCTGAAGATTCCCGTGGTGCCACCTACCGACATCACCTTCCCCATGGTGAAGAAATGCACCCTCACCACCGACGGCCCCACCGTGATCGTGGCCAATGTCAATGACACCCACATCATCACCGGCGAACCTATCGCCAACAAGGTCGAATCGACCATCGATATCGAGGACGGCAAGACCTACTACTTGAACGTGGTTTACCAAACCGACCCTCAGAACCCCACTGCGCCTCCCACCAATGTGCAGCTCGCCGAGATCTCCGAGACCGAGGGCCAGGCCATGCTCAACGACGCGAACGTGAAAGCCACTCCCGAATATGTCGAGAAGTAGCCTTGCGCTCCTATTTTTACTTGTAATCACCTCATTTTCAGCAAGAGCCGACCGTTGGAGTTGGCTCTTGTTGGAAGATTGCGCCGAGATTGGAGCCGTCGACGGCTACAAGGGGCAGCGCGTGCGCGAGTGGCGCAAGGGCTACGGCATGCAGCGCCTGAGCGACGGGGCCTACTACGTGGGCCTGTTTCAAGACGACCACGCCACCGGCAGCGGCATCATCGTCGCTCCCGGCGTCCAATTCCTGGCCAATTGCGACTCGGCCGCCTACTATGTGGGCAAGGTCGTCAACGGCGTGCCCCAGGGCGCCGGAAAGTGCTATAACGACTACGGCGCGATGATCTACAAAGGGCAGTTCGACGCCGGACGCCCCGTCGACCCCTACCCTAGCGCCACGATCGACGACCCCCACCGCTTCGTCAACATCGACCTCGACGACGGCATGTACCTCTTCTGCGAGGCCACCGACTCGGTGCTCGACGGCCTGTCATACATGGTGGGCACCGACCGCAGCCTATGGGTAGGTCGATTCAAGAACAACGACATCTCAGGCTTGACGATGAACTGCACGCCGCTTGGCGACTGGCAGACGGCCTATGTGCGCGACGGCCAGGCTAAAGTGCAGAGTTCGGCCACCGAGTACGACATGTACGACGCCATGCAGCAAGTGGCCCTCGAGAACGCCCTCGCCCTGATAGACGAGCAACAACGTCAGGCCCAAGCCGCCTACGACCTCGAGCACGCCGAGCAACGCGCCCGCGGTTCGCGCTGGGAACGTTTCCTCAACGGCTTCCTCAACGCCTGCCAAATCATCGGCGACGTGGCCAACACGGCCGGCGAACTCATTAACACCTATGAAAGCATCCGTAGCGGCTCCTTCTACGCCGATGCCGGCGCCGCTGGGGGAGGCGGAGGGTCATACCAGGAGCAATACGACCGCTGGGCACGCCTTGCCGAGCGCCATTACAACTCCCTCACCAACGTGGGCACCCGCGTGAAGCAGGGTGGCAAGGACGTGGGTGGCACCTCTGGCCAGTCGCTCAACACCGGCAATTACACCAGCCAAAAGAGCTCCCTGCGCGAGGCCCAGCGCGAGATGAAATCCATCCGCCAAAAAGCTCGCCGCGCCGGTGTCACCATCAAAAAATCGGAATACGAGGACGTGGTAGTGAAATACTAATCCGGGGTAGAATACTCAATTTTGGGTATTTCGCGCGTGTACAATATTGAATAAATTCGCGCAGATTTTAACCAAACCGCCCGGCAAGGTTAATTTCTGCGCATTTTTTTAAAGATATTCACTAAATCAACGGTATATTTATGAAGAAAGTTTTACTCCTTGCAGCTGCCGCCATGGCCATGAGCGCCCAGGCCAGCGACATCGCTCTTACTTTCCAGTGGCATCGCCAAGTGGCCAACGCCACCGTTACCCCTTACTGCATCCAGCCTACCGCCGACGGCGGTCATTACGTGGGTTTCAACATGTCCTCGGCCCAGAAGACCATGCAATGGGGCGCTACCTCGGTTGACATCACCGAACAGGTCAACGCATCCTCGGTCAACGGCATCCTCATCGCCAAGGCTGACGACGAGGGCAACCTCGTGTGGGAAATCAACAACCGTTTCGGCCAGGTTTCGCTGTCGCAGAACAACCTCGTGGCCACCGCCGATGGTGGTTTCGTGGCCGCTTTCACATCGTGCAACTCGTCGACCGGCCGCTCGAACCCCAATGTATTTGAGATGGCGGGCACCAACGATGTCCTTTCGGAGGTGGCTTACTCCTGCCCCGACAACGTTAGCCCCTACGTAGGCATCATTGTAAAGGTTGACGCTCAGGGCGTTATCGAGTGGATTCAGAAAGTTGAGCCCGACGTTTACGGCACCATCGGTTCGTCGCTCAACTTCCGCGCCGTCACTGTCGACAGCGAAGGCAACATCTATGTAGGTGGCTACTCAATCCTCGGCTACACCGTATACAGCGCCAACGGCCACACCTACCACTTCGACACGGTAAATCAAGTGATTGAGAGCGAGTCGAAGGCATCGGGCAAGGACCTCTTCGTGCTGAAATACGACTCGGAGGGCAACTATGTGGGCCGCTTGGCCGTTGACGCCACCTCGGCTTACGCCACCGAGGCCCAGATTGACGTGCTCAACGTGGTTGACGGCTCCCTCTACATGGCCGGCTTGGTAAAATCCTCGGCAACTTTCACCTTGGGTGGCAAGGAGATAGCATCGACCGACGGCTTGTCGTCGTTCTTCGCCGCCAAGGCCGATCTCGCCCTGAGCGCCCTTTCGTGGGCTACTACCGCTACTCCCGAGGCCAACTCCAAGGGCTCGGCCGTGCAGCAGATTTACGGTCTTGACGCTTACGATGGCAACGTGTACGTGGCCGGCGCCGTGAACGGCTCACTCTCGTGGGGTGACACCAAGATCACCTGCGAGTCGACCAACCTCAACGCATTCGCCGCCGCCTTCGCCCAGAACGACGGCAACCTCGAGGGTGCCTACATCCGCAACAAGGAGGGTATCTCGGTTGCCTACCACGCCTATGCCGACAACAACACCGTGGCCATCTACACCTACAACATGCAGATGTCGGGAGCTGGCGACCTTGGCGTAATCTACCAGATTTTTGACATCGCCACTGGGGAAAGCATTGACCAGCTGATGCTTATCGACGGCACCAACTCGTGTTTCAACTCGTGCCTCAACCGCGAGCGCGACACCCTGCTCATCGGCGCGCGCACCAACAAGGATTGCGCCATTTACGGCACCTCGGAGACCACCGGCGCCAAAGTAGGCACATGGGACGGCCAATTGGTACAGTTCAAGGTTTCCGGCATGACCGGCGTGGAGAGCGTAGCCGCTACCGAGGTTGACGCCAACGCTCCCGTCGTTTACTACAACCTTCAGGGCCAACGCGTTGCCAATCCCGCTGCCGGCCAGCTACTGATCCGCCAGCAAGGCACAACCGCCACCAAGGTCCTCTACTAAGACATATTGTAAAGCACGCCGATTGAAAGGATTGGAAAGAGTGAAAAATTCTTCCAATTCTTTCAATCGGCGTGCTTTTCTATTCCAATACTTCCAATTAGGCCGTTTCTCTCGCGGATTTTTGCTATATTCGCGGTAAGAAGTTACAACAAGCACAGTGAGCGACGAAAAATGGACCGAAATTGAGCACTTGCCCCAATGGGACGAGGAGTTCTACCACGTGTATACCGCCAAAAAGCACGGCAAGTGGCTAATGCTCAAGACGTTGCGCCCCGACCTTAAGGACAATCCCGAGGCTCAGGCCATGATTGAGAAGGAATTTGACGTGCGCTACAATCTGGCTCACCCCAACATCGTGATGATCAACGACTTGGAGGACGTGCCGGGTGTAGGTCTAAGCATCATCACCGATGACGTATACGGCGATTCGTTGGCCAAGCTCATCGCCGACGGCAAGGTCGACGAGGATATCCTCCACAAAATCACCACAGGGTTGGTAGAGGCATTGGAGTATATACAGGCCAATCATATCGTCCACCATCCGATACGCCCCGAGACAGTGATTTTCACCGAAAATATCCACAACTTGAAAGTGATCGACGTGGGATTCGACCAGCGCGCCCACCTCACTCCCGCCGATGCCTCGGAGGATATCTACCAGTACGGCAAGGTGTTACAGGCCACGCTCGACGCTCTGCCGCAAAAACGCCCCCACCTGCGCAAGGTGGCCGAACGCTGCCTCAACCCCGATCCCCACAAGCGATACACCGACATCCAGTCGCTTAAATTGGCCCTGGCCAACCGCTCACCCAACACGCTCTACATCCTCATTATCGCGTTTTTGGCCGTTATGGTGGTATTATTGGCCTGGCTGAACGCTCATCCGTTGCTTCGTTGAACCCTCCCCGGCCTCTCCACGTTTCAATTATCCCGACTCTAATCCCCGTTACCCCATGGCAATCGAGATCAAAGCCATCAACAACAGAAATAAAAGCGAGCTGAAGAGGTTCGTGAAATTCGGCATCGACCTGTACAAGGACAACGATTACTACGTGCCCCCATTGGTGATCGACGAGATACACACACTCAACGCCGACCACAACCCGGCTTTCGAGTTCTGTGACGCACAGCCGTTTATGGCCTTCAAGGACGGCAAACCCGCCGGCACCATCATGGCCATCATCAACCACACCTACAACAAGCGCAGCGGTGCGCTCGACCTGCGTTTCTCCAACTTCGAGACGATCGACGATCCCGAGGTTGTCGACGCGCTGTTCCAGGCCGCCAGCGACTGGGGAAAGGCCCGCGGCATGACTTCCATTGTGGGTCCCATGGGCTTCACCGACATGGACCACGAGGGGATGCTCATCGAGGGCTTCAACGAGCTTGGCACAATCGCCACGATCTACAACCACGACTACTACCCCAAGCACATGGAGCGCATGGGATTCCAGAAGGACACCGACTGGATTGAGTTCAAGATGACCGTCCCCGACCGCGTGCCCGAGAAGTACCTGCGCATCGCCGACATCGTGTCGAAAAAATACAACCTGCGTGTCTTGAAGTACACCTCGCGCAAGAAAATCAAAGCCGACTACGGACAGGCTGTGTTCCAGGTGATTAACGCCGCCTACGACGGTCTTTACGGATACTGCCCTTTGACCCCAAAACAGATCGACTACTACGTGGATGAGTATCTGTCGATTATCCGTCTCGACCATATCTCGATCATCGTGGACGAGCACGACGAACTTGTGGGTGTAGGTATCTCAATGCCGTCGTTCTCGAGGGCGTTGCAAAAAGGCCGCGGCAAGATTCTGCCCGGCGGCTGGTGGCACCTGCTCAAGGCGTTCCGCGGCAAGGTCGACACAGTCGACCTGATGCTAGTGGCCGTCAAACCCGAGTACCAGAGCAAAGGCGTGAACGCCCTACTCTTCGCCGACCTGCTGCCCATGTACATCCGCAACGGCTACAAATGGGCCGAAACCAACCTCGAGCTTGAGGACAACCACAACGTCCAAGCCCAATGGCAATACTTCGAGCGACGGCAACACAGAAGAAGAAGAGCCTGGAGGCGACCCCTGTAAAGTTTTAAGGAATTAGTAGTTTTAAGGAATTAGTAGAGGTTGCTCCTCCACCCTATTCGTAAAATCAACCAGCATGTATTCTAATCATCGGCAGCTTATTGTCTGGCAAAAAGCAATAACTTTAACCCAATTGATATACGACATTACCAATGATTTCCCTCAACATGAGAAATACGGGTTAGCAAGTCAGATGCAACGTGCGGCTGTTTCCATTCCTTCAAATATAGCTGAAGGTCATGGAAGAGATTCTTATGCTGAGCTTGATCGTTTTCTGAGAATAGCCAATGGTTCTGCTTTAGAATTAGATACTCAAGTAGAAATTGCTTTTAGAAACGAATATATCGACGAATCAACCAAATATTCTTTGATGCAATATATTCAAGAGATTTCTAGGTTAATCCATGCTTTAAGGAAACAATTGAAGCCATTAAAAGGATAGTAATATGTTCAGCCAGCTTTTCATCAACTCTACTAATTCCTTAAAACTTCAAATTAAGGATAGGAGTAGGTGTCCTAGCAGGTTCTTCATCAACTCTACTAATTCCTTAAAACTACTAATTAAGGATAGGAGTAGGTGTCCTAGCAGGTTCTTCATCAACTCTACTAATTCC
>JAJPXC010000076.1:0-5704 GCA_021205635.1 Bacteroidales bacterium | reverse complement strand
AATTAAGGATAGGAGTAGGTGTCCCAGCAGGTCCTTCATCAACTCTACTAATTCCTTAAAACTACTAACTCCTTAAAACTAAAGATGGGTAAAAATAAATTACGTAAGTTCCAGGATATGGAGGGCTTCTCCTGCGTCTACCAGTATCCGTTTGGGGTGCTGCAACGCGAGGGATGCCCGCTGAAGGGTCGATGGCGCCAGGACGTGTTCCATAACGACAATCCGGTGATACTCGAACTGGGTTGCGGCAAGGGTGAATACACCGTCGGGCTTGCCCGCCGTTTTCCCGACCGCAATTATATCGGCATCGACATCAAGGGAGCGCGAATGTGGACCGGCGCCAAGCAAGCCACACAGGAAGGGCTCGGCAACGCCGCGTTCCTGCGCACCGACATCGAGCTGCTCGACCACTTCTTCGCCCCCGGAGAGATCGACGAAATATGGATCACTTTCCCCGACCCGCAGATGAAAAAGGCTCGCAAACGCCTTACCGGCACCCGCTTTATGGAGCTATACCGCAAGGTTTTAGCCCCCAATGGAGCCATCAATCTCAAAACCGACTCCCCCTTTCTCTATACCTACACCCGCGCGATGATCGGCGAGAACAATCTCCCACTCGAGGAAGATTTACCCGACCTGTATTCTCAAGCCGAAGGTGGACAGGAGGCACTCCGCGAAATCAAGACCTATTATGAACAACAGTGGCTCGACCGAGGTTTAACAATCAAATACTTGCGCTGGCTGCTGCCACTGGAAGGCGACCTGCGCGAGCCCGACATCGAGATCGAGCCGGACACCTACCGCAGCTTCTCCCGCGGTCAGCTCCAAATGGGCCTATGACCTTCCCCTCTCCTCTAAGGCGTTCCCTCGCGGCGTTACAGCGATACAGCGTTAAATCGATGAAAATGATAAATCACTAAAGCGTTAATAATCTAAAAATGGATCCCTTATATCCCGCAAAAATACTCGACGCCCTCCGCACCGTCCGCTACCCCGGCAACGGCCAAAACATCGTCGACCTGGGCATGGTGGAGGACGATATCCGCATCGACGGCCGCCACGTGTCGTTCTCGTTGATTTTCGACCGCCCCACCGACCCGTTCATCAAGTCGCTCGTGAAATCGGCCGAGGCCGCCATCCATCGCGACTGTGGAAAAGACGTGGAGGTGACAATCAACGTCAAATCCAAGCAACAACTGCCCCCACCCCCCGCCAAACTCCTCCCGGGCGTGAAGAACATTATCGGCATCTCGTCGGGCAAAGGTGGCGTGGGCAAGTCGACAGTGGCTTCCAATCTCGCCGTGGCTTTAGCCCGCGAGGGGTACAAGGTGGGATTGCTCGACGCTGATATTTTCGGTCCGTCGGTGCCCAAAATGTTTGGCGTGGAAGACGAAACGCTTTACATGCACAACGTCGACGGCCGCGACCTGATTATCCCCCCCGAGCGTTACGGCGTGAAACTGCTGTCGATCGGCTTCCTTGTCGACAAGGACAAACCCGTGCTGTGGCGCGGCTCGATGGCCTCCACAGCCTTGAAGCAGCTTATCGGCGACGTGGATTGGGGCAATCTTGACTACTTCCTCATCGATATGCCTCCCGGCACGAGCGATATCCACTTGACGCTTGTGCAGACGCTTGGTATCACAGGAGTTATCATCGTGAGCACCCCTCAGGAAGTGGCCTTGGCCGACGCGCGCAAGGGCATTGCCATGTTCTTGGGCGACAAGGTGAACGTGCCCATCCTCGGATTGGTGGAGAATATGGCCTATTTCACCCCTGAAAAGCACCCCGACGAGCGCTACTATATCTTTGGTCGCGAGGGTGCGGTAAAGGTCGCGGAAGAACTGGGTGTCAAGTTGTTGGCGCAAATTCCCATCGTCGGTTCGATTTGCGAACACAGCGACGCTGGGCGCCCTATCGCCACCGAGGATTCCATCACGGGTCACGCCTTCATGCACCTAGCCCACGAGGTGATCGACGCCGTCGACAAGCGCAACGCCTCCCTTCCCCCAACATCCCCCGTCGCCATGCAACACTAATGTTAAAATAGAGCAAATTATTGCTTCCCTTCTTGCTTTTATATCAATAAAAGCGTTATCTTTGCAGAACTAAACTCGGTCATCAATAGACCCCCTTTCTGGTGGACTGGCATCCACCAACACCTCTTCCGAATGGAACAAGCAGCCCGACGCCCGCACGCCGGGCTGTTTTGCGCGTGCCAGCGCGCTTTAATGCCCGATTATCCAATGGCTCTTCGGGCGAGCCGGAAAGGAGGTGTTAACATGTCCGAGTTTAGTGAAGGAAAAGGTCGCAAACGCATTTGCTGCGCCTACATTGTCAAAAAAGGCAAGAGGGTTTATCCCAAGCGCGCAAAATGCTTTGTCTTTTGGGTTGAAACCAAAAGGGTAAGATAACCTTTTTCTGGGGACGCTGGCGGGAGCGTCCCTTTTTGCTAAATCAAACGGCCGCTCCGAAAGGGGCGGCCGCTTGATTTGTAAGGGGTTAAGGGGATAGGATGCTATTCCTCTTTGTTGCGGTTCTTGGCTTTGGTTTTGGTCGACGATGAGCCGAGGTCTTTTTCCTCCTTGAGGTCGATTTCGTTTTTGTCCTTGTCGATGACGCGATACTGCAGGTAGGCCAGCGACTGGTCGGGCAACACTTTGAACGAGCCTCCGATGTCCAACTTCCAGCGACGGTAGGGCGAAATCAAGCCTTTCTTCAAGAACGCGTCGACAAACGGGTGAACATACATCGTGAAACCTTTCATTTTCAGGTCGTTGACCAAGTATTCAATCTTCTCGCGCAGGGTGTCGGTGAACAGTAGCGATGGCTGAACGCGGCCCTTTCCGAAGCATGAGGGACAGGTCTCGGATGTCTCGATATCCAGAGCCGGACGCACGCGCTGGCGGGTGATTTGCATTAACCCGAACTTACTCAGTGGCAAGATGTTGTGACGGGCGCGGTCGGTTGCCATCACCTCTCGCATGTGGTCGTAGAGACGCTGTCGGTGCTCCTGTGTACCCATGTCGATGAAGTCGATGACGATGATACCTCCCATGTCGCGCAGGCGTAGCTGGCGGGCGATTTCGTCGGCCGCGCGCAGGTTCACCTCGAGGGCGTTGCTTTCCTGGTCGTTGGCGGCTTTCGAGCGGTTGCCCGAGTTTACGTCGATCACGTGCAATGCCTCGGTGTGCTCGATGATAATGTAAGCGCCTGATTTGAAGGAAACTGTCTTGCCGAACGACGACTTGATTTGCTTCGTGATGTTGAAGTGGTCGAAGATCGGGGTATCGTCGCCGTAATATTTGACGATGTCGTGGCGCTCGGGGGCGATCAAGTCGACGTACTTGGAGATCTGCGCCATCACTTCCTTGTCGTTGACGTAGATGCTCTCGAACGATGGGCTGAACATGTCGCGCAGCACGCTCACGATGCGGCTTTCTTCCTCGAAGATGAGTGCCGGAGCGGTCACTTTTTGAGCCTTCTCGATGGTGTCTTCCCAGCATTTGAGCAGGGTTTTGAGCTCGTGGTTGAGCTCGGCCACGCGCTTGCCCTCGGCCGACGTGCGTATGATCACGCCGAAGTTTTTGGGCTTGATGCTCTCGATGAGCTGGCGCAGGCGTAGTTTTTCCTCGGTGGTGCGTATCTTTTGCGACACTGAGATCTTGTCGCTGAAGGGGATAAGCACCATGTAGCGTCCGGTGAACGAAATCTCGGTGGTCAATCGCGGCCCCTTGGATGAGATGGGCTCTTTAACGATCTGCACCATAAGCTCTTGCCCGGGATGTAGCACGTCGGAGATCGCGCCGTGCTTGTCGATGTCGGGCAGGAGTTTCATGCGTTGCACCGAGGGGAGTTTCTTTTTGTCCTCGAGCAGGGCGTTGACGAATTTCTCGTAGGAGGCGAATTGGGAGCCAAGATCCAAGTAGTGGAGGAAAGCGTCCTTTTCGTAGCCCACGTTGACGAAGGCGGCATTCAGTCCCGGCATCAGTTTCTTGACCTTGGCCAGGTAGATGTCGCCCACGGCGTAGGAAATGTTGCGCGCCTCCTTCTGGAGCGAAACCAGGCGCGAATCCTCGAGCAAGGCGATTGACACCTCGCGCGGCTGGACGTCTACAATAAGTTCACTTTTCATTTTCTCTTGGATGTGTAGGAATCATGGGGCGTTTGTTCCCATGGCTTAGGGGGAAGGAGAAAAACGCAAGAACAAACATCAATGGGGCCGTACTTACGACGGTTAATCGCTCCCCATCAAGGTTTGTTCTTTTTATCGTTTTTCTGAGGTCGTGGTCACAGAAGACCTGGATTATTTCTTCTTGTGACGATTCTTTCTCAGACGTTTTTTGCGCTTGTGCGTGGCCATCTTGTGGCCTTTTCTTTTCTTTCCGCTGGGCATTTTACGCTAATTTTATGGTTAATAAATTGGTGAATTCGTGGGGGGATGGCTAAAGCTCGTGGCTTATTTCACGTCCTCCATGAACACCTTAGCGGGCTTGAAAGCGGGGATTTTGTGCTCGGGGATAACGATAGTGGTGTTCTTGGAGATGTTGCGGGCAACTTTCTCGGAGCGGGTCTTCACGATGAAGCTGCCGAAGCCGCGGAGGTAAACGTTCTCGCCGTTGGCAAGAGAGTCCTTCACTACTTCCATGAATTTTTCGATGGTGTCGAGCACGTTGGCTTTCTCGATGCCGGTAGTGCGGGCGATTTCGTTGACAATGTCAGCTTTAGTCATTTTAGTGATGGTTTATAAAGTTGATAAATTAAAAAATCATTGATACGCAGTGATTTACCTCGTTCCGTGGGAAGCGGGGGAAATTTGCAACTGCAAATATCGTAATTTTTTTTTAATCGCGAGCAATTTTTGCCCTTAAATTTTCAATAAATCGCTTTTTTATATAGGATTAGCTACATCATTAGCGCGCGACCGAGGTCAAAAAACGCTCTCGCCGTTGGAGCGCGACTCTACCTTGAGCAACGCGGCGACGGCTGTGCGCGTCAACGGCAACGCGAGCACCTCATAAAGGGTCTTGATCACCGCCTGCGTCACCACCAAGGTTCCTATCATTCCCCACGGGAGGGTCCCGGCGAAAGCTATCGGAAAGAAAATCACCGAGTCGACCCCCTCGCCCCAGAGGGTGGAGACGATCGCCCTTACCGAGAAGCCTTTCATCCCGGGCTTTTTCATCCGGGCCATCACCCATGCGTTGACCATCGAGCCGCAGATGAACGCCACGAAACTTGCGGCCAAGATCCGGGGCACCGACGTGAACACCCGCTCCATCGCCTCCTGCCCGTCCCACTCGCTTGAGCCCGGCAGCATCATCCCCAAGTGGATTAGGATGATCGTCAACAGGCTCAGGCCGAAGCCTAGCCATATCACGAGCCGGGCCTTGCGGAAGCCGTATACCTCCACGATGCAATCGTTGATCATATAGCTTACGGGGAACACGATCACGCCGGCGGTGATGGTGAGCCGACCGATTTCCACCGTCTTGATCTCCAATATGTTACTCACAATAAGGCACACGCAGAACAGCGCCGCCAGGCACACAAACGTTGCCGAATAATCATTTTTGCTGGTCATGAATCTTGTTTTTAACGAGGTTGCAAGCACTCGGGTTCAAGCGCGAAGTTACATATTTTTCGGCAAATCGTGGAGATTCAAGAACGAAGTGCAAAATCCGTCGTTCTGAATAGCCCCCTA
>JAJPXC010000162.1 GCA_021205635.1 Bacteroidales bacterium | reverse complement strand
AAAATACGCAGTGATCCTTGTCCAAGCAAAAGATTTTAAATGAAAGAGCCGTGTCGAGCAAGCCATATTAAAATGGCCTTTCTAATATCATTTTATTACTTTTTGCTATATTTTTGTAGCGCAATTTTTTTAATGAACGACATTGCCTCCATATTGCAGGCCTTCCAGCCCATTTCCCTGTCAGAAATGAGCGGAATAAAGTTGATGAATCGCACCGACACCAAGTTCATCACCACCCTCCCTATGCTCCAACGGCTCCTGGAGATGGCCTCCTCGGCCTATTTCGCGCAGGAAATCGACGGCCAGCGTATCGCCCACTATTTCACCTCCTATTTCGATACCCGCGACTGCGAGATGTACACCATGCACCAAAATGGACGCCTCAACCGCCAAAAATTGCGCATCCGCTCCTACGTCGACTCCCAGATGAGTTTCCTGGAGGTGAAAACCAAAAACAATCATGGACGCACCAAGAAACGCCGCATCGCGATCGACAATTTCGACCCCTTGAAGCCTGCACGCGACATCACTTTCGACACCCCTGAGCAGCGTCCGTGGTGCGACTTCCTCGGACAGCACCTGCGTTTTCCCGCAAGCGACCTCTCCCAGCGTCTCGAAAACCGTTTCTCGCGCATCACCCTAGTCAACCGCAACCGCACGGAGCGCCTTACAATCGACTTCGACTTGCGGTTCCACAACCTTGCCACCGGCAACGACATGGACATGGGCTCGCTAGTAATCATCGAGCTAAAACGCGACGGACTAACACCCTCGCCTATCCTCGAAATCCTGCGCGAGCTGCGCATCCATCCCCACGGTTTCAGCAAATACTGCATGGGCGCCGCGCTCACCGACCAATCTTTAAAACGCAATTGCATAAAAACCAAAATTCAAGACGTAAAAAAACTCATTAACGCCATCTAAATCACTTACACGCAATGGATCTTACTGAATATTTCACCCACGGCTATCTGAATATGCTTGTCAGGCTGCTTATATGCTTGGCAATCAACTTCGTGCTCGTCGACAGGCTCTACTATCCCAAGAGCAAGCGGCGCGACTTTTATTTCACGTTCATTCTCATTAACATCGCCATATTCCTGCTGGTGTTCTTCATGATTTTCGTGCTTGAGGACATGAAGGCCAAAACGTCAATGGGCATCGGTATCGGCCTGTTCGGCATCTTCTCCATCATGCGTTACCGCACCGACACCATGCCCGTGCGCGAGATGACCTACTTGTTTCTGATCGTCGCCTTGTCGGTGGTCAACGCCGTGTCGATCTCGATTCCGCTAGTCGAGCTGCTGTTCACCGACCTGCTTGTGCTGGGTATCACCTGGCTGTGCGAGCTACGCCTACGGGTAAAGCCCTCAAAGCTAATCCAATACGACCGTATCAACCTTATCATCCCCGAGCGTCGCGAGGAGTTGATCGATGACCTGCGCAAGCGCACGGGACTGATGGTTACCTCGGTTGAGGTGGGCGCCATCGACTTCCTGCGCGACTCGGCCATGATACGCGTCTACTACACCCCCACCGGCGTTGAGGCGCCTGACACCGTCGACTCCAAAATAAAATTCGCTCGCGAGGACCTCGCCAATACAAGCTTATGAAAAAAATACTCCTTATTCTCGCCCTCTTCCTGCCCTGTCTCGCCTCAGCCGAGGACGACTTCGGCATGTGGTACTCCGTCGGCGCCGAAAAGAAAATCGACAAACGCTGGAGCGCCGAGATCGAAGGCGAGTTCCGCGCCCGCAACGACGCTCGCACTGCCGACCGCTGGAGCCTCGGCCTGTCAGCCGACTATAAAATCCTTAAGTGGCTCAAAGCCTCGGCCGGTTACACCTGGCTCTACGACAACAACCAGGAAAAAATCACCTACCACACCGACGGCACGCTCAACGGCTGGCGTCCTTCCTACTGGGGCTCGCGTCACCGCTTCAACGTCTCTTTGCAGGGCAAAGTCTCCGTAGGCCGATTCGACATCTCCCTGCGCGAGCGCTGGCAATACACCTACCGCCCGGGCCGAGACGTCAAGCGTTACGACTTCGACGACAACCTTTGGGATTACAACCGCCACGTGCGCGGCAAGGGCTCCAATGTGCTCCGCTCCCGCTTGCAGGTCGACTGGAGCAAGAAGAAATGCCCGTTTAACCCCTACGCGTCGGTCGAACTCTATAACAACTGGGTGGTTGACAAAACCCGCGTCACCGTCGGCTGTGATTACAAAATCAACAAGCACAACGTCGTGGGCCTCGCCTACCGCTTCCAAGCCACAACGTCGCACGACGATGACGACGAGCCCAACCGCCATATTCTCCAACTTTCCTACCAATTCAAATTCTGATCAATATGAAACTACAGCATAATCTCCTGCGTCAGCCCTGGGGGGGCCGACGTTTGGCGACCTTCCTGTGTCAGCCCTGGCGGGCCGGCTCTTGGACGACCCTCATCAGCCTCATCATCCTCTCCGGCTGTAAAAACGACGACACCGACTTCAGCGACCTCATCAACTCCGGCGGCGACACCCCCGCCGAAGAGGTCCCCGAGCCGGAAGCCATCGAATGGGACTTCTCCGAGCTGATCGAGGGCGAGGAAATCTTCTCGGCGCTCGACAACGACTACGTTGAAAACTCCACCTTCGAGAAAACCGTCTACATCACCTTTGACGGCGCCACTGCTACCCTCTCAGGCGATACAGGCTACGTCAAAAAGCAGATCTCCGGCGCTCACGTCACCCTTACCCCCTCCTCCAAACTCGTCCACTTCATCGCCACGGGCACTACCTCCGACGGCTCGCTGAAATTCTACTCGGAGAAAAAGTTCGCCCTCACCCTCGACGGCGTGAACATCACCAACCCCACCGGCGCGGCTATCAACAACCAATGCGGCAAGTCGATGTACATCACCTTGGCCGACGGGTCGGTGAACACCCTCACCGACGGTTCCACCTATACCCTCACCGACGGTGAGGACCAGAAAGGCGCGCTCTTCAGCGAGGGCCAAATCATCTTCAACGGAGCCGGCTCCCTCACCGTCAACGGCAATTATCGTCACGGCATCGCATCGGACGACTATATCCTGTTCCGTCCCGGCTCGCAAATCACGGTCACCACCACCCAGGGCCACGCAATCAAGGCCAACGACGGTGTAACCGTGCGCGGCTCGGTGCTCAATCTACTGGCCTCGGGCAACGCTGCCAAGGGCATTAACTCGGAGGCTTACGTGGATATCGAGGGGGGTCGCACAACAGTTCTCGCCACCGGCTCGAGTGTCGTGGAGCTTGGCGACACCACCTCTTGTGCCTGCGTCAAGGCCGACAGCACAGTCACCGTCGCGGCCGGTGTCCTGCGTCTGAAGGCCACGGGCGAAGGCGGCAAGGGAATCAACGCCAAGCAATCGATTCTCGTCTCGGGCGGACAAATCGACGTTGTCACCTTAGGCACCAAGGGCTTAGGCTCGCCCAAGGGAATCAAATCCGACATGGACATCACCTTCCGCGGAGGCGCCACCTACGCTTACTCGCTCTACGCGCGACCGGTGGACGCCGCCGGCACCCTCACCATCGCCCCGGCCTATACTCTGCTCACCGACACTTCCCACATCTTCCAGCTGACGTATTAGAGGGCGCTCTCAGGAGGATGGAAGTCGACCCATCCCCCCGGTTGACAGGTGTTACATGAGTGAACGGAGATAGCTGGTGAGAGAAACCTCGGGAGCAAGGGTGAGGTGGCTCCGTAGGCGCCAGCGGGCTTGCTTGACGCTCTCGGGGCGGATGCCCTGCACACGCGCTATCTGCTTGTTATCCAAGCCGCAAGCGATCAATGAAGCCAACCGTATTTCCGATTGCGAAAGGTGGGGGTGAGCCTCACGCAGGCGCGTCTCAAATTCAGGATTCAGCTCGGCGAAGGTGGTCATGAAAGCGTCGTGTTCCATGGGTGTCAACGCGTGGGCTTTGTCGCTCTCTTTCAGGGTGCGTTCCATCTCTTTCATGCGCAACTGCATGGCCAGCATGTTGCGCCGCGAGCGCATGGCGTCAAGCGACGCTCGTGCCGAGGCGATGCGCTGGAGGAGGGAACGTCGATAGAGAATCCAACCGACAGTGGCTGAGATGATTATGATTAAAATGATTGCGCCCGCAAACCACCATGCTTGGCGTTGGCGCGTGTGTTTCATTAGCGCCTTCACGGTGGCGATTTGGCGCAGCGTCTCTTGGGCGTGAACCTGCTGGGCGCGGGTGATACGTAGGAGGGAGTCGGAGGCGAATTTGTTTAGTCGGGCGTAATATAATGCGCTGTCGCTCATCCCGTTGACTTCATAAATGTGAGAGCGGGTCTCATAAATTTCCGGGATAATGCTTGGGTCGTCAACATAAGTTATGAGAGCGATGGATTCGTCGCTAAATTGCTTGGCTGCAGCAGTTTCGGAGGTGGCTTGCGCTTTATATGTTGCGTAGATGGCCACGCTGGAGGAATCTCCGAAGGCATGGGCCAGGTTGTAGGCTTGGGATAGGGCCGCGGTGTCGCCATCCCATGTATAGAGGTTACCGAGGGCGAGCATGCGGGTAAAATCGTCTAATATCGAGTCGCTAAGGGCTTTATGAAGAATTATAATGGCATCCGCGTGATGGCCGTCCAAGGCCGGCTCCCCCAGGGCTGTGCGGACGCTTGTGGAGGCTCGGAGAGCGAGGAGGTTGGCGCGGTTGATGGTGTTAGCAAGAGCGATTTGGGGGAGGTTGGCCGTGAGGGCGAGTGAGTCGGCGCGGTTCATCATCTCCTCGGCCCCGGTATATTCGCCTAAGTAATAAAGCATTGCGCCCAGATTCATATATCGGTCGGCAGCATAAGGGAGGTCGCCTAGGGATTCGTATGCTTGAGCTTGGTCGAGTAGCCTAAAGTATTGATTACCATCGTATTCTAGACATTCAGGCTCGAGTTGCCAATCGATGCGAAGCCACTCATAAGGATGTGAAGCAGAATCAGTATGATCCTGAAGGTCGAGGAACATTTGCCGCGCAAGGGTTTCATCGCCTTGACGTAGAGTTAATCGGGCGTGCCAAAAATCTGAACGCCAACGTAATATATCGCTCGGTGTAGAGGTAAATGTATCCAATAGGGCGACATGGGCTTTTAAAGAATCCAGTGGGGAACGGAGCATGAAATCGCGCTCGAGCAGGACAGTGAGCGAGTCGTATTGAGGTGAAACAGTCTCCCAGCCGAAAGGCTGCACCCTTTTGTGGGTGCAGCCCGCGGCCAATAGGCAGATCAATAGGTATTAGTTTCTAGTTTCTAGTTTCTAGTTTCTAGTTTCTAGTTTCTAGTTGCTTGTTTTCGACTGAAATCGGGATAAGTCGAGAGAAGTCGATTGACTGAGTGTCTACTTCCGTATTAAACGTGATCCGCTATTGGTAACTTCGATGCAAAGTCCACGAGGTTGTGAAAGTGGACGACCTTGAAGATCAAAATATTGGATAGCAGAATCGGCAACTTTTTCTATTTCAATGTTTTGGATTCCGCTTGATGAGGCTGAGATCTCATAAGTGGTTGTTGCGGGGAATGCTTCTTCACCGAGGGTGTAATTCACCTCCCATGTTTTCCCGATAAGGGGGCATGGAGCCTCGATAATGGTGCCGTAGGAGATGGGTGTGGTGTAGGCAAGCGTGCCATCGGCGTTAAACAAATTGCCTGAGCCCCAACTATTTACTCCGAAAATAGCGTTGTTGTAGGAGTAGATGGAGAAAGTGAACAGATCGGTGTCGATGTCCCAGGTCATGAGCGACAGCGGGTTTTGTCCACGGTTGTAGCTCTTGGCGTTTTCCTTGTAGAACGACAAGGCGGTCGATGGGGCGTAAAGCGAACCATAAGCTGTTGGCCCCGAGGAGGGTGCGGCGTCCGATAGCACGAATCGGTAGTCGTTGCCCTCGCCGAATGCGTCCTCCCAGGTGTTGCCGTTCCAGTTCTTGTTGTCAATCCAGAAGGTCATCCCTTGTCCCTTGATATTGTCGAGACAGGTGGTGAGTTTCAGGCCTGTGTCGGTGGTGTTTGCGGGGATGTAAAGTTTAGTGAGTTTGGTGCGGGTAAACGCATAGTCGTCAATGCGTTTGAGTCCCGCTGGGAGCCAATGGTCGACACCGTTGGTTGCGACTGTTTCGAGCGCGGTGCAACCCGTGAAGCACCATCCCTTGATATCTGTAGTGTTCTTGTGGAAATTGATGGATTTCAGCGAGTTGCAGCCATAGAATGTGGCCACGGAGTAGACGGTAGTTTGGGGCAGGGAGAGGTTGGTGAGAGCCGAGCAACCGTAGAACATGTAGTTGGGTAATTCGGTGAGGTACAACTCCACGGTTTTCAGCGTTTTACAGTTGGCGCATGCGCCGTTGGAGATGGAGATGTCGGGACGGTCGCAAGTAAATTCGGTCAAGCCGGAGCGGTAAAACGTCAAGCGGTTGATAGTGGCGATGTTTTTGCCTGGAGTTGAGGTGTTTAAGAGGATTTTCTTGAGAGAGGTGCAGCCGAAGAAAGCGCCGGTGTCGATTGTAGTCAATGTGGCCGACGGGGTGAAAGTACCCGAGGTAACAGCGCTGGGGCAAACGAAGATAAGCCGCTTGTAATCCGAGGAGTACAGCGTTCCGGAGGATGCCTTATAGGTGCCATTAGTAGAAGTGATTGTGGCTAGGTTTTCCATTCCGGCGAGGGCAAGACCCGAAGACACGGTGCATTTGGAGCCAATTTCGAAAGCCGTAATCTGCGATTGGCCGTAAAGGGCGTATTCGCCGAGCATCAGACGGTCGCGGTAAGCCTCAGGCGCTGAGGGTAATAGCGAGGTTGTGAGGTTGAATGTGCCCGAGTACTGGGTGCCGTAGGGGGCGATGAGGGTTGTGAGGGTCGAACCGTAGATGGCAAGCCAACCGTCGGCTGCTACAACCGATTCGTCGGTGGCCGTCGTGGGGGTCTTATAGGTGGTGATGGAGGTCAGGTTGGCGCATCCAGCGAAGTTGCCAGGGTCGACATCGACGATGTTCTTGCCGAGGGTGACGGTTTTGAGCGCCGACTCGTTGAAGAACGCGGGGAAACCCGTGGGGTCGTAGGTGGCGCCGAGGTAGTCGTCATAGGGGAAGAAGGGGGCGGTGCCGATGTGGGTGACGACGTAGGTGGTGCCGTCGTAGGTGATTTCGTCGGGGACGACGAGGTTGGCCGGGCAGGCGTCGGCGTAGCCGCAGAGTTCGGCAGCCGCGCTACCGCTTGCGCTGAGGTGGTAAAGCAGGCCGTCAACCTCGACGGCCTCGCCTTGCCAGGAATAGGTGGTCGTGGCGGCGCCGGCGGATAGAGTGGCGGCCACCATGGATGCTAAAACACAAAATTTCATACCTTTTGTCATAACTTCTTGGAAATTGATTAAACCTGTATTTTGGGGCAGAGACGGTGCCCCGATGTTCTAAGAATCTGCCGCGAAGTTATGGGCAAAAATGGTAAGTGGCAAGGGCGTAGCCCCCGCGTAGACCCTTTGTAGACCGAAAATAATAAACCCCGCGGCGAAATCGCGGGGCACGGTGGCTTGCTAATGAAGGGCGCCTTCGGCGCGCACCCTCCGAGGTGGAACCGCGGGGCACGGTGGCTTGCTAATGAAGGGCGCCTTCCGAGGTGGAACCGCGGGGCACGGTGGCTTTATTCCTTTCCTCGTTTCCTCCTTTAAAGGTTTAAAAAAATAAAGGAGGGAAGCGGATCATCTTCCTAAAGTGGAGAGGAGGGATTGGACGGCCGAGGGGATGTCGGGGGATTTCTCGAGGCACTTGATGAAGAGAGAGCCGATGATAGCGCCCGAGGAGTGGGAGCAGGCGTCGGCCAGGGTGCCTGGATTGGAGATGCCAAAGCCGATCAGACGGTTGTGCTTGAGGTCCATGGCGTTTACACGGTCGAAGTACTCCAGTTGCTCGGGGCCGAACGAGTCGCGGGTGCCTGTTGTTGCCGCGGCTGAAACCATGTAGATGAATCCCGAGCAGTGGTCGTCGATCAGGTGGATGCGCTCGTCGGAGGTCTCGGGGGTTATCAGCATGATGATTGGGAGGTCGTATTTGTCGCAAAGCGCTTTGAAATCACGTAGATAGTCGTCGAATGGCAGGTCGGGGATAATCAGCGCGTCGATTCCGGCCTCCTTGGCGCGTCGAAACAGCGGCTCCACGCCGAATTGCATGATGGGGTTCAAGTACCCCATGAGCACCAATGGGGTGTCCTTAGCGTCGGTGCGGGCGGCTTCCACTTGGTCGAGCAGGTTGCGGAGAGTTTGGCCGTTTTTGAGGGCGACGGTAGACGAGGCTTGGATTGTGGGACCGTCAGCCATGGGATCGGAGAAGGGAATACCCACCTCGATCATGTCAACACCCTGATTCACAAGCTCGCGGATGATTTCGCCGGTGGAGTTGAGTGTGGGGTGACCGGCGGTGAAAAACACCGAGAGCAGGTTGCTATTTTTTCTCCCAAAGAGGTTTTGAAGTCGATTCATTTTCGTTGAATTTACGGAGTGAAAGAATGAAATTGGCCAGCTGGAGGACGTTTTTTCGTCCCGGGGCCGATTCAAAGCGGCTGTTGACATCGATTCCGGCCATGCCGGGTCGCATGGCCTCGACAATGGCGTCAACATCGTCAGGCCCGATGCCGCCGCTGAGCAGGTAAGGGGTTGACAGCGAGTAGTTTTCCAAGCTTTGCCATCGAAATTTGCGACCCGAGCCGCCGCGCGATTTGGTCTTGGTGTCGAAGACGAACGCGTCAACCACGCCCTCGTAAGGTTTTAGGCTCTCCCAATTGGTGGTTTTGTCCACTCCTATGGCTTTCAACACGCTGTAGCCTAGGTCTTTAAGCGTTTGGCACTGCTCTGCCGACTCGTCGCCGTGGAGCTGCACGTAATGGATGCCGTAGCGCTGGCAGGTGGCGTGGATGTCGTCGGTGGTGGCGTTGACAAAGACAGCCACGGGACGGATGTACTCGGGTAGATCCTTAACCGCTTGAGGGTCAAGGCCGATGGCCGAGCGGGGCGAGGCGTCATAGAATATGAAACCCATCAACATTGGGGCCAAGGCGCCTACGTCGCGGATGTTATCGGGGTAGCGGTTGCCGCATACCTTGATCACCATGTCGGAATGGCGAGGTCGGGGATTGTTATTGCTTGGTATTGAGTTCATTGAGCAATGATTTTAAAGCTTCGGGGGGATTAGGGGAGGCCATGAAGGTTTCGCCGATTAAGAAACCGTCATAGCCCAAGGCGGCCAATTCGCGCATCTCGTTGGCGCCTCGGATGCCGCTTTCCGAGATTTTGACGGCCTCGGCTGGGAGCAGGGAGGCCAATTGGCGGGAGATGTCAAGGTCGGTGACGAATCGCCGCAAGTCGCGATTGTTCACGCCAACCACGTCTATTTCAGGGAAATAGTGGCCGATTTCCTCGGGGGAGTGCATCTCGAGCAGTACCTGCATCTCGAGCGAGTGGGCGTAGCGGGTGAAGTCTTTGACCTCCTCGGGGGAGAGGATGGCGGCGATGAGCAGGATGGCGTCGGCGCCCGCAAGACGGGCTTGGGCAATTTGGTAGCGGTCGACGGTAAAATCCTTTCGCAGAAGTGGATATGTCTCGCCCACGGCATTGCGGGCGACGGCCAGGTCGATGAGCGAACCCCCGAAATAGGGTGTGTCGGTCAAGACGGAACTGGCGGCAGCGCCCGCGTCGCGGTACCTTCGGACGATATCGCCGGCGTCGATCGTCTGTTGGATCTCGCCTTTGGAAGGGGAGCGCCGTTTGTGCTCGGCGATAATGCCCCAAGGGGTGGCCTTGATCGCGTCGCGCAGCGATAGGGTGGCTCGGGGCGCAAGCTGGCCCAGGGAGTCGATGGCGTCCATCGAGAGCAGCTGCTTTTGGGCGTCTACCTCGACGCGCTTCTGCTGGGCTATATTTTCGAGAATATTTTTCATTTTTCGACTGAAATCGAGAGATATCGAGGGAAATCGGGGGAAATCGGGGGGAATCGAACCCGAGGGGAACCACCGCGGCAAACCGCGGGGCACCGTGGCTTGTTACTGGGGTCGCGGGCGGGGCCTGGGGTCGCGGGCGTGGGGCCCCCGCTCCTTGTCAGCTATTGAGCTCGACGAAGCGGCGGAAACGGGCTTGGGCGGCGCCGGAGTGGATGGATTCTTCGGCTTGGGCGCGGGCCTGGGCGATGGAGACCGAAGGCTCGAGCGTGTGGATGGCGAAGGCGGCGTTGGCCACGACGCAATTTTGCTGGGCCCGGGTTGCTGTTCCGGCGAGCACGCGGTCGAAGATGCCAGCGGCCTCGGCGATGGTGTCACCGCCGTAGAGGTCGTCCTGCTGGGCGCGGGTGAAGCCGAGTTCCTCGGGGGTGTATACGCGCTCGCCCTCGGGTGACGCCACCTTGAAGTCGCTGGTGAGCGAGATTTCGTCATAGCCGTCCATCGAGTGGACGATGGTGCAGTTAATCCCTTCGTTTTGAGCGATGTAGTTGTACAAGCGCAGTAGCTTGAGGTTGTATACACCAAGGAGCTGGTACTTGGGCATCGTGGGGTTGACCAGCGGGCCGAGCATGTTGAAGAACGTGCGGACGGCCAAGGCTTTGCGCACAGGTCCAACGCTCTTCAGCGCAGGGGAAAAGAATGGCGCATGGAGATAGGCCACTCCGCTCTCGTCCAGCGACTTGGCCAACGCTTCCTGGTCGGCGGTAAACTTCACGCCATGGGTTTCCAGGACGTTGGATGCGCCCGAGATTGACGATGCGCCGTAGTTGCCGTGCTTCACCACCTTCCGTCCCGTACCGGCCACGACGAAACAGGTGGCCGTGCTTATATTAAATGTGTTCTTGCCGTCGCCACCGGTGCCCACGATGTCGATGGCCTTCACGCCCGGGAAGTCGATGGGGTTACGGCGCTCGAGGATGGCGTCGCGGAAGCCCGTAAGCTCGTCGGTGGTGATTGAGCGCATGAGAAACACGGTCATGAACGCCGACAGCTGGGCGTCGTTGTACTTGGAGTCGGCGATGTTGAGTAGCACGTCGCGGGCCTCTTGGCGGGAGAGGTTGCGGTGCTCAAACATTTTATATAGTAGATTCTTCATAGGATGAAGTTTTCGGTTTTCAGTTTTTAGTTTTTAGTTTTCAGTTTTCAGTTTTCAGAGGATCGACTGAAATCGAGATAGGTCGAGAGAAGGCGATTGAAATCGAACACGTTTATGTTCGGCGATTGAAATCGAACACGTTTAAGACCACCGGGGCAAACCGCGGGGCACGGTGGCTTGTCAATGGCGGAGCCAGTTTTCGATGATTCGTTGACCCAGGGGGGTGAGGATCGACTCGGGGTGGAATTGGACGCCGCGGATGTCGAGGTCCTTGTGGCGAATCGCCATGATGTGGCCTTCATCGGAGGTAGCGGTCACTTGCAGCTGCTCGGGGAATCCCTCAGGCGAGATTGCCCAGGAGTGGTAACGGCCGACGTCAAACCTTGCGGGCAGTCCCTCGAACAGGTAGTCGTCGGCGATGATGTTGACCGGGCGGCTCAAGCCGTGGTACACTTCGGGTAGGTTGACCAGTTGCGCCCCGAACCGCTCACCCAGGGCTTGATGACCTAGGCACACGCCGAGGATGGGTATCTCGGCAGCGTAGCGGCGCAATACCTCGGGCATCAGTCCGGCCTCCGAGGGGATACCGGGGCCCGGGGAGATGATCAGTTTGTCGTACTCACTCACACGTTCCAAGCCGATGGCGTCGTTGCGGACGACGTCGCAGGGCTGCCCGGCTTGGCGCACGGCGTGCACCAAGTTGTAGGTGAACGAGTCGTAATTGTCGATTATTAATAGTTTCATCGCGAAGACATATCTGAATATTTGTATAATATGCGGTAGAAATGCATAAATATGAATAAATTGTGAAGTAATTGCATTTCGAGCGCAAAAATAAGCATAAATATCCATTCTCGCAAGAATATTAGGATAATTGTGTAAAAAAGTTGTAATTTCGCGGTGAAATGGCAGTTGCAGCGCAAATAGATAGCACCCAAGAGGTGTCGGGGCAAGCACGCCCCGAGACCGTCCATCCTGCTGAGGGAACGGCCAGCCAGGCGGTGTTGACCCGGGGGCAGGTCGACTTCCATCCTGCTGAGGGGACACGTCGGCAGGAGGAAGGAAGTGCCGCCGACTCGGTGGCACAGGATTCGGCCGCGGTGGTGCTTCCGGCTTGCTCCTGGAATATCGAGGGGGAGGCCGACTGTCCGTACGCGTCGGCGCGGGAGGTGTTGCTATGCTCGCAAGGGGTGGAAGGAAATTACCTCCACGGTATCGAGCCTCAGGCGCGGCCCTTGGGGGTGGCCCGCGACTCGGGATTGCTGGCCGCGTTGACCATAATGTTCCTGCTGGTGGCGTTCAATTTCCGCAGTTGCGCGAGAATGTTCAAGGCTATGTCGCAGGATTTGTGGTCGGTGCGTCGTCGCGAGAACGCGTTTGACGACCATACGGCCAACGAGACCCGCGTGATGCTGGTGATGCTGCTGCAGTTGTGGCTCTGCGAGGGGCTGCTGCTATACTTCTGGGGCGAGTCGCAAGGCTACATCCCGATGATGGGCTGGGTGCACCCGATCGCGTTCACCGGGGCGCTGGCGTTGGGGTTCTATATCTTCCAGTTGCTGGCGTATAAGGTGGTGGGATACGCGTTCAGCGACGCGATTGGGGCGTCGCAATGGGTACGCGGTTACAATTCGTCACAGGCGTTTCTGGGCGTGGGATTGGTGATTCCCGCGGTGGTGATTATCTTCTATCCCGGGGCGGCTGAGCCGATGTTGTGGACGGGCGCGGGGCTTTACGTGCTGGCACGTATAACGTTTATAATTAAGGGTTTTAGAATTTTTTACCACAATTTTTCGTCGTTGCTTTATTTTATTTTGTACCTTTGCGCGCTGGAAATCATTCCTATCTTGCTTTTGGGCTTAGCGATCATCAGCTTAGGTCCCATTGTTGAATAATAATCCACACATAGAGAGACGTGAAAGTAAAAAAAGTATTAGTTTCGCAACCCCGACCTACCTCAGAGAAGTCGCCCTATTTCGAGATTGCGGAAAAGTACGGCGTTGAGATCGATTTTCGTCCTTTCATCAAGGTTGAGGGCTTGTCGGCCCGCGAATTTCGTCAGCAGAAGATTTCGATACCCGAATTTACAGCGATCATCTTCACGGCTCGCACGGCGGTCGACCATTTCTTCCGCCTGTGTGAGGAGATGCGCGTGCCCATCCCCGACACATTAAAATATTTCTGCACCACCGAGTCGATCGCCCTTTACCTGCAGAAATACATCCTATACCGCAAGCGCAAGATATTCCACGGTGCCACGGGCAAGATCGAGGACCTTGTCCCCCTGCTGGTGAAGCACAACAAGGAGAAGTACCTGTTCGCCGTGAGCGACGTCCACAACCAGGATACCCAGATTCTCGACGCCAACAACGTCAACTATACCAAAGCGGTGATGTACCGCACCGTCAGCAACGATTTCGGCAAGGACGAGGCCTTCGACTACGATATGTTGTTGTTCTTCAGTCCCTCGGGTATCGCCTCGCTGCTGAAGAATTTCCCCAACTTCGAGCAGGGCGACATCCGCATCGGATGCTTCGGCCCCACGACTGCCAAAGCCGTGCGCGACGCCGGCCTTCGACTCGACATCGAGGCCCCCTCGCCCAAGGCTCCCTCGATGACCACCGCCCTGGAGCTTTACCTGAAAGAAGAAGCCGACAAAGACGCCTAAGGCGTCTTTGTAAGGATAAAGGGTAAAGGAGGGCTTTCGCCGACTTAAAGGAGGAAGGAGTAAAGGATTACAGACACATTTTGAACTCATCAGATAAAAGGGGAGCGGGGGTGCCCGTTCCCTTTGTGATATGAAGGCATTTGGATTGGATAAGGACCACAAGCTGTGCAGCGAGACGGCGATAGAGATGCTGTTCGCGCGCGGCACCGCCGACGCTCAAAGCGCGCTGGCTTATCCCCTGCGTGCCGTCTGGCGCGAACATTCGGCCCGGCGCGACCAGAGCCAGGTGCTTCGGTTCCTGATTTCCATCCCCAAAAAGCGTTTGAAACGGGCCGTGTGGCGCGTGCTGATGCGCCGCCGCGTGCGCGAGGCATTCAGGTTGCACTGGCGGTCGTTCCCCGAGTTGGACAACCGCGGGATCGACTTGGCGCTGATCTATGTGGCCGACAAAGAGTGCTCGTATGCCCGCGTGGAGGGCGCCGTGGTGAAGTTGCTGGAGAAGATAGATGCTACGGAAACTGTTAATACTGCCGATTAGGTTTTACCAGCTGGCCATATCGCCGATGTTGCCGGCGAGTTGCCGCTATGTGCCCACGTGCAGCCAGTATGCCATCGAGGCGTTGCAGAAGTACGGGGCGCTGAAGGGCGGTTGGCTAGCGATCAAGCGAATTTGCCGTTGCCACCCGTGGGGTGGGAGCGGTTACGATCCAGTGCCATGAATACCCCGATAGTAGATATCCACACTCACAATCTGGAGGCGCTGCCCCCGGCGGTGATCTCTGTGTCGCCCGGGGTGGAACTCGACCCGTCGCGGCTGTACTCGGTGGGTGTTCATCCGTGGGATACAGCCGCGTTTGACGGCGATTACACCGAGCTGGAACGCATGGCCGCGATGCCCAATGTGGTGGCGATCGGGGAGACGGGATTAGACGCCTTGCGCGGGGCGCCGTTGGAGCGCCAGGAGGAGATCTTTCGCCGGCATATCGAGATCGCCGAGCGAGTGGGGAAGCCACTTGTCTTGCACGTGGTGAAGGCCTGGGGACGGTTGCTGAAGATCGCGAAGGCTTATAGACCACCGCGTCAAACCGCGGGGCACGGTGGCTTGCTGACGGAAAGCGCCTGCGGCGCCTCGCCGTGCCGTGAAACGGTAGGGAACCGTGGCCCTTTAGCTGCTGGGAAATGGGTGGTACATGGCTTTCGGGGGAAGGCTGAGCTGGCGCGGCAGTTGCTGGCGACTGGGATGGATATCTCGCTCGGGGAGAAGTTCAATCCCGAGGCGGCGCGGGTGATACCGGCCGAGCGGCTGCATTTCGAAACCGATTGCTCGTCGCTGCCAGTCGAACAGATCGCGGCGCGGGTAATGGCCGCAAGAGATGCTTAGGCTCGTGATTGATTCTCATGATTTCCGCTCGTTATAACGGTATTACGTTATTACGAAAGCTCAAGAGGGGTTAACGCGAGCGGAGGAGGATGGAGGAAACCTCGGAGGGGGAAAGATTATTTTGGCCGTCCAAGGCCGTCCCCCCTAAGGGCCCTCCCAGGGCTGAGAAGCCGAGGCCGGTCCAGGGGTAGGAGTGGAGGCCCATGAGATCCAGAAGGGTAGTATAGACGTCGATTTGCCCGATCTCCTGGGAGTGGGTGCCGTGGACAGGCGCATTGAGGATGATCAAGGGGGTGTGGCTGCCGGGATCTACCAGCGACGGAGCGGCTTTGTGCAGCTTTCGGCGGTCGGCGGCGAGACCCTCATGGTCGCCCGTGATCACGACCATTGTGCGGTCCCAGTCGGGTCGCGAGCGCAGGTAATCGATGAGCGTTTTGAGGGCGCCGTCAGTGTAGTTGGCCGTGATCATGTAGTCGCGCAATAGGGTTGGATAACTCTCTGGCAGGCTGATTTTTTGAAGATGCTCGGGCAGACGGAAAGGGTTGTGGCCCGAGTAAGTAACCCACATCAGGAACGCGTTCTCGCCCTCAGGCCAGATCTCCCCGCGGCGCATCTTCTCCACGCTTTGGCGCATGAACTCGCCGTCGCTGAGGCGCCGGGCGGTGCCCACGGGATCGTTATTGTCCCACGACGAGGAGTGGAGCAAGGTGTCCACGCCGAAGGCCCGGGCGACTAGCGTCTGGTTCCACACGTGGGGCTTGTCGCAGGTCAACAGGTAGCTGCGGGTTTGCCGCTCGGCCTTCATCGCTTTATGGATGGTGGAGAAAGGATAGTCGGGGTGGGAGAACGCGTAGACTTGTCCCTGCGGGGGCATCATCCCGGCGAGCATGAGCAACTGGGCGTCGATTGATCGACCCGCGCCCACTTGGGTGACGACGTTGGGGAAATAGAGGGTAGTGGAGTCGGCGACAAGGGAGTTGAGGAACGGTGTAAGCGCTTGATTGTCAACTTTCTTGTTGATTGGCCACGTCTCAAGGGATTCGCAGAAGATAACCACCAGATTTTCGGGTTTGGGGAGGGAATCGGCCACGCCCCACTGCTGCTGTCGCTTATGCTCGGCGATCCACTGCTGGGCTTGGGCGAGCTCCTCGGCAGTGGGCGTGTCGGAGGCCTTCAACAGGTCGTGGGCGAGGAATCCGGGGATGTGGTAAATCGGGGCGATGCAAGTGGCCTTGTAGCACTCCCGGCTGAGGCGGTCGATCTGCCCCATCGGACCCCCGCGCCAGCAGTCGGCAGCCCATGCGAGAATCCCCAGGACAATGACCGAGACGAGGTAGGGGAATCCCATGGGTCGCCACTTCTCGCGCCTCGCGCGCATTATAAATATTGTGGCGACGGTGATCACGGGCAGGGCGAGGAAGTACCACCGGAAGGAATCCACGACCGAGGGGCCGAAGTCCCGCAGGTTGCCTGCCAAGAGGTAGCTTTGTGCGGGGATAGCGTTGAAGTAGGTGCGACAGTACATCAGGTTGGCGATCATCACCCCGTCCACGACGAACAGCCACACGGCCATCGGCCACACCTTTTTGGAAGCCATCGCTGGCCAAGCCATCAGCGTGGCTCCTAGCAGCAGGTAGGGGTAGAACGCGAGGAACGTGAACGGCCGGAAGGTGGTTTGGGCCATCCACAGCAGGTCAAAGGCAAGGATGGTCGCAAGAGACGCTATCCAAGCTATGGTGAAACGCCTGGTCCACAGCAGGCGCGGAAAGAGCGAAGTCCATTTCATGCACGGCTCTTTCATTTAAATCAAAATTCAGCGTATAGTTCCCTTACCCGACTC
>JAJPXC010000153.1 GCA_021205635.1 Bacteroidales bacterium | reverse complement strand
CCGCCAGTCTTTTTTGTGCCCTTACGGCTCAGACACACTGCTTGGGACAGTATCCGAGCTTGGCGTTGGAGGTGCCAGCCAGATAGCCTTCGAGGTTGTCAACGGTGAAGGTGTCCTCGCCGCCAGCGAAACCGAACTCAGGCGACCAGCCCGAGCCGCAGATCTTGAACTCGCTCTCCCCCGAGAAGGTAGCGGTGCCGGTATAGATGCCGTCGCTCTCGGTCAGGGCTACAGAAGCGCCTTCGCCAGGACCGCTCCAGCTGCAGAAACCGCCAGTGAGCCAAAGAGCGGGCAGAGTGCGGTCGATAGTACCGGTTACGAGGAGGGTCCAGTCGTTGGTGTCAAACACAACGGTAGCGTCGAGCACAGCGGTGATGCCGTCGGCGTAGGGGATGTTGTTGGGGTCGTTGCCGCCGTTATCCTGGTTGCAGAGCAAGGGGAACTTCACGCCGAGGGTAAGGGTCGAGCCGTCCCAGTAGCCGCCGTATTGGGGGCTCCATGAGCCGGTAGCGACAACCTTGAAGCCGGTGGTGAGGTTGGCCACCTGTACGGTGTAGGTGCCGTCGCCGTTGTCGGTGAAGTCGGTGCCTGAGTTGGCCCAGTTGTTGAAGCCGCCCGTGAGCGAATAGCTTGCAGCGCTGGCAGCCATAGTGGTAAGAGCCACGGCCAGAGAAAGTAAAAGTTTCTTCATGTCAAAAAAATTGGTTTTAGATTAATAATGTGAGTAAATATATCGGGGGTACCCCGTGGTCAATCGTATGGATAAATGGAAGCCGTTAAGGACTTTAAGGAACTTACGATTGTTAGGCCCTCAAAGACCTTAACGGCTACAAAGTTACAAATTATTCAATAATTTTACCAAAAATTATTCCAATAATTTAAAGGAGCAAGTGGAACGGATGTCACCGGCCGACGCTGCGGCGTGGGCCTTGAACTCGCCCGGCTCGGCCACCCAGGCGTGAGCCTCGGGGTCGAAGTAGCTAAGCTCGTCGCGGCCGACGGTGATTTCCACCTGCGCCGTCTCGCCAGGGAGCAGGTGCACCTTTTTGAAACCCTTAAGCTCCTTGACGGGACGGTCGAGAGTGGATTTTACATCGGTGATATACAGCTCCACCACTTCGTCGCCTTCACGCTCTCCGGTGTTGGTGACGGGGACGGTGAACGTGATGGTGTCGTCGCCTGAGATCTGGCTCTTGGAGGGGGTGATCTTGCCGTAGGCGAAGGTAGTGTAGCTCAAGCCGTGACCAAAGGGAAACAACGGCTTGGTTTTCTTGCGGTCGGCCCAGCGGTAGCCCACGTAGATACCCTCGGAGTATTCCTCGTCGAGGATATTTGAGCCGTCGTTGCGCTCGATGCCGGGGTAGGCTTTCTCGCCGAAGCAGTGGGCACCCACGTCGGCCAGCGAGCGGGGGAATGTCATCGGAAGCTTCCCCGAGGGGTTCACTGCACCGTAAAGCACGTCGGCGATGGCGTTGCCTGCCTCGGAGCCGAGGAACCATGCCTGCACGATCGCTGGCACCTTGTCAACCCAAGGCATTGCCACAGCGTTGCCTGAAACGTTAACTACCACAAGGTTGGGGTTGGCGTCGGCCAAAGCGGCAATCACGCGGTCCTGGTCGTAAGGGAGGGAGAGCGACTCGCGGTCGGCGTCCTCGCAATCCTGTCCGGCGGCCTTGTTCAAGCCACCCACGAAGATCACGACGTCGGCGTCCTTGGCTTTCTGTGTGGCCTCAGCGATCAACTCCTTGGCCGAGCGGCTCTCGGAGAGGTCCTGACCGGTTGTCACGCCGTTGTATTCGCCGCCGGTGTCACCCACATAGCCGCGAGCGAATTCAACCACGCAGCCTGCGGGGGCTTGGGCTTTGAGCCCGTCGAACGGGGAGATCTCCTGTTGTACCTTGAGCGAAGAGGAGCCACCGCCAACGGTCATCATCTTCAGGGCATTCTCGCCCACTACAAGGATTTTCTTGGCGTCGGCCTTGATGGGGAGCACCGACTTGTCATTCTTGAGCAGCACGATACCTTGGCCACCTATCTGGCGCGCGGCGGCGTAGTGTTCGGGGGAGAGCATCGAGCCCCAAGGGCGATGGCGGTCCATTGTGGTGCGCATAATCAGTCGGAGGACACGGCGGGCTTTCTCGTCAAGCTCCTGGGTGGTCAATTCGCCGGCGGCGATCTTGTCGAGGTAGGGCTGGGCGAGGTAGTAGTTGTCGTAGGCGTTCGACTGGCCGTTGGTCAAGCCGTTGGTCCAGGAGCCGAACTCCATATCCAGGCCGTTGGTCACGGCCTCATGGGTGTCGTGGGTGCCACCCCAGTCGCTTACCACCACGCCGTCGAATCCCCATTCACCTTTAAGGATGTCGTTCAGGGTGATGGAATTGTGGCACAGGTGCTGGTCCTTGTAGAGGTTGTAGGCTCCCATGATAGCCCAGGCGCCACCCTTGACGGCGGCCTTGAAGGCCGGGAGGTAAATTTCGTAGAGAGTGCGGTCGTCGATGAGCACATTGGTGGTGTGGCGGTTGATCTCCTGGTTGTTAAGGCAATAGTGCTTAACGCAAGCGCTCACGCCATTGCTTTGCAATCCCTGGATGTAGGGGACAACCATCACGGAGGCCAAGAAGGGGTCCTCGCCCATGTACTCGAAGTTGCGACCGTTCAGGGGTGTACGGTAGATGTTGACACCGGGTCCCAAGAGCATGCTCTTGTTGCGGTAGCGTGCCTCCTCGCCCACGACCACGCCGTAGAGGCGCGACATGTCGGGGTTCCAGGTGGCGGCGAGGCAGGTGAGAGCTGGGAAAGCGACGCAGGAGTCGTTGGTCCACCCTGCTTGCTCCCACTCGTCCCAGAGCACCTCGGGGCGCACGCCGTGGGGGCCGTCGTCGGTCCACACCTCGGGGATGCCCAGACGCTTGACGCCGGGGGAGCCAAACTTGGACTGCGCATGTATCAGGGCGATCTTCTCGGCGGTGTTCATCCGCTGAAGGGCGTCCTCAACACGGGTCTCCAAGGGCTGCGTGTCGTCGAGGTAGGCCGGGGTGGCGGCCTTCGCCCCACACAGGGCGAAGGCTGCCAAGACGGCGGTAATCGATATAGAACTAATCAGTTTCATTATTTTTTGTCGAGATTGAGAGTCATCGCGTTGAGGTCGAGGGTCATCACGTAGAAGGCGCCTTCCTCGAGGTTGGAAGCGAGCTCGACATTGCTGCCGTCACCGTCGGCTTTGAGGCAGTCGCCAGCGTTGCCGGTGAAGGTGAACTTGCCGCTGCCCCACTCGGTGCCCCAGCCGTTCTGGCCGAAGAACTTCATGGATACATAGTCGTAACGGAAGCGCTGGCCGGTGGTAGAGCCGGTCTCAGGACCTGCGTAACCGCTGAACTGGTAAACGCCCGATGAGATCTCGGCCATCGAGTAAGCGGCGCCGGGGTTCCAGCCGAGCTGGCTGTCGAGGTCGGGGGTGCCTACGCCCCAGCCCATCAACCATACACCGTGCCCGTCACCTTCGTAGGTGGCGTCGGTAAGGTCGCTGTTCAGGCGGTAAGCGCCGAGAGTCTTGGCGCCGGTGTTGAGGGCGATCTTGTAGTAGCCGCTCAGGGGCAGGAAGGTGATGTCGCCATCGGAGGTCATCGAGAAGTAGTCGGGATCGACGTAGTAGTCGGCGATGTCGGTTACGCCGGTGAAGGAGATCGAGCCACCCTGGTTAACGGCGGTGGAGAGCTCATAGGCGATGTTGTCGACGGTCGACATCTTCTCGCCCGACATGTACACCTTCTTCTCCTCGAAGGCTTGCTCGCCCTCGCAGGTGACGCTGAACTTGGCGTCGTTGATGCCGCCGGTAAGGTCGACGACAAACTTGTAGACGTAGCCCGTCTGGAGCGTTACGCCGTCCAGGAGGTAGAGGTTACCGTTGTCGTGGTCGGTGCCGTCGCCCACGCCCACGAGGTCGGAGTTGATAGAAGTGAAGTTGGTAGAGGTCAGCTCAATGCCCCAGCCCATCTGGCCGAAGAACTTAAAGTTGATCGAGGAAGTGCCCACGGTCTTGCCGCCTACGACGGTCAGTTGGTAAACCTTTTCGGTCAACTGGCTCATGCAGAGGGCGTTCTCGGTGGTCCAGCCCACAGCGTTGGCGCTTACGGAAGGCTTGCCCACCTGCTCACCGATCACCCAGAGGGCGCCTGAGCCGTCGTCGGCCAGGGTCTGTGCCTCGCCGGTAGCGTCGAGCGAGTAGATGCGGAAGTAGAGCAGCTTGGGATCGGCGATGATGCGATACTTGCCGGAGACGGGGAGGAAGGTCAGGGAGCCGTCGGAGTTCTCCTCGAAGTAGTCGGGGTCGATCCAGTAGCTACCGTAGTTGACGATGCCGGAGAATGAGAGGGTCTCGCCCTGGGAGAGAGTCATGTCGACTTGCGAGGTGCCGTCCTCGTTGCCCACAAATGTCTCGCCGTTGCAAGTCATGAGGTTGAAGGGCGAGCCTTCGAAGGAGTAGGTGTTGAACTCCACGGTGTAGGTGCCGGCGGCGGTGGAGGAGAAGGGGATGGGGTTCTCGGCGCCCACCTTGATGGCTGAGTTCTCGTAGCCCCAGGTGAGTTCGTTGCCGTTCTCGCCGTAAGCGGGGGCTGTGATGTAGCCCTTAAGCTCTTGGGGAAGCTTGTCGGTGAAGGCGTAGTTGTACTGGCTTACGCGCTCCATGCGGTACTCGGTACCGTCTTCTTGGGCGGTGAAGGTCAAGTACTCGTAATCGGGGTGAGTGATAGCCACTTGGTAGGCCATGGTGGTCTTGGTGAAGTTGACGTTTTGGAGGGTCAACTCGAGGTAGGCGCGTCCGTCAGGGATGTTGGCCAAGTAGGGGATGTACACGGCTACTTCGTAGTCGGCGCCGCTCACCTTGGTGCGAACGGTGGTTTCCGACACAAGCTCCTCACCGAAGTAGAGGTTGGCCTTGAGAGTGGATAGGTTGACGTCGGGATCGCTGGCCTTCACGGTGAAGCGCAGGGAGTCGCCGAAACAAGCGGTGCCGAGATCCTCGCCCACCTGCATTTGCGGGTTGCCTTTTGCCCAGTTGTCGTCATCGTCGCAGGAGGTCAGCATGGCCGTGGCTGCGAGCAGGGCGAGAGCATATTTTGTGAGTTTCATTTTTTCTTGGAATTATGGTTGGTAAAGTTTCTAGTTTTTAGTTTCTAGTTTCTAGTTAATACCTTTTCTAATCGGGTGTTATGCCTTCCGAGTTTCCAGCCATCAACTAGAAACTAGAAACTAGAAACCAGAAACTAGAAACTGATTAACTACTAATTTATTAGCTCCAGCCGAGGGAAACGACTGAGTTGGCGGGGATAGTGGCGGTGAAGTGGTGCGAGCCGTCGTCAACGGTGACGGTGCGCTCCTCCGAGGAGTTGTTGGCCATCACGAGGGCGTAGGAGCCGTCGGCGTTCTGGAATGCCGAGTAGGTAAGGCCGGAGGCGGTGTAACCCTTGGTACCGATGCGCACGGCGTCCTGCTTAACCACGGCACCCATGTGGGCGATGATGTAGTAGTGGGAGTTGCGCGTCATGGTGGTGTAGTCGGCATTGATGTCAACAGCGCCGTAGCAGGTCTGGCAGCCGCCGTCGCGGTTGGGGCCGCGATTCTCGTCGAGCATGAGGTTCCACACGATCACGCCCTTGCACCACTGGTTGACGGTGCCGAGAGCCACGTTCTCCATGTCGGCCAAGAGGCGGGTGGAGAGGTTCTGGCCGTCGTTCCAGGTGCCGATAGAGGTCTCGGAGAACACGAGGTCCTTGCCGGGAGCGGCGTTGTGGATGACGGTAAGCTCGTCGTTGGTGCCACCGTAGTCGTGGTAGGCGGCTCCGGCGAAGTACTGGGCAGCGTCGGCGTCGTTGTAGATGTTCAACGGGTACTGCTGCTGGGAGGCCATGTTGTCGTAGTTGTAGTTGTGGTCGAAGGCGTAGATCTTGGTGGTGATGCCATTGGCGGCAAAGGCCGGGCCGAGGGCAGTCTTCACGAAGTCGCGCTCCTCATCCCAATACATCAAGCAGGAAGCCGAGTTGCCCGAGTTGAGGGGCTCGTTCTGGGGAGTGATGGAGTAGATATTGATGCCCTGGGTGGCGAAAGCCTTGATCCACTTCACGAAGTACTGGGCATAATCCTGATAGTAGTCGGGGTTGAGGTGACCGCCGGTCCAGGAGTTGTAGGCAGTCTTGTTGGTGATGTCGGAAACCTTCATCCAGCGCGGGGGAGTCCAGGGGGTACCCATGATGCGCAGGGAGGGGTTGATGGCGAGGATCTCCTTGAGGATGGGGATCACATAGTTGTTCTCCTCGGAGGTGAGAGCGAAGTTCTCGATGCCTTGGGTGTCGCAGCAGGTGTACTCGCTCTGGGAGAAGTCGGAGCAACCGATGGCGATGCGGCAGTAGGAGAAGCCGTAGCCGTTGGTGGGGTCGAATGTCTCCTTGAGGAATTTGGTGCGGAGCTCGGGGGTCATCTTCAGCAGGTTGTAGCATGTAGCGCCGGTGATTGCCACGCCGAAGCCGTCCATGGTCTGGTACTGCTCGGTGGGCATCAGGTAGATGCAGGAGGGCGACATGTTGTCGCGGTCGCTGAAGTTGAGCCAGGTCTCGGTGAGGTCCTGGGAACGGGTTGTGTTGGTTGTGAGCATTCGCACGTCGGTGCCCTGCTCGGCTTCGGGTTCCGGCTCAGGCTGGGGGCCAATCTTGTCGTCGTTGTCGCAAGAGCACATGGTGACCATGCACAGGGCCGCGATAACCGCCGGAGTAAGCTTTAATATATTGAATTTCATTGTATTGGCAATTTAATGGATTAGTAACCGGGGTTTTGGATAAGCTTATCGTTCTGGTCGATAGCGGCCTGCGGGATGGGCAGACGGTAGGAGTTCTGGGTGAAGGCGTTGCGCTGAGCCAAGCGGCCGGAGTCCTTGGCGTAAACGGCGTTCATCACCTCCTCAACCTTGTCCAAGCGCACGAGGTCGAACCAGCGCTCGCCCTCGAATGCCAGCTCAAGGCGGCGCTCAAGCAGCAGGGCGTTCAACATGGCGTCCTTGGAGGAGCGGGTGGAGCTGGGGAGCTTGGCCAGACCTACACGGGCGCGCACCTTGTCGATAATCGTTGCGGCAGCCTCGAGGTCGGGGGTTGTGCCGTTGATCAGGGCCTCAGCCTTCAACAACAGCAGGTCGCCCATGCGGTATTTGATCCAGTTGACATAGCCCGAGCGGCATTTGTACATGAAAGCGTAGTTGTCGGAGGGGTAGTAGTTGCTCCAAGCGCACTCGTACCAAACGACCGACTCCTCGTAGCGCTTGGTGTCGCCTGCGTCGGTGAAGGCCTTGCAGAGGTCGCGCGAGGGGGTTACCCATTTTGCCCATGTGAAGCTCTCGTCCCAGTTCTCGAGGCAGCGGCCGAACATCCAGGATGCCCAGTTGCCGGAACCTACCACGTAGTGCACCTCAAGGATCGACTCAACGGTGTTGGAAGCGAGCGGGGTGGCGTTGTAGCCGTCCTTGGCGGCGCCGTCAATGCCGTAGAGGAGGGAATAGTCGTCAACGAGGTCGTAACCGTTGGCAATGAGCTCGTCGACGTATTTGATGGTCTTGGAGTAATCACGGATAGGCTTCTCGGCGTAAACCTTAGCCAGGAGGGCGCGGGCAACGTCCTTGGAGAAGAGGGTCTTGTCGCCGGTCTTGTCGGGGGCGTACTGGAGGGCGTCCAGGAGGTCCATCTCGATGTTCTGGTAAACCTCCTCCTCGGCCATCTGCTCGGGGAAGTAAGCGTCGTACATCTCACCCACGTTCTCGGCGGTGATGTTGCCGGCGGTGGTGCGGATACAGGGGATGTCGCCCCACATTCTTACCATGTCAAACCATATCATTGCGCGGAAGATCTCGGCCTCGGCGCGGTAACGGTTTTGCTCGGATTCGCTCAGGGAGCCGTCCTGCACCTTGTCGAGGTTGGTGATAATCTTGGTGGCGGTGGCGGCGTCGGCCAGGAAACGGTCCCAGTCGCGCTCAACCACTGAGTTGGAGCCTTCGATGGAGTTGTCCTCGTAAGGTACAACCTCGGCGCCGGTGGTGCCCACGTAAGCGTTGTCGCTGTGACACTCGGCGATCAGACGGTTGTCGAGGTACCAGTGCTCCTGGCGGTCGTGGATTTTGGTATAGAGGCCGTCGATGGCGCTGATAACATCGGCCTTGGTGGAGAAGACGATCTCCTCCTCATCCTCGGTGACACCCTGCGTCACGTCGCTGTAGGTGTCAATCGGGTCGTAGTCGAGCGAGCAGGAGCTAACGGCAACCGTAGCGGCAACGACTACTGCGCTAAGAAATATATTTTTGGTTTTCATTGGATAGTCAACAGGTTAGAATTCAACATTTACACCGAATACGAAGCTCTTGCACTGCGGGTAGGTACCCCAGTCGATTCCTTGCACGGCGCCGCTCGAGCCCCACTGGTTCACCTCGGGGTCCATGCCCTTGTAGTTGGTGAAGGTAAGGAGGTTGGTGGCGGTGAAGTAGGGTTGCAGGCGGGAGATGCCCAACTTGCTCATCCATTTGCCTTGGATGTCGTAGCTCAAGGAGATATCCTTTACACGCAGGTAGGAACCGTCCTCAACGAAGTAGGTGGAGTTCTTCATGTCAAATCCAGCCTTGGGGACGTCGGTAACCTGTCCGGGGATGCGCCAGCGGTTGAGCACGCGGGTAGTCTGGTTCTTGCCGTCGTACATACCCTCGGTCTCCATGCGGGAGGCGTTGAAGATGTCGTTGCCGTAGCTGCCCTGGATGAAGATCGACAGGGTGAAGCCCTTCCACGAGAATACGTTGGTCATACCATAGGTGAAGTCGGGGTTGGGGTCGCCGATGTAGGTGCGGTCGGAGGAGGAGATGCGTCCGTCGCCGTTGAGGTCTCGGTACATCAACTCACCGGTCTCGGGGTCTACACCGTCGCTGATGTAGCCGTAGAAGCAGCCAAGGGCGCGGCCAGGCTCGTTGCGCACGGCGTACTCGTTGACGGTCTCGGAGGTCTTAGCGTCGTAGTAAACTTGCTGGAGAGCGAGCTTGTCGAGCTTGTTGCGGTTGAAGGAGATGTTGGCGTCGATCGACCAGTTGAAGCCACGGCCCTGGAATGGATGACCCGAAACGGCGAACTCAAGACCCTTGTTGGTCATCTCGCCCTCGTTACGCTGGATGGAGCTTGCTGCGGCTGCTCCCGAGGGGAGCGATACCCACATAAGCATGTCCTTGGTCTTCTTGTAGTAAGCGTCGGCGGTGAAGGTCAAGCGCGAGTTGAAGAAGGATACGTCGATACCGACGTTGGTCTGCGTTGTGGTCTCCCACTTAAGGTCGGTGGTGCGGAGGTTAGCCTGGGAGAGGATGGGGAGGGCATTCTCGCCGATCTCGTCGTTGAACCACTGCTGACGGGTGATGTTGTAGCGCTGCAGGTAAGCGTAGTCGCCGATACCACCTTGGTTACCGGTCTGGCCCCAGCCTGCGCGGATCTTGAGGTCGTTCAGCCAGGTTTTGTCGTTCAGCCAGCTCTCTTGCGACATACGCCAAGCGGCCGATACCGAGGGGAATGCTTTCCAACGGTGGTCGGGGTGGAGCTTTGAGGAACCGTCGATACGGATATTGGCGGTCAAGAGGTACTTGCTGTCGAAGTTGTAGCTTGCGCGGCCGAAGTAGGACATGATACCCCACTCGGAGGCCGATGTGCCGGTGCCGTCCCAAGAGATCTTGTTGGCGGCGTTGAGTGTCTGGATGGCGTCGCTCAGGTAGTGGGAGCCATTAATATAGGAGTAGCGGTAGTCGCTGTCGGTCCACGAAGTACCGGCCATGACGGTGACTTTGTGCTTGTTGAATTGCTGGTCCCAAGTCAAGACGTTATCCCACACAAGGAGGGTGTTGGTAGCGCGGTTGTCGCTTGCCTCGCCGTACTGGTTGCGGCCCCAGGTGGTGGAGATAGGATCAAGGAATGTGGTGTTGATCGAGTTGCGGCGGTCAAGGGTGAGCTTGGAGCGGAGGGTCAAGCGGTTGCTCACGGGGAGGAAGTCGAACAACAGCTCGCCCGATGCGATCAAGCGGTTCTCCTTGTTGCGGTTGTTGGCCTCGCGGGCCTCGTTCTCAAGCGGCGAGGTGATGTTGACGCCGTAGAAGTTGTTGTAATACTGATTGGGGTTGTCAGGATCCCAAACGGGAGCGTATGTAGGAGTGTTGACTACAGCCAAAACTACTCCTCCGCGGTTGGAGCCGGTACCCATGGCGCCACCGCCATTGGAGGAGTAGTCGGAATAAACAATATTGGTGTTGACTTTCAACCATTTCTTGATGGTTCCTTCAACAGCCGCCCTGAAATTGTAACGTTGGAAATAACTGGATTCGATGATACCTTTCTCCTTGGTGTATCCAAGGCCGAGGTAATATGACATTTTGTCGGCGCGCTGGGAGATAGATACCTGGTAGGTCTGGGTGGAGCCGGTGCGGTAAGTTTCGTCAAACCAGTCGGTTTGGTCAGTCAAGCCGTCAGGGAGTGTAACGAGGCCGATTTCGTCCTGGAGATCCTTGTACTGAGCGGCGTTAAGCACGTCGAGCTTTTTGGCCACGCGGGTGAAACCGCCTTGGATGTTCAAGGTGACCTTGGCGTCGCGGGTGTTGGCTCCGCGGGTGGTAATTAGGACAACGCCATTGGCAGCGCGCGATCCGTAGATAGCAGCCGATGAGGCGTCCTTCAAGATCTGCATGCTCTCGATGTCGCTGGGGGCGAGCCATGACACATTGTCCACGGGCACGCCGTCAACCACGTAGAGAGGGTCGTTGTCGCCATTAAAAGATGTTGTACCACGCACGCGGATGGTCATCGTGCCGCCAGGAGCGCCGTTAGGGGAGCTTACTGCGACACCGGCAGCCTTGCCTTGGAGGGCCTGGGCGGCCGATACGATGGGGCGGTTCTCGATGTCCTTGGAGCTGACGGTGGAGACGGCGGTGGTAACATCGCTACGCTTTACCGAGCCGTAACCAATGACAACCACCTCGTCGAGGGCGTTGTCGACCTCCATGGTGATCGTAAGCTCGGGAGCGGCTTTCACTTCCACACGCTTGTAACCTACATAGGAGACAGCGAGCGTGGCGCCCTTCTGGGCCTCGATTGTAAACTGGCCATCGATATCGGTAGCGCAAGCTGCCGACGTGCCTTTGACATGAACTGTGGCACCGATGAGCGGTTCACCCTCGGTGTCGAGCACTGTGCCTTTGACCTGAATCTGCTGAGCGCTCACGGGTAGCGCTATCAGCATCGCGGCCAACAGACATAAGGTTTTTAATAAGGATAAGGGTTTCATTTAAGGTTTTGGTTGGTTATGGTGTTAAATGATTTAACGGGTTAAGAGAAATTTACACTGTTTCGGATGGTAAACTAATCTGCTGCAAAGTTAAAATCACATCTATTAACTATAATCACGCGGTAAACGATTTAGGTAAGTTCCAAAATGGCGACAACCGTTGATTGTCAGCCGTTTATGTATCTTTATAGTTGTAAATTAGGTAAATTGTGGTAAGGGGTATTTGAGTGGCTTCGAAGGGCCTTTTAGGGTGGTTTCCAAGGCTAACTGGAGTAGCGGCACAGTCCCTTGACGGCCTCGACGAAGGCGGTGCGGTCGAGACGGGAGTTGGTGCGCACTTTTTGGCGCTTGTTGTACACCGTCTGGGGGGAGCAGTGGAGCACCTCGGCGATTGAGACGGAGTCGGTGATGCCAAGGCGCACGAGGGCATAGATGCGCAGGTCGGTATTCAATTGGCCTTCCTTGGGAATGATCTCGTTGCCAGGCTCCATGAGGGTGTTGAACTGCTCGACGAAGTCGGGGAAGATCTCAAGCACAAGCTGGTCGATTTTCTGGTAGAAGTCCTTGACGATGGTTTGGGGGAGTTCGGGAGTGTCGACCATGCGTCGCACGTCGTCGGTTTGGCGCGCTTTTAGCTTGCGGGAGATTGTGCGACGGAAGTCGTCGATCTGGTGGATTATTGATGAGCTGATTGAGATCATCTGGCCCAAGGACCGCTCCTTACCGGCGTCGCTTTGGGCTAGCTTGTCGTTGCTCACGCGCAGGTCCTCGGCTAATTGGGCCTGCTGCTGGGTGCGCTCGGCCAATTGGGAGTAGGCTTGGGAGAGCTCGGTGAGTTTTTCCTTGAGCTCGGTGTTGAGGTCGGCGAGCTGGTGGTTGCGCAATTTCACGGCCTCGCGCTGCTTACGTATATATAATAATGAGGCGATGAGCGACAAGATAAGGATAAGGCCAAGGCCATAGGCGATCCATGTGATCACCTGTAGGCGCGCCACTTGGGCTTGTGAGGATTTGGAGATCTCGGTTTGGAGGGTGGCGAGACGCAGTGCGCGCACGCGGTTTTTGTAGAGCTCGGCGCACTCGAGGCAGTAGCCGATGTAGGTCATGGCGCGGTCGAGATGGTTCTCGGCGTGCTCCATTGACGCTAGCTCCTCGATGGAGGCGATGTCGCGGTTGGCCACGCGCATGTCGGCGATGGCCGAGAGGGCGAGGTAGCGTTTCTTCTCCTCCTCCTGCCCTACCCAACCGTAAAGCTGGGCGAGCGTCCACGCCTCCTTTGCGTCGATGTGGGCGTCGAATTTGGAATGACGCAGATGCTCGGTGAGCAGGTCGATGGCGTGCTCGCGTAGGGATTCCTCGTTCAGGGCCTGATACCCTATATAATAATAGTACTCGGGGTGCTCGGGGGTGACGATGCTACAGATGGAGTCGAGGATCACCTGGGCGTCGGCGGGGAATGAGTAAGTGACGTTGGCGCGCTTGTATTGCTCCTCGTGGGTGAGGTAGAACACGAGCTGGCCAAGGTAATCGATTCGGGATCGGGGGGAGAGGTAGGCGGTGTCGACGGCCTCGAGCTGGCGACGGGCCTGGGATAGGAGGCCCATGGCGGTGAGGGTATAACCGAGGTCGACACGGGTGTCGTTCTGAAGGTCGGGGCGGGTGAGACGCTCGGCGAGCTCGAGGGCGCAAGTGCCGTATTTGAGGGCCGAGTCGCTGTCGTAGGTGGAGTATTCCGAGGCGATGCGACGTTTGAGCCAGAATTGCTCCTCGTCGTCGCGGCTTTGGATGAGCTGGGATTTCAGGCGCTCGATGCGCTCCTCTTTTTGGTCGGCAAACTCATGTGCGCGGCTGAGCTCTGAATCGAGGTAATGCAACAGCTCTTTGGAGCTCATCGAGGCGTTTTGGGCCTTGATGGATGGGATAAAGAGGGCACAAAATATAGTTGCCAGCACTAGGGAGAGCGTTGGGATGGATAGTTGTGTGATGAATTTTGTTCGTCTTGCGTTGGTTATGACAGCTTTCATGGGATGGAAAAACAGGTAAGTCACATCGGCGCGAATTTAACACATTTTTTGGGAATTATCAAGTGTTGTAACTATTCAACGAAAAATTTTTTAACCACGAAAATTTTTTAACCACGAAAAACACAAAAAACACAAACACGCCTGGAGCGAGTCTAAATTTAGGCTCGTAAACTCGCTAAAAACAAAAAGCCATCCGGATGGTCAATGTTTTTGGGAGCTTGCGACCCTTTTTCCATCTTATAGAATGCGACCCTTTTTTTTCATCTTATAGGATTAGTGTTTTTAGTGTTTTTAGTGGTTAAAAATTCATTCTCTTTAGTTATCGAATTCCGAGGCAGCGGAGGAGGGGATTGAGGGTGAGGGCACCTATGAGAGCGCCGGCGACGTCGGCCACGAAGTCGAGGGTGTCGCCTGAGCGGCCGATGCCCATCCACCATTGGAGGATCTCGACGAGGGCGCCGAAGGCGGCGGTGACGATGAGGATCCCCGCGGTGACCCGCGGGGCACTCGACCGGGCTAGGATATCGCATTGACCTGAGGCGGGGACGCCTTCTTTTCTGTTGAGAGCGAGGTCGAGGCCGAGGGCCCAGTAGAAGCCCATGAACATGATGGCGTGCACCACTTTGTCGGCCCCCTCGAAGAGTCGCGGATGATCAGGCACCGGATCGGGCCACAGCGTAAGGTATAAAATAGCTAAAGTGACCACCACCGTGCACGTGTACGGTGGCAGCCACTTCAATATCTTAAGAATCATTCTAAAACGGGGGGGGAATGAGATTTTTAAATCTTTAAACCCTTAAGAAACGCAGCTAGCGGGCTAAATGCTAAATGCTAAACGCTAAATGCTTAGGGGATGAGGTCATAGGCGCGGAACACCTTCTGAATTGCCTCGAGGGCACGTGTTACCTGCTCCATCGAGTGGGTGGCCATCAAGGAGAAGCGGATGAGGGTGTCGTGGGGAGCCACTGCGGGCGAAACCACGGGATTGACGAAGATGCCCTCGTTGAGGAGGTCGCGGGTGATGGCGAATGTCTTGTCGTTGTCGCGGATGAACAGGGGGATGATCGGGGTGGAGGTGTTGCCGATCTCGCAACCCATGTTGCGGAAGCCCTCGAGGGCGTAGTGGGTCAACTTCCACAGGTTCTCCTGACGCTCGGGCTCTTTCTCCATGATGTCAACGGCAGCCAAGGCGGCGGCGGTGGAGGCGGGAGTGATCGAGGCGGTGAAGATATAGGAGCGGGAGTGGTGGCGGAGATAGTTGGTGATCTCCTTGTCGGTGGCGATGAAGCCGCCCAGCGAGGCGAACGACTTGGAGAATGTGCCCATGATCAGGTCGACGTCCTTGGCTACGCCGAAGTGGTGGCAAACGCCGCGACCGCCGTGGCCGAAGACGCCGATGCCGTGAGCCTCGTCGACCATCACCGTTGCGTCGTATTTCTTGGCCAGCTCAACGATCTTAGGCACGTCGGCCACGTCGCCCTCCATGGAGAACACGCCGTCGGTGACGATTAGTTTCACCTTGTCGGGCTCGCACTTCTGGAGTTGCTTTTCAAGCGCGTCGGTGTCGTTGTGCTTGTATTTGAGTTTTTGGGAGAAGGAGAGGCGGTGGCCCTCGATAATCGAGGCGTGATCCTGCTCGTCCCAGAGGATGTAGTCTTCGCGGCCGGTAAGGCAGGAAACAACGCCGAGGTTGACCTCAAAACCGGTGGAGTAGATCATCACATCTTCCTTGCCCATATACTCGGCGAGGCGGGCCTCAAGCTTTTTGTGGAGGTCGAGAGTACCGTTAAGGAAAGGTGAGCCGGCGCAACCGGTGCCGTATTTCTTTGTGGCAGCGATAGCGGCCTCTTTGACTCGGGGGTCGTTGACCAAGCCAGAATAGCAGTTGGAACCGAACATGAGCACTTTCTTGCCGTTCATGATCACCTCGGGATCCTGCTCAGAGGAAATGGCGCGGAAGTAGGGATAAATGCCGGCGGCCTTTGCCTCTTGGGGGGCTGTATATTGCGCCAGCTTCGCTTGTAATAGCTTCATTTTTATGTGATTCTACTGTCGATTGGATTTTTACGCTGAGTTGATTCTCCGCTCGTCGCGGAAAAATCAGGCCACAAAGTTACTAATTTTCCCCGAAATGTATCCTTTTCCGCCAAACTTTTCACCAGATTGCAACACTAAAACATTGTTAACAGGGCTTAGGCTCGAGGGCAGGTCTCCCTAGGCTGCGCATGATGGCCGTCCAAGGCCGGCCCCCCTAGGCTGCGCATGATGGCCGTCCAAGGCCGGCCCCCCTAGGCCGCGCATGATGGCCGTACAAGGGCCGGCCCCCTAGGCCGCGCATGATGGCCGTCCAAGGCCCCCCTAGGCTGCCGCGGACGTTTCTATAAATGGTTGTGGGAGCGGTAGATGGATTCGGCGGATTGGGTGAAGGCGCGGGCGGCGGGGAGCCATTGTCGGAGGATGGCCTCGGGGAGGGAGGTGGAGGTGGATTCGAGGATGTGCTCGACGGGATGGATGGTGAAAGAGTAGCCCGCGGTGCCGGGGGCGACGTGGTTGCCGGCAGGACGACCGGGGACGGTGAACACGAGGCGGTAGTCGGCGTCGGCGACATAGGCCACGCCTAGGGAGTCGCGGCGTAGGGTGACTTCGACCATCGCCCCACCCCGCGTGTCGCGCGTCTTCATATTAGATATGAAGTTGCCGAGGGAGTAGACCAGGAATGAGCGGCGCCCGGTGGTCTCGTCGGTTATCATCTCCATGGGCTGGATGACATGGGGATGGCCGCCAATGATCATCTCGACGCCTTGGGAGAGGAGGAATCGGGCCAGAGCGCGCTGGGAGGAGTTGGGGAGCAACTTGTACTCATCGCCCCAGTGGACGTTGACGCACACCAGTTCGGCGCCACGCTCGCGAGCCCGGGCGATGTCGCGTGCAATCATGTCGCGGTTGATATAGTCGACCACGACGTCGCCCTGGATCTCAATGCCGTTGGTGCCGTAGGTGTAATTGAGCATGCCAATCTTGAAGCCGTTGACGGTGACAATCTTGGGAAGCAGGGAGTCGCGTTGGGCTTGGTCGCGGTAGGTGCCGATATGGGCGATGCCTTGGCGGTCGAGTTCTTGGATGGTGCGACGTAGGCCCCGGTCGTGGCGGTCGAGGGTGTGGTTGTTGGCGGTAAGGAACAGGTCGAATCCGGCGTCCTTCAGGGCCGTGGCATAGCTGTCGGGGGCGCAAAAGCAGGGGTAACCCGAGTAGGGCGCACCTCCTAGGGGCGTCTCGAGGTTGACCACGGCGTAATCGGCCGCTTGGACGATGGGAGCGACAGCGGCGAAGCAGTCGGAGTAGTCGTGCACTCCTCCCGAGCGTCGTGCGGCGTCAATCTGGCCCTGATGCATCATGGCGTCGCCGGCGAACAGCAACGTGGCTTGCTGCTGGGAGGCAATTGACATCGCGACAGCAATGCCGATTGCGAGTAAAGAGTTCAAAGTTGAAAGTTGAAAGTTGAAAGTTGAAAGTTTAAAGTTGAAAGTTGAAAGTTGAAAGTTTAAAGTTGAAAGTTGAAAGTTTAAAGTTGAAAGTTGATAGTTTTTTTGTTGAAGGTTGAAGGTATAAGGTTTAAAGTTTAAGGTTTATAGTTGATAGCTTTACAATTGTATTCCAAATGAATAAGGTATTAACTTTAAACTTTAAACTTTAAACTTTAAACTTTAAACTTTAAACC
>JAJPXC010000047.1 GCA_021205635.1 Bacteroidales bacterium | reverse complement strand
TGTTAACTAACTTATTAATTTTCAACGACTTAAATTAAAATTTAACTGAGTATTGATATAATACTCACTTACATTACATTAACCATGAAGTGCAAATGGCTTCCCGCGCTGGCCTCTCTCGCCGCGCTCACGCTTGTGTCACCCCCCGCCATGGCCGATTACTACGTCATCGGAGACGATTTCGGTACATGGAACGCTACTGGTGATAGCAAGTATAAAATGACCGAATTGCCTGGCCCCGATGGCACTGGAACTGGGGTTTACTATTTGAAAAACGCCTCCATTACTAGCGGAAAGTGGTGGGCTCTCTCCAATGGAACATATTTTATCGAGCCTCCAACCTCAGTTTATTCAGATACTACCTGGGGAACAGGAGCCGACGCCGTTGTAGGTCAAGCCTATGAGGTGGAATTGACTTCTAACACAACTCAAATTGGTTGTAAACATCCCTTCCGAATGGGTTCAACCGTCTCGGACGCGACCATCGTCTACGATTCCAATAACGGACGCGTGGAGGTGGTTCAACCCGATGATTCCTATACCACTTTTTCGATTGCTGGAGCATACACCGACGGTGCAACCACCAACGTTATGGCTGAGGTGGGCACTGAAGGCTGGTACATGGTCCAAGTAAACGACTATTACAATGGCTCTTGGGGCTTAAAAGTGGCCGTAGGCGATTGGACCATGGAATATGGCTCAAATGGCGATGCCCTTGCGTTGAATGTTCCCTATCTGCTTAACGCTAAGGCTTATTGCTCCAACCTGTTTCTTGGTTCAAGCGCATCCTATGAGACCTCGGATGACGCAATTAGGGTAAGATTTTATTACCATCCCCTAACTAACACATTGCTTGCCATTCCCCCGAAAATCGCCGATGGATCGACTATTTACTTGATGGGTACCGAAAAGGAATCCACTTGGGGCTGGCATGACGGCACCTGCACCAATATCACTGACGAGATTTTCACCACCTACGATGATGGGACTTATATCTACAACATAGGCGAACTAACCAGCTCTGCTTCTGAAAAATATTTTGGCATTGGAATTGGCGGCAATCGTTATGCCCCGGACACCAATGGAGACGCTGTTGACGAATTAGTTGACGGTGTGGTCACGCCTATTTGGCGCCCTATGAACGAGTATAGCACCACAAACGACGCTTACCAGATCACCCAAGAATATCAGGACGCGTATATCGTTATCGAGCCTTGGGAAGCTAAAGTCACCATCCAGGAGTGGGGTGGCGCTGTCGACCCCGACGACGTGATTGAGCATGTGTATCTGTATAACAAATCGACGGGATTGGTGGGCGAACTGACGGCCTCGGATGATGGCTCGACCTTCACCCTCTCCGGCTTGATCGTCGACAACACCAAGAGCGGCGTGGAAACCGTTGACACCGAGCGCTATTACCTCGTTACCACCACCGTTGGCGGCACCGAGGCTCGCTGGGCCATCGGCACCGACGACGAGAGCGTCGACAACGAGAACTATTGGGTGCAGATCTCCTCGACCCCCATCGCTCTGGGCACTGGCACAGGCTATTTCTGCTTCTGGGATGATGAACCTTATGTGGATGTTACGGTAACCCTTAACTACCTGAAAGATGGCCTCGGATACCTATCCTACTCCATCACCCCCGAGACCACGCCGTCGACGTATATGCCGTTGACGTCGGCCGACTTCGCCGGCGGCAAGAAGCACTACTTCTACGTGGGCACCCGCACCGCCAACTGGCGCCTGCTGCCCGAGTGGGAGCTGAAAGCCCAGGACGACGGCACCTACAAGCTGTCGGGACGTCTGATGTACCCCGGCCTCTGCGGTATCGCCGAGGTTGACTCCTACGCCAACTACGTGAAGCATATCTACACGCTCTACACCTACAACACCTACTGGATCACGGCCGAAAACCACGCCGACATCGAGCTGAAGGATTCCCGATCGGCCACCAAGATGGATGCCGCAGAAGACGGCTCCTCGGCTACCGATTACACCATCGACAACGCCATGCTCTGGCGCTGGAACAAGAAAGCCTCCACCGACGGCGACCTTGACGTCACGGGCGTCAACGCCGTCAACAACGAGCTGATGATGAACGTGGCCCCGGCCTACCTGAATTCGATGGTGCTCGACCTCTCGGGCGACAGCCCCGTCATCACCTTTGACGCCACGACCGACCGCTCGCTGGTGGCCGACCACATGACGTTCACCCTCGTGGGCACCGACCTGAAATACGACGGCCGCTACAACGACGCCTACAAGGTGACCAACAAAGCCTACTGGCAGCGCATGGGCGACACCGGCGGTTGGCAGGACTCCTGGATCCAGTGGAGCGGCGCCGGGCAGCCTTACTTCGACGGCTACGGCCAGACGATCTACAACACGGCGTTCGACGACGTGTGGCTGAAAGCCCACCCCATCTTCTTCCACGAGGCCACCCGCGACTTCTACTACTCGTCGCGTAACCTTACGTTCTACAACCGTGATGTGCTCGACCTCTCCTCCGACGCCTATAAGGCGCTCTACTACATGCACCCCAAGCGCGACCCCGAGACGGGCGAATTGACCCTCGACTCGGACGACAACGAGCAGCAGACCAAGATCGGCGACAACCAGACCGTTTCCAACGGCGACTTCAAGTACAAAGAGCACTTCATCCTCTACTACGGCGACAGCAAAAGCGATGCCTCGATCGACAACACCTGTTACGAGGACACCAACTGGGAGTGCTTCGTGATGAAGGACGTGTGGATCAACGGCGACTTCAAGATCTGGACCGGCTGGGGCGGAAACCGCCAGGCCGACGAGTCGATCGACGAAACCGAATGGAAGGACGACGACAACAACATCACCGTCCCCGTTGATGCCCGCTGGTTCTACGAGAACGGTGGCCACGCCCACGAGGGATGGAGCCACGCCGTGCTGGGCGCCGACCCCACCGATGGTGGCACCCTGAACGTCTACGGCACCGGCCGCGACGTCAACCAGGCCAACTTCATGATCTACACCACCGACGCCAACGGTAACGAGGTTTATGCCTCCGAGCCTGTCTACTTCAAGCGTATCATCCTGTGGTACGACCCCGACAAGGGCTTCACCAACTCGGTCGTGCAGCTGATCACCGAGGCTTACGGCCCGCAGATCCAGGCCTACCGCAAGACCGGCACCAAGAACACCCTGCAGTACAAGTGGCGCATCTCGGCCAACAACCTCACGCAAGCCGAGGGCAAGACCATCTCGTCGATCCAGATCAACCGCTATGTTTACGACGAGGAGAGCGACTCCTACGAGCTCGAGATCGAGGACCTCGTACCCGGCTACGGCGCCAACACGACGGCCGCCGACTGGGCCGATTGGACCGACCTGATCGACGACGCCAACACCGTCGCTCAGGGCACCTACTACTACGAGGTGATCATCCACTACGACGAGTCGAACGACAAGTCGGCCGAGAGCAACACCGTGACAATCGCTTACGCCGGTGTGCCCGTGACAGCCCGCGCCGAGCAGGTGATGGACGGCTCGCTCTACACCTTCGACGTCAAGATCTCGGCCCAACCCAACTCCTCGGTGCTCTCCATGCCCGTGAAGAAAGTCGTGAAAAACGACGCTGGCGAGACAGTTTACGAGGAGGATGGCGTAACCGTCAAGACCGAGGAGGTAACCGTGGCCGACGTGGTTAAGCGTTACTACGTGACCGCCGCCGACACCTACACCAAGGGCGCAGCCCTCGCCTCGGGAGCGTTCACCGTCACCGACGTGGCACTCGACATCGCCTACAATGGCAAGGCCCAGATCCCCGCCGAGAGCGCCTACTACGAATACGAGATCCCCGCCAGCTCCACCTCGCTCGCCCTGCCCGCCATCACGCTGAAGAATCTCGCCGCCAACAAGGGCGTCGCCGAGGCCTCCTCCCGCCAGGCCTACAAGTTCAACATCTACCTCGTGGCCGATGACGCCGACAAGGACTCCTGGAACGCGCTGGCATTCGATATGGCCACCGTGCAGACCGACGTTGTCATGCCCCCGGCCGGTATCACCGTCTCCAAGATGGATATCGCTGCCCTGAACACCGGCATGACTTCCTACGGCGACGTTGAGCTAATGCCCGTGGGCGCCAGCGACGCCGTGATGGACGTTGACGGCAACCTCGTGGCCTCGGAGGCTCCCGTGATCTACTCGCTGATGAACGACCTGCAGATTCCCGTAACCTTGGATATCCCCAAACTGTCGGATAAGGTTACCGCCGCCGGCTGGACCATCGACTACACGCTCAAGCTGCTCAACTCCTCCAAGGAGGTGGTATCCTCCACTACGGTCAACAACTCGACGGCCGTCGTTGACGTTTCCGGCACGATGACCCACGTGCCCGCCGTACTCGACCTCACCAGTGGCACCACCATCGGCAACCACACCTACTACGAGCTCCCCGGCGGATACACGCTGGCGCTCAATGCCGTCGCCAAGTATCTGCAGGCCAGCACCGACGACGACCCGATCACCGATGAGATCGTCAACACCTCGTCGACCACGGCCACAGGCGCCAGCGGAAGCAACCTCGCCGCTGCAACCCAGGCCGACTGGATCGCTCCCACCACCGCTACCCTCAACTACAACGACCAGCAGGCTTACGACTCGGACGGCGAACTTTGGTGGATACGCCACGGCAACGCCCAGTACAAGGCTTTCGACTCAGAAAGCGTTCCCAGCCAAGACGACTGCTCGATCCTGACGAACGTTGCCAACAAGGACCTCAACCTCTACCTTGGCTTCTACATCCCCTCGTCGTACACCACCCCTACCAACGGCGAATGGTGCACCTCGCGCGCGGCCAACGGCGGCTCGATCGTACCCGAGGGCGGTTACTACGGCCAGGACGCCGGTCTGAGCGGCTACTCTATCCTCAGCGGCGACTACAACGACACGAAGCACAACTGGTCGCGCCTCGCGGCTGAGAACGCCATTGGTGGCGGCTACGTGCCCGTGCAGATCCTGCCCCTGGTGGCTCCGTCGACGGAGGTCAACACCTCGTCGGCCATTGAACTGCCCGAGGCCCACTTCGTGTGGTACATCCCTTGCTATCAGTACAGCGACCTGTCGTTCGACTTCGTGCCCACCGTGGCCGCTGCTGACGACGCTGAGGTAACCTCGGGTATCTCCACTCGCTCCGACGACGAAGAGTTGCTCAGCGACGCTGAGGAAACCACTACCCGCACCCTCACGGCCATCCCGCTGGGCGTGGCCGCCAAGGCCGAAGGCACCACTGTTTACGGCCAGCAGACGGGCGTTGAGGCCATCTCGGTTGACGCCGATGGCGACGCAGCCTACTTCACCCTGCAGGGCCAGAGCGTAAGCCATCCCGTCAAGGGTCAGGTTTACCTGAAGGTCAACGCCCGAGGAGCTCAGAAGGTGCGCTTCTAAGGATAAAGTTTTAAGGATAAAGGATAAAGCGATAGCCTCGCCTGGGAGACCATGGCGAGGCTATTCATTATGTTATGGGCCACTTATCGTAATTGGATGACGCGGAGGATGGCGCGCTGGCAGACGGGACAGAACCCGGGGTGGGTGTTGGTGCGCATCCGGCAGTTGTCAGCCGGCCGATAGACACCTTTGGAGGTGTAGCCACCACCTTCGAAAAGGCCCACGCCATCCTGGTCCATCATGTCCTCCCACTTGGAGGGGAAATCGACCTGGGTGGTGATGTTGGGTTCCCACGGCTCGACGTCGAGCGGGTAGCTGTCCTCCATCACGTCGCCGTCGTAGAAATACTCGTCGGCTAAGCCACCAAAACTGTGGCCAAACTCATGGACAACGACCGGGCGGAAGTTGGGGTCCTTGGCGCTCACCATCGTGTAGGAGTTGTAGATGCCGCCGCCGTATTTCTCGGTGTTGGCCACGATGATTATGTGCTCGTAGGGGATGCCCTCGAGCAGGTCGTGGAGGCGAAACACTTCGGGGACGGTTAAGTAGCGGTCGGAATAGAAAGTGTTGAAGTGGCTCCCCAAGGCAGTCGCTCTCCACGTGCCGGCCAGCGGGTCACTCGCTCCCGATTGCTCGGAGGGGGCGCCCACGGCGGTGAAGGTGAAACGGTCGAAATTGGACTTGAACGGCTCGTGAGAGGCCAAAGCATCGATCACCTCTCGGGCCTTGGTATAGAAGGCTGGCATCTGCGCTTGCGTGTAGCCCTCGGCCACAATGGCCACATGGATTGCCCGGGTGGAGTCGGCAGCCTCCTGCAAGGTTACATGGGGCGTGGGCAGGCCCTGTGCGCCTACCCTAACGTTGGGATCCCCCGGGTCGTGGCGATGCCGCAGGTGGGCGATCACGTCACGGTGGTTGTCGTAAAGGGCGACGTCGATCACGGCCGCATGACGTGGGAGCGGCACAAGGTAGGTGTTCTCGAACGCCTGGCTGTGGGTCGCGGCCTCGTCGGTGGAGAGAAATTCCTGGAAGAGCGATGAGAACGGGTGGCGATAGATAGTGTCGCCCGAGGTTTCGTCGATGACGTTGATTTGGCCCGAGCCGTCGAAAGGCACCTCGGCAAGGTGGGCGCGTCGGCCGTGCCAGCCGGGTAGCTTGCTCTGGCCGTGCTCCAAGATAACCGGGGCCTTGGCGTTGCCCCCGAAGACGTAGTCGAGCCTCAGCGTCGAATCGCTGAAACACTCCTCAAATGGCCTCTGGGCGGTAAGACTCAGGGGGATGATGAAGAAAATACAATAAATCAGTTTCATTATCAGATAATATGTCGCCCTGAGGGCAGGGCGACCTCCCAGGGAGGGCTAAAGCGCGGTAGCCCACCTGGGAGGTGGCGCTGCCCTCAGCGCCACGTGGTTAGCGGGCCAGAATCTTGGTGGCCCCGGTGCCGGCACGGCGGATGTAGATCTGGCCGGGGGTAAGGTGGTCAACTCGCTGGCCCTGAAGGTTGTAGTAAACCGTGGGACCGTCGATTGACGTTGCCGAGTCGGCTCCGATCGAGCCTACTCCCGAGGCGTTGAGGTAGATGGCGGTCAACGCGCCGAGGTCAACCGAGCAAGCGTCGCCGTTGGAGCCGGTGATGTTGAGGGTGATTTTCTTGAGCGTCAACGGATAAGCCTCGGCGGTGTTGGTGTCAAAGGCGTCGGCCCAATCCACAAGCACGCGGCCGTCAACAGGAGCGACTTTGACCGACGCGCTGCGGGCGCCGTCGCAGGAGTAGGTGAATGACACGTTGTCAACCGACGAGGTGGAGGAGTCGAGCACCAATTCAAGCTGGTCGGGGCGGCTCCAGAAGGTGATATCCTCGGCCAGAGCGATCGAGGTGGAGCGGGTGCTGGTGATGTTGAAGGCCAGGTTGCAGCCGCCGTCACCGAGGGAGGTTACCTCGGGGGTGGATACGCCTGAGGTGGTTACCTTGAAGTTGTCGAGGTTGTTCATCTCGTCCACTACCATGCGCTGGCTTTCAGGGATTTCCACAACCACTTGGAGGGTGTTGACGATGTCGCCGACGGTGCCGGTGATGGTGGCCGTGCCGTTAGCCACGCCATGTACCACGCCGAGGTCGCTCACGGTGGCGATGTCGGGCGAAAGCGACTCCCAGGTGAGAGCCTCGTTGGCGATGGTCATGTAGTCGCCGTTGACAAGTGCCTGTACCTCAACGGTATAGTCCCAAGTGCCGTCAACGAGCACTGAGGAACGCTTGAACTCGGGCGAGCCCTCGCCAATGGTTACGGCCAAGGTTGCGGTGGCTCCGTTGTAAGTGGCGGTGAGGGGGTGGGTGCCGGATCCGGAAGCCAATAGGTGGAGGCCACCGTCGACGATTTCGCCTAATTCGGGGTCGCAGGAGAGCTGGGCCTCAACGGTGCCCACGTATACGCCATATTTGTTAAAGCCGTTAATCACAGGGCAATAGAGTCCGTATTTGGGGAGCGAGATCACATAGTCGTTGAAGGCAATGGAGGCGATTTCGTCGTCCTTTGGCGTGCGGCTCACAGCGAAGACTCCGTTGACCACCGAGCGGGGCGAACCGTCGCTGGGGTTGTTCTCCACACCGTTCATCTTGGTCCACATGGTCGAGGATCCGCCGCCGTCGAAGTTAAGGGCCTCGGAGCAACCTACCTCACGCATGATATCGGCAAGCACCTTTGACACTACGCCCACCGAGATGCTGGTGCGGCCGTCCACGACGAGCAGCACCACCTTGGTGCCGGTAGCGTCATAGCCGATGGCTGTGCGGGGATTGAGCGAAGTGAGGTGGTCGAGAGCATCCTGGGTGTTGAGGGTGACACCCCCCGAGAGTATCATCGGCTTGCCGCCTGCCAATTGGGTGAGTGCCACTTCGTTACCGCCGTAGGAGAAATTAGAGGAGATTGTAACTTCGTCGCCCACTTGGAGATCGGAGAGGAAAGTCTTGGCTGTGCCGTGACCCGAGATGACGATACCGTCGGAGGGGATCGTCATTGAGCCGGCAGTCGTGGGAGCTACGGTGACGCGGGCCTGGAAGGTGGCGCCGGGGGTTAGTTTGGCGCCATCGACGGGCACGACGGTCACCTCGGTGCCGTAAGCGTTGGTGCCGGTCGTGGTGCCCTTGTGGGAGTTGAACAGCACGAGGAAATTCTCGTAACGGGTGCCGTTGATTGAGTTGATGGTGCAGCTGGTGCCATCGGCCTTGGTCACGGAGCCGTTAAAGCCCACTGAACCAAGATATTGAGCCTTTTCGTTGGTTTGGCCCCAATAGAACCATGAGCTGCCACCCACGGCGTTGTAATATTCGCCGTCGACCACCTCCATGCCTATGGGGGTGGAGTCGCTAAAGAAGTCGGCGTTGACACCCGAAACGAAGTGTAGGTCGTCGGTGGCCCATTTGGAGGCCATGTTGGGGATTGTGGAGCCGCCTTTAAGAGTGTTGGCGGCAGGGGTGGCGCGCAGGTCGATGTAGGGGTTGGTGAGGTCGACCGTGGAGTAGAACACGCGCAGGGCTTGCGCGCCGGAGAGCTGAAGGGAGGTTTGGGTGACACCCGGGCCCACGGTGGCGTGGTAGAGGGTGTCGACGTGGTAAGTTTTGTCCTGAAGGGTCCAAGTGTCGGTGGCCGAGGCGGTTAACGTGGCGGCCATGGCCAAAAAGAGTAGATGCTTTTTCATGGGGGTATTTTTGTGTTTTATGTGTTTTGGGAAGAAAAAGGATAGGTGTCAGCAACTAAGCTATCACACTTAATCACTAACACCTATCACTTAATACTTTAGATAGCGTCGTCCTCAACAGTTTCGAGGGCATCGGGAGCCACGGGCGCGGGGGTGTCGCTGGTGGCTGCTTCGAGCTTCTTCATGATCGAGAAGATGAACGTAGCCGAGATCAAGCAAACGACGATGAGTATGCCCCAAAGGACGGCCACATTGATGTGGTTCCAGAGCAGCGTGGGGATCACCACGAGGTAGTTACCGATGGCCGTAGCGCCAAACCAGCAGCCCATCATCAAGCCCTTGTACTTGGGAGGAGCCACCTTCGACACGAAGGAGATACCCATCGGCGACAGCAGCAGCTCGGCAAACGTCAAGAACAGATAGGTGGTAATCAGCCAGTTGGGCGATACCAGATGGTCGGCCTGACCCTCGGTGGGAGCCACGCCAAGGCCAAGCGAACCGATCAGCAACAGGCCGAAAGCGAAAGCAGCCACGAGCATACCGTAGCCGATCTTTCGGGGTGCCGACGGCTCTTTCTTTTTCTTGGCGAGCCAAGCGAAGATGGCCACCGAGAAGGGGGTCAGTGCCACGACGTAGAAGGGGTTGAACTGCTGATAAATCTGGGGCTGGATGTTGGTGGCCTCCTGGGGGAGGTAGATGTAGAACAGGCCGATGCCCACGCAGGCGCTAATGGCGATTACGGCGTTGATGATGATGGCGCCGAGCTTGCGGGTGGAGAAGAGGTTGAACACCGAGTAAACCAGCACGACAATCGTGGCCAAAGCCCAGACGTTGAAGCCGATACGGGTCCAGGAGCCGTTGGTGGTGGAGGTGAACACCTCGGCGAATTTAGTGAGGGTGGCGCCGTTCTGATGGAACACCATCCAGAAGAAGATCACAACGGTGAACACGAGCAACAGGGCGACGATGCGCGACTTGGTTTGAGCCGGGGTAAGCTCGTGGTCGGAGCCGGCGGCCTTGGCTTTGCCGGTCGACTTGTCGGTCTCGTTGAGCTGCTTGTAGGTGGAGCGTCCGAGCTTGTAGATGAGGAACGACAGCACCATCGAGCCGCAAGCCACGGCAAACGCGTAGCTGTAGCCCTTGGAGATGGCGTCGATATATTGGCCCGCGTAGGTCATCAGTGCGTCGCCCGAGAGGCCCCGGGTGAACTCGGTGATGGTGGCCAGCGCTTCGGGCTTGAGCGCCTCCCCGGCGAGCAATTTGTTGCAGATGGAAGGGATGGCGGGGTTGTACACCAGGCCGGCGTCGCGCAACGAGAGGTTCAACAGGCCCTCGGTGACGGAAGGGGCGAACATCGCGCCGATGTTGATGGCCATGTAGAACAGCGAGAAGGCCACGTCGCGCTTGTCGCTGTAGCGAGGGTCGTTGTAGAGGTCGCCCACCATCACTTGGAGGTTGCCCTTGAACAAGCCTGTTCCGCAAGCGATCAGGATCAATCCGGCGAACACGATAATGAGCGTTGACGTCGCGCCGCGCTCGCCTTGGTAGCTCATGACGAGGTAGCCCAGGAACATCACGATGATACCCAGGGTGACAGTCTTCTGGAAATTCCACTTGTCGGCGATCCAGCCGCCGATCATGGGCATGAAGTAGACCAATGCGAGGAATGTTGAATAGATAAAGCCGGCGGTGGCTGTCGAGAAGGCGAATTTGGCCTGCAGGAACAGCAGCAGGATTGCCAGCATTGTGTAGTAGCCGAAGCGCTCGCCGGTATTGGCCAGGGCGAGCACGTAGAGGCCTTTGGGTTGGTTTTTAAACATAGCTTGGTTTATTATTTATAGGGTTACTTTTTTGAGGCTTATGGGCCTTATGGGGGCCTAAGCCCCCGTTTCGGGGGTTTGGGGGCCTAAGGTTTCGAAGGCGAGGGCATACATCCTCATCTGCTTCACCATGGCCACGAGGCCGTTGCTGCGGGTGGGCGACAGGTGCTCGGCGAGGCCGATTTTGTCGATGAAGTAGAGGTGGGCGTCGAGGATTTCGCGCGGCGTGTGGCCGTTCAGCACCTTGATCAGCAGGGAGATGATTCCCTTGACGATGATGGCGTCGGAATCGGCCGTGTAGTACACTTTGCCGTCGCGCAGCTCGGCGTTGAGCCACACGCGGCTTTGGCAGCCCTCGATCAGGTGCTCGGGCGTCTTGTATTTCTCGTCGATGGGGGGGAGCTGGTTGCCCAGGTCGATTATGTAGGCGTAGCGGTCCATCCAGTCGTCGATGTCGCTAAATTCCTCGATTATCTCGTCTTGTGTCTGATCAATTGTCATAGATGGTTTTCAGTTTTCAGTTTTCAGATTGTTGGGATTTCCGGCTGATTGCGACAACAGCCACCTATTAAGCTATTATCCCTTCATCCTTCAACCTTTATCCTTTATCCTTTGATCTTCGAGCGGAGCTCGAAGATTATGCTGGTTCGTTGTAGATTACATCGGTGACGACCTGGCCGACGGCCTTGAGGGTGGCGGGGTCGATCACGTCGAGGTTGTCGCGCAGGGTGTGCCACGAGGGGTGGAACGTGCGGGTCTCGTCATTGAGGCTCTCGATGATGTCGATACATGGGATGCCGGCCTTGTTGACAAACTGGTGGTCGTCGACCACCCCGCCCCCCAATTCGTTGGGGAATCGGGCCTCGTAGCCGCTCTTGCGGGCTTGTGTCCACACCTTGTCGACGATACGCGGGGCAAGGCGGTGGGAGGTGTACTCGCGGTGGAATTTGGCACCCTGGGCGCCCACCATGTCGAGCAGTATGCCGTAGGCTGGGAGGCTGTCGGGAGCGTAGAAATTGGATGCGAGGAAATATTGCGTGCCGAGGCACCAGGTGTCGTCGCTGTTTCCCCAGCCCTCGAGACGGCCGTAGTCCTCGCAATCGGTGAGGAGGATGTCGACGCCCACGTCGGCGCGGGTTTGCTGCAATTGACGGGCGATCTCCATGGCCACGGCCACGCCCGAGGCGCCGTCATTGGCGCCGATCACGGGTTGCTTGCGGGCCGATTCGTCGGTTTCCTGATCGGCCCAGGGGCGCGTGTCCCAGTGGGCGAGAATAAGCACTCGCTTGGTGTCGTGGTCGCCGTTGTAGCGGGCGATGATGTTGCGCGCGGGGAGTTGGTCGCCGTTGTAGGCGGTGAGCGTTGCTTCTTGTACGAACACGGTGTCGGCGCCCAGGCGGTTCATCGTGGCGACGAGCCAGTCGCCGCAGCGGTTGTGGCCCTCCGAGCCGGGGGTGCGGGGGCCGAAGTCGACTTGCGCCTTGATGTAGGCGTAAGCTGTGTCGGCGTTGAAATTCATGGTCGGTATGGTGTCGGCGAGCGTCTCCGCTTGCTGTTCACCCTTCCCTGCCGACGAGCATGAAATCAATGCCAATGCCAAAGATAGTAAGGAGCATTTTAAGAAATTCATCACTGTTGTTGTTTTTTTTCTTGGTACTTTACACGTTCATTGGCGCATCCTGAGGAGACATTTTCCACGGGCGCGCTATAATACGCCCCAAAGTTACAAATTAATTACGAAACTCCAACCAAAATGTAACTAAATTCGTAACTTCGCGGCTGAAAGCGGGAACGCGGGCATTCCACCCACGCTCCTTGATTGATAGGGCTGGGCGTGACGCCCTCGCTCCGTGTCGGTTAATAGGTACAAAGATGAGTTTTAGGACATTTCGCGATCGATTGAAGCCGTGGATGCTGCCCATCGCAATGCTGGGCGGCTTGCTGTTCCACGATTTTATCAACGCCATCGCCTTTCTGGCTTCCTACCTGATTTTTGTGATGTTGCTGGTGACGTTCTGCAAGGTGAAGCCTTCGGAATTCCGTGTCACGGGCTTGTCGTGGGGGTTGCTGGCCGTGCAGATTGTGGGCGGGGTGGCCGTTTATCTGGCGTTGTTGCCACTGGGGCCGGAGTTGGCGCAGGGCGTGTTTATCTGCGTGTTCTGCCCCACGGCCACGGCGGCTCCGGTGGTGACGGGCATGCTGGGAGGAAGTATCTCCCGCGTGGCAACATATTCGATAGTGAGCAACTTGACGGTGGCCGCCTTGGCACCTCCGTTGTTTTCGTGGATGGGGGCCTCGGGGGCCGATTACCTGGTGATGCTGCGCGGCGTTTGCTCGGCCGTGGCGCCGCTGCTGATCGCCCCGCTAGCGTGCGCGATCGTGCTGGGCAAGGTGGCGCCGAAGGTGCACCACGCGATGGCCACGCATCAGGGGCTGTCGTTCTACATCTGGGCGGTGTCGCTGTTCATCGTCGTGGGTCGAGCGGTGAGCTACATGATCGCCCACCACGAGCGCGTGGGGCTGATGATCGCATTGGCTGTCGGCGCCGGGGTAGTGTGCGTGCTGCAATTCTGGATTGGACGCAAAATCGGCACTCGCTACGGCGACAAAATCGCTGGAGCACAGGGCCTTGGACAGAAAAACACCGTGTTGGCTATATGGATGACGTTGACCTACTTGTCGCCCGTGGCCTCGGTGGCCCCCGCAGCCTACGTGGCTTGGCAAAACACCATCAACTCAGCCCAGCTTTACTTCCACCAACGCCGAAATCTCGCCCGCGACAAACAGCAATGCGTTGGCTCGAAACAAAAATAATAGTAACTTTGTTCCGTAAATAGACACTATTTATTTAAATATCACGCAAGATGGACAGCATGTATGAATTACTGCTCGGCCTGCCGCTGTTCAACGGCGTGAGCCGCGAGCGAATCTCTGAAATAGTGGGGATGGCTAAGTTCCATTTCCTTAAGTATTTACCTGGTGAAAATATCATCGAGGCGGGTTCTCCCTGTACCCATATCAAATTCCTTATCTCGGGTAAAGCGCGCCTGTCCGTCGCCAACCACGACGGGCGTTTCCGCGTGTCGCAAACCCTTGATGCCCCCGATGTGATCGCTCCGGAATTCCTTTTTGGCAGTGCCACCAACTATCCTTGCTCAGGCGTGGCCCTCGAGCCGACGGGCGTGCTCCAAATCAACAAAAACGACTACCTGCGCATCCTCAACAGCGACCAAATATTTCTGCTTAACTTCTTGAATATCTTGTCAATGAACGCCCAAAAGGCCACCCAGGGCGTGTTGGCCGTTACCACCGGCAACCTCGAGGAGCGTATCGCCTTCTGGATCGTGGCGCTCACCCAGCGTCGAGGCTACGACATCACCTTGGCATGCCGCCAGCGCGACCTCTACTCGTTGTTCGGCGTGCAGCGCACGTCGTTTATCGCCACCCTCGAGGGGATGCGCAAGCGCGGAATCATCGATTTCGACCAGAACGAGATCCGAGTCACCTCGCGCCCCGAGCTACTCAAGATCCTCCAAACCGCAGCAGCTGATTAGTGTTATTCAAATTATTCATCACGTTTTGCAAGATCGGCGCCTTCACCTTCGGTGGGGGCTGGGCTATGATCTCCATAATCGAGCGGGAGATCGTCGACAAGCACGGCTGGCTGAAGCGTGATGAATTCCTTGACCTGCTGGCGGTTGCGCAAGCGTTGCCAGGCATTCTTGCCGTCAATATCGCGGCGGCCGTGGGCGACAAAATCCGTGGTCGCGCGGGGAGCATCTGCGCCGCCGCTGGCACGATCATGCCGTCGTTCCTCATTATTCTGGCCATCGCCATCTTCCTCACCCCCGACATGATCAAAAACAACCCCATCGTCAGCCGAATCTTCATGGGGATACGACCGGCGGTGGTAGCGTTGATTATCGCACCCGTAATCAACTCAGCCAGAGCGGCTAAGATCTCGTGGAAGACGATATGGATTCCCGTGGTGACGGCCCTGCTGATATGGTCGCAGTGGACATTCATCTCCAACCCCATCCTGTTCATCGTTCTGGGCGGACTCGGCGGTTACCTGTGGTACACACGTCACAATCTCAATAAAAATAAGGAGTCCCGGCTATGATCATATACCTTAAGATGATATGGAGTTACTTGAAAATCGGGCTTTTCGGCTTCGGTGGAGGGTACGCCATGTTGGCCCTGATTGAGCGCGAGATTGTGGGACCGGGCTGGATCACCGAGCAGATGTTCACCGACATCGTGGCAATCTCGCAGATGACACCCGGGCCAATTGGCATCAACTCAGCCACTTACATTGGCTATGTGGTGCCTGGCGAGCAGTGCGCGGAATTGGCGTCGCCGCTTTGGGGTATCCTAGGCTCTATAATTTGCACATTAGTGGTGGTGATCCCGTCGTTCCTGCTTGTGGTGTATACAAGCCATTTCATCCAACGACACCGCGATTCGCTGATTATCAAGGGAATATTCGCTGGATTGCGCCCCGTGGTAGTGGGATTGATCGCCTCGGCGGCTTTGCTGCTAATCAATGGCGAGAATTTCGGGCGCGACAATTATCAAATTGTCTGGAGCACAGTGCTTTGCGCGGGTGCGTTCTGCGCCGTCTATTTTGCTAAAATCCACCCGATTTGGGTGATCGTCGCGGCGGGCGTGGCAGGGCTTATAATCTATTGACCCATCATCATCATGACTTACGAAGAAAATATAACATGGCTCTATAGTCAATTACCTGCGTTTCAGCGAATTGGTGCGGCAGCATATAAACCCGGATTGAGCCGTGTCTTGGTTCTAGAGGAGGCTTTTGGCAACCCTCACCTGCGGTGGCCGTCGGTCCATATCGGCGGCACCAACGGCAAGGGATCCACCTCGAGCGCGATCGCCTCGGTGTTAACAGCTTCGGGGCTGAAAGTGGGGTTGTACACGTCGCCTCATCTGGTGGAATTCCGCGAGCGTATACGCGTCAACGGCGAGATGATACCCCGAGAGGCCGTTGTCGACTTCCTCGAGCGGTATCGGGCAATGAAGCTCGACATAGAGCCGTCGTTTTTCGAGTTGACGATGGTGATGGCGTTTGACTATTTCGCTAAGCAACAGGTGGATATCGCCGTTGTGGAGGTGGGCATGGGTGGAAGATTGGATTCCACCAACGTTCTCACGCCTCTCCTTAGCATCATTACCAATATCTCGCTCGACCACACCGCATTTTTGGGTGATACACCTGCGAAAATCGCCGCCGAGAAGGCCGGGATCATCAAGCCTGGCGTCCCCGTGGTGATCGGAGAAGCCGAGGGTGAGGTTAAGCAAGTGTTTGAGGACAAGGCCCTTGAAGTGTGTGCCCCGATTGTTTTCGCCCCCGATATGGAGATGGAGCAGCGCGAGGACGGCTGGCATATCCCCGACACTCCTTTTGGCCCCGTTGTCTATTCATTATCAGGCGATTGCCAGCGCAAAAACGCCGCCACTGTCCTCACCGCTCTTGAAATATTATTGTCGAGACAACAGCGGGAGGAAGGAAGTGGGGGTGCCCTCGCCCCGACAAGCCCTAAGTGTCGACCCGCTCTCGGGTCGACTTCCATCCTCCTGAGGGCGACTCCACAATCCATTCGAGAGGGCCTTGCCAATATCTCCAAGTACTCAGGCTTGATGGGACGCTGGATGACTCTAAGCCATTCGCCCGAAGTGATTTGCGACACCGGCCACAACATCGGCGGCTGGCAATACCTTGGTCCGCGTCTGCGGGAAATAGCATCCAAGCCCGGCACCAACCTCCACATGGTAATCGGCTTCGTCAGCGACAAGGACGTCTCACACATCCTGCCGCTGATGCCTCGCAACGCTAGTTACTACTTCACCCGCGCCAGCGTGGAGCGCGCGATGGCTCCCGAGCAGTTGGCCGAAATCGCCAAATCAGCGGGCCTAAAAGGAGATGTATATCAAACGGTATCAGAGGCTTACAGCGCCGCTCTGGCCTCAGCCTCCACCACCGATACCATCTTCATCGGTGGCTCCACCTTCGTCGTCGCCGACCTCCTCCAAGCAAAAGCCACGAATTCCATATAGCCACGAATTTCATAGATACTGTCCCAAGCAGTGTGTCTGAGCCGTAAGGGCACAAAAAAGACTGGCGG
>JAJPXC010000119.1 GCA_021205635.1 Bacteroidales bacterium | reverse complement strand
CGATTTCGCCGAATTCTTATTTACCGAAATCGCCGATGCAAAATTACCGATTACATTTGCACATAAATAAGGAATTTTAGCAAAAAAAAGCAAAAAATGCGGCCCTCCGCGGCGAACCGCGGGGCACGGTGGCCTGTTGAGGGGGGCGCCTGCGGCGCGATGGCCGTCCAAGGCTGGCCGCCTCCTATATGGCCGTCCAAGGCCGGCCCCCTAAGGCTGGCGCGGATGCTTGTGAATGTTAAGGAGTGTTAAAGTAGAGAGAGGGTATTAAACCTATGGAGGCGGTTGTGGTCAAATAAACAGAACGCAGAAACAATATCTTTTGTAATAGACTAGCTTTTATCAGATAACTGGCGCCCCGGCTCGCGAAGAGTCCAGGGCGCCAAATTTTTGTGGCTGGCGCATTAACGGGATCGATTTCAATCGATTTCAATCGATTTCAATCGACTTCAATCGATATAAATCGACTTATATCGAATGAAATCACCCGGGGGAAGCGAGTGAAGCGGAGAAAACGGGGTTTTGGGGAGGATTTTAACAAAAAGCAATTAAAATTAGGTTGTTGCGGACAATTTTTCGGCAAAAAGGGAATTTATTCTACAAAAATTTGTAAAAATAAAAGAAAAAGCATATTTTTGCCGTCATAAATAATCCTATGCGACGCCTAGAGCTAAGCGACCCACTCGGGCGTTCCTTGAATCAGTAAACCTGGGTCGTGTTAAGTTATTATGAAAAAGTGCTTTACCTTAGCCCTGGCCGCGCTCATCACCGCGACCTCAGCTTTGGCCATCGGCCCCACCAAGCGAGTTGAGCCGCTGTCCAAACAAAGCGAGGTGCTGGAGATAGCTCGCGCCCACAAAGAGAAGACGGCGCAGCTTCCCCAGACCAAGAAGCAAATGAAAAACGCTTCAAAGCTTTCGCGCACTCGCGCATTCCGTCCCGTAGTAAATCAGGATCCGTTCGGCTTGCAGAAAGCCCAGGCATCGACCACCCTGTTCGGCACGGTGATTTATTCCGAGTCGGAAGACATGCAAGGTGGCGTATACGAGATGCCCGTATCGGGCGCATGCTCGTTCACCCCGGTGTTCCAAAGCACCAGCGTATCCCCCAACGGTGGAGGTTGCTTGGTCGAGAATACTTATGTATCGATCTACTACTTCGGCTTCTGGGGAATGTATTTCGTGTATGTTGACCAATTCGATGTAGATTCATGGGAGTTGATCTCGGAGACCAGCTCGTCTGATTTAACCTTGGTGGCCAACGACTTGGCATACGATCCCACCACCGGTAACATCTACGGTTGCTTCCTCAACGAGAATGCCGACGGCTTCGAGCTTGGAGTCCTCGACCTGGACAACTGCACACGCTCGACGATCGGCGTTTGCGAGGATCCCTATATGGGTCTTGCCGCAGCTCCCGACGGTACCCTCTACGGTATCACCACCTCGGGTGTGCTCCACTCGATTGACAAGACCTCGGGTACTCCTACCGTTATCGGTAACGTGGGCATCGACGCCGCTTATGCAAGCTCGGCTGTCTGCGACCCCGTGAGCGGCGCTCTGTATTACTCGGTTAACCCCGAGGATGGCACCGCTTGGCTTTACAGCGTGGACACCACCACCGGCGCTGGCACCCCGATTTATCAGTTCACCAACAACGAGGAGGTTGTAGGTCTCTACATCCCGGCTCCCGCAGCTGCCGACAAGGCTCCCGACCAGGTAACGGGTTTGGTAGCGTCGTTCGAGAACGGCTCGCTGAGCGGCACCGTATCGTTCGTGGCTCCTTCCACCCTGTTTGACGGCTCGGCTCCCGCCGCTGGCGAGAACTTGACCTACTCGATCCAGTTCAACGGCACCGAAGTAGCTACCGGCACTTGCTCCTACGCTCAGAGCGTATCGGTTCCTGTAACCGTTGACGCCTCCGGCACCTACAAGGTAGTTGTTACCGTAGCCAACGCTGAGGGCACCAGCCCGAAGGCCAAGACTGAGCTGTTCATCGGCTTTGACGAGCTGAAGCCCGTGACCAACGTTGTACTTTCGTGGGCTGACGGCACCGCCACCCTTACCTGGGACGCTTGCGCCGGCACCATCAACGGTGGTTACTATGTTCCCTCCGCTGTATTATATAAGGTGATCCGCGCCGACGGCACTGTAGCCGCTGATGCTGTAGCCGGCACCTCGTTCTCGGAGGCTCTTGCCGAACCCGAAACTGTCACTTCCTACTCATATAGCGTAGTGGCTTACACGGACAACGCCACCTCGGCAGCCACCGAGTCGAACGTTATCCTGCTGGGCACCCTGTCGTTGCCCTACAACGAGCCGTTTGACACAGAGGACGCTCTTGGCACGTTCAGCATCATCGACGCCAATAATGACGGCCAGACTTGGGTATGGTACAGCGGCACGATGAAGATCAACTGGCACACGACCAACGATATGGACGACTGGATCGTATCGGCTGCCGTGAAGATGGAAGCTGGTAAGATGTACACCATCTCGTTCGACTACTTCTGTGGAGGCTCGTCTTTCCCCGAGCGTCTCGAGGCCTTCATCGGCACCTCGGCATCGGTTGATGGCATGACCACCCAGATTATGGAGAAGACCGTTGTGAACAGTGTTGACGCCACCACCTTCAGCTACGACTTCATCTGCCCGGCCGATGGTAAATATTACCTGGGTATCCACGGCTGCTCGGATGCTGATGAGTACAGCCTGTACGTTGACAATATCAGCATCTCGGCTCCTATCAAGGGCTCGGCTCCCGACGCTGTAAGCGACCTTGTGATCACTCCTGACGCCACTGGCGCTCTGAACGCTACTGTAGCCTTCACCGCTCCTTCCAAGACTGTTGGCGGCGACGCCCTTTCGTCAATCACCAAGATCGAGGTAGCCAATGGCACCGAGGTATTGGCCACTGTAGACGCTCCCGCTGTTGGCAGCGCGGTTTCTTGCCCCGTGACTGTTACCGCTGCTGGCGATTATACCTTTACTGTAACTGCTTACAACGCTGATGGCGCAGGCCGCAGCGCATCGGCATCGGCTTACATCGGTGTCAACGTTCCTGGCTTGGTAACCAACCTGGTAGGCGTAGAGTCGACTCCGGGCACCGTAACCTTGACCTGGAAAGCTCCCGTGGTTGACGTTGACGGCAATGCCTTCAACCCTGACAACGCTACCTACACTGTAGTATCGGTAATCAACGGCACCCAGACAATCGAGGCTGAGGACTTGACCGAGTGCACCTTTACTCATAAGGTATGCGAGGCCGACGACGAGCAACAGTTCGTATACTACGGCATCTTCGCTGAATCGGCCGGTGGTCTCGGCTCGGGCGCAGTTTCTGATTTGATCCCCGTGGGCAAGCCTTACGAGCTGCCTTACGTTGAGTCGTTCGCCGACGGTGGCTTGAGCTACATCCTCGGCACCTCTACAGTAGCGGGTTACGGCCAGTGGTACATCGCTACCGACGAGAGCTTCACCGATATCACCTCCTATGACGGCGATAATGGCTTTGCTTACATGAAGGGTAGCTACCTCGACGACGAGGCAGTGATCTTCACTGGCAAGATCGACATCACCGGCACCGCTCCTGTTCTGTCGCTGCAGTCCAACCACTTCGCGGCCGACAACATCAACAGCCTCTACATCAAGGTTAACGGCGAGAAGATTTACGACGAGCCTCAGACCGGCGACGAAGGCTGGACCAAGATCACCGTGCCCATGAGCGCTTACCTTGGCCAGACCGTACAGGTAACCATCGGTGGCGTTGTTAACTCGCATGTTTACACCATCATCGACTGCATCGCTATCGAGGAACCCCTGGATTACAACCTGCAGGCTCTCAACCTGATCGCTCCCGCTAAGATTGCCGCCAACACCGAAGCCACCATCTCGGCTAAGATCAACAACGACGGCTCCAAGGATATCGAGGGCTACACCGTCAACCTACTGATCGACGGCAAGGTAGCCGACACCAAGACCGCCAACGCTGTGATCGCTTCGGGCGAGAAGCAGGAGGTAGAGTTCACCAAGGTGTTCACTCCCGCCGAGGCTGGCGTTCACACGGTTGCTATCCAAGTTGTTTGCGACAAGGATGAGTATGACGGCGACGACACCACCAAGGATGCTAGCGTCAACGTAACTGTTCCCAACTATCCTACCGTCACCATCGCCGGCGAGATTGAGAATGGCGTGGCCAAGATCTCCTGGAGCGCACCCGTTCTGTCGGGCGAGGGCCAGTCGGCAGTTCTCACCGAGGGCTTCGAGAGCGAGGACGTAGAGTCGTTCACGATGGACGCATATTCCGACTGGACGTTCTACAACGGCAACACCGCCAATACCTACGGCATCCAGGGCGCTACGTTCACCAACGCAGGTGAGGGCTTCGGCTGGATCCTGTTCGACGGTCCTTCGGCTGGCTTGAGCACCTGGAATGGTTACGACAGCGACCGCGCCATGATCTCCTTCGCTCACACCTCTGGCGCTAACGACGCTTGGATGATCTCGCCCGCCCTCTCCGGCGACGCTCAGACCATCACGTTCTACGCTAAGTGCGCAACCACCAGCTACGGCGCTGAGACCTATGAGTTGCTGTACTCGACCACTGGCACGGCCCAGGAGGACTTTATCGCTATCGGCGTTGATGGAGCTACCACCAACAGCCTTGCCACCACCGAGTGGACCCAGATTGCGTTCGACGTTCCCGCTGGAGCTAAGTACTTTGCTATCCGTTGCACCTCTAACGATGTATTCGCGTTCTTCGTTGACGAGGTTGTTTACACCGGCGGCGCTCCGGACTACTCTTACCTCACCTTGAAGGGCTACAACGTATACCGTGATGGCAAGCTGATCACAGCCGAGCCTATCACCTCCACCGAGTACCTCGACACCGAGGCTGAGGAGGGTGTACACAAGTATGCTGTAACCGCGGTTTACGCTGAGGGTGAGTCGGCTCTGTCCAACGAGGTAGAGCTCGACAACTCGGGCGTGGCCAACGTGCTCGCCGCCGATGTCACCATCGAGGTTGTAGGTCGCCACATCGTGGTTAACGCTCCCGAGGCCATCAACGTGGCTATCAACGGTGCTGACGGACGCGTGCTCATGGCCCGCAACGGCAAGAACAGCTACAGCGTTGCTGTCGCTCCCGGTGTCTACATGGTTAAGGCCGGCAGCCGCATCGCCAAGGTTGTAGTGAAGTAACATCCCCTTCCATAAAATAAAAAAGAGCGCCCCCGCGGGCGCTCTTTTTTATTTTATGGAAGGGGAAAGGGTGAAGGATTAAGGATAAAAGGGCGAGGCCGGCTCCTCTAGAGCTCGGCGCGGAGGTAGAGGGCGGTGGGGGAGGTGCCGGCGGCGATGGTTTCGGGGGTGCCGGCGGCGACGATGGTGCCTCCGTTTTTGCCTCCGCCGGGACCCATGTCGATAACCCAGTCGGCCGACTTCACCACGTCCAAGTTGTGCTCGATGACGACGACGGTGTTGCCCTTCTCCACAAGGCGGTTGAGGACGCCCAGGAGGGTGTTGATGTCCTCGAAGTGTAGGCCGGTGGTGGGTTCGTCGAGGATGAACATGGTTTTGCCGGTGTCCTTTTTGGCCAATTCGGTGGCTAGCTTCACGCGCTGGTTTTCTCCGCCGGAGAGTGTGGACGAGGGCTGGCCAAGCTTGATGTAGCCTAAGCCGATATCTTGCAGAACTTTGATTTTGCCCAGAATTTTGGGCTGACCTTGGAAGAACTCGACGGCCTGGTTGATGGTCATGTCGAGGACGTCGGCGATGGATTTGCCTTTGTAGCGCACCTCAAGGGTCTCGCGGTTGTATCGGCGCCCGCCGCACACCTCGCAGGGCACGAGGACGTCGGGCAGGAAGTTCATCTCGATTGTCTTGTAGCCGTTGCCCGAGCATGCCTCGCAGCGGCCACCGGAGACGTTGAATGAGAAACGCCCGGGCTTGTAGCCGCGGATTTTGGCCTCGGGGAGGTTGACGAAGAGCGAGCGGATGTCGGCGAACACTCCGGTGTAGGTGGCGGCGTTGCTACGTGGTGACTTGCCTAAGGGGGATTGGTCGACGGTGACCACCTTGTCGATGTTCTCCAGCCCGCGCACCTCGCGGTAGGGTAGCGGCTCCTGGTAGGAGCGGTAAAACTTCTGGCTGAGAATCGGTTGCAACGTGGCGTTGATCAGCGACGACTTGCCGCTGCCCGAAACTCCGGCGACAACGGTGAACGTGCCCAAGGGGAGGCGCAGGTCCACCTCCTTGAGGTTGTGGCCTGTGCAGCCGAGCAGTTCGATAAATTTGCCGTTGCCCTCGCGGCGGCGCTCCGGCACGGGGATTTGGAGCGTGCCGTTGAGGTAGCGTGCCGTGATGGTGTCGGTTTTCAGCATCTGCTTGGGGGTGCCTTGGAAGACGACCTCGCCACCCTTGCGGCCGGCCTTGGGGCCGATGTCGATGATATAGTCGGCTTCGAGCATGATCTCTTTGTCGTGCTCGACGACGATGATAGAGTTGGAGGCGTCGCGCAGGCGCTTGAGCGAGTTGATCAGGCGCAGGTTGTCGCGTTGGTGGAGGCCGATGCTGGGCTCGTCTAAGATGTACAACACGTTCACCAGCTCCGAGCCGAGCTGAGTTGCCAAGCGTATGCGTTGGCTCTCACCGCCTGAGAGCGTGGCCGAGGCTCGCGACAACGACAGGTAGTCCAAGCCCACGTCGATCAGGAACCCAAGCCTCGAATTGACCTCCTTGAGGATCTCCTTGGCCACGACTTGGTGTTGCTTGGAGAAATGCCGTAGGGCGTGGGTGGTCCACTCGTGGAGGTCGACGATGTCCATGCGGGCAAGGTCGGCGATTGTTTTGTCGTCGATGAAATAGTGGAGCGATTCTTGGCATAGACGGTCGCCGTGACACTCGGGACAAACGACCTGCGAGTAGAATTGCCCGATCCATTTCTGGGCCTTGGCGCTCGAGTCCTCTTGCTGCCACATCTCAATGTACTTGACCAAGCCCTCGTAGGAGAGGAAATAATTGGAGGTCGATAGGGTGGCGTTTTTGATTACGAGGCGCTCGTTGGTGCCGTTGAGGATATCGTTGATGGCCTCCTCCGAGAGGTCCTTGATGGGGGTGTCAATGGTGTGGCCATATTTTTCGCAGATTGCTTGTATCTGCCAGAAAATCATGGTGTTGGTTTTCTTTCCGAGGGGAGCGATGCCCCCTTCGGCGATAGAGAGGGAGGGGTTGGGGATAATCTTTTCGCGGTCGACGATGTTGACAGTGCCCAGGCCCTTGCAGCGGGGACAGGCGCCTTGGGGGGAGTTGAACGAGAAATTATGGGGAGCCGGCTCGCGGTAGCTGAGACCTGTCTCGGGGTCCATCAACAGCTGCGAGAAATGGCTTAGGGAGTCGTTGTCGAGGTCGTAAACCGATAGCTGCTTCTCGCCTTGGCGCAGGGCGTTGTCGACGGTGTCGCGGAGGCGCTCGATGTCGGCGGGGTTGACCTTGAGCTTGTCGACGACAAGCTCGATGGTGTGGTTCTTGTAGCGGTCGACCTTCATCATGGGCAACAACTCGCGCATCTCGCCGTCGACGCGCACGTGGAGGTAGCCTTTCTTGCGCAGGCTCTCGAACAGCTCCTTGTAGTGGCCCTTGCGGTTTTTGACCAATGGGGCCATGATGTATACCTTGCGACCGGCGAACTTCTCGGCGATCAGCGCCACAATCTGCTCCTGGGTGTATTTGATCATCGGGTTGCCGGTGAGGTAGGAGCGCGCGGTGGCCGTGCGGGCGTAGAGCAGGCGCAGGAAGTCGTAGATCTCGGTGGTGGTGCCGATTGTGGAGCGGGGGTTGCGGTTGATGGTTTTCTGCTCGATTGCGATGACGGGGCTTAGGCCGTCGACGTGGTCAACGTCAGGGCGCTCCAGAGCGCCGAGCATTCCGCGGGCGTAGGATGAAAACGTCTCGATATAGCGGCGTTGGCCCTCGGCGTAGATGGTGTCGAAGGCCAACGACGACTTGCCCGACCCGCTGAGGCCGGTGATCACCGTCAACTTGTTGTGGGGGATCTCGACGTCGATGTTTTTGAGATTGTGGACGCGAGCGCCGATAACGGAAAGCTGGGAGTTTTCAGTTTTCAGTTTACGGGTTTCAGTATTTTTCGGCTCTCTCATTTGGTAACCCAGTTGGTGTTATACACGGTGCGTTTTTGGCGGGCGCGGGAGAGGGAGTCGGCCTTGGGGATTTTCACCTTGTAGGTTTTGCCGTCCTTGTTGGGGAGCGACTTTGCGCGGATCCAAGGATTGGCGTCGCGGAGTTGCATGTAGCTGATGCCGTGGTCTTGCGCCCATGTGGGCCAATCCTCCACGGGGCCGTCAACGGTCACCTCGTCACACTCGATGGGCTGGTAGAGCTGATGGCGGTCGAGCTGGTATCCGTAGGCCTTGGGGTTGTCCATGATAAGCTTGCAGGCGAGCAGGCGGAACATATAGCGGGAGGTCTCGTCGGTGAGGTAGAGGTCGTAGGCCGAAGATGCCAATTGCTTTTGCAACTCGGTGGAGATGCGGCCCATGCCTCCGTTGTAGCTTGCGGCAACCGATTCCCAGTTGCCGTATTTCTGGTAGGCGGCTTTCATGTATCGGCAAGCTGCGTCGGTGGCCTTCTCGGTGTTGTAGCGCTCGTCGACGTAGTCGTTGACCTCGAGGCCGTACTGCTTGGCGGTGTCGGCCATAAACTGCCACAGACCGGCGGCCTTGGCTCCTGAATAGGCACGGGGATTGAGGGTCGACTCGATGCAGGCCAGGTAAAGCATGTCCATGGGGATGCCGTTTTTCTTGAGGATAGGAGCCATTTCGGGGAAGTAGCGGTTGGCGCGCTTGATCATGAGCAGCGTGTTGCCGTGGGTGTAGGTGAACGCGGTAAGCTCGCGGTCCAAGCGCTCAAACATGTCGATGCGGTCAAGAGCCACCTTGTTACCGGCGAACTCCATCGACAGTGGTACCTCGGGATTCTCCACCACCGCGAAGGCGGTGGGTTTTAGGGGTACGGGATCGGCGCCCCAAGCGGGCATGGACACGGCCAGGAGGCTGGCGCTAAGTATAATGGTTTCCTTCAGGATTGCTTTCATTGTTGATTTTTTGGGGTTAATTTTTTTTCGGGATTTTCGGGAATTACGGCATTGCCGATATTTCCGGGATTTACGGGAGGCCCGGGATTATTCCTCGGAGGAGGAGCTGTCGCCGGAAGATGACGAGCCGGTGCCCTCCTTGTATTTGATAACGTTAATATCCCCTCCAAGGTTGTATTTCTTGCCGTCGCTGCCCTGGGCTTTGATGGCGTAGAAGTATACACCCGCAGGCACGACCTTGCCGCCGGCCTTGCCGTCCCAGCCTTGCGACGGGTCGGTGAAGTGGGCTAATTGCTGCCCCCAGCGGTTGAAGATGGTGCACTCGAATTTTATAATCGACTTGTAGCTTACCTTCCACTCGTCGTTTACGCCGTCGCCGTTGGGGGAGAAGGCGTTGGGGCACTGCAGGGCCGATTCTCCCACAAACACCTCGTAAGTGTCGCCGTAGTAGTCGCACGTGCCGTCGTTGTTGCTAACCATGAAACGCACGTAGGTTGTGCCGGCGTCGTTGAACGTGTGGGTGAACTCCAAGTCGGTGAAACGCAGGGAGATATCGTCGAATTCTGAATACTCCGAGAATTGCCACTCGCGGAAGATAGCCGCCTCGGTGACTGCGGCTTTGAATGTGATCACAACGGGGGCAGAGCCGCCAAGCTGGGAGCCTTCGACGGTTTTCTCGTTGTCGGCCTCGCGCTCCTCCTCGGTGGCTGTGGTGTAGGCCTCGACAGCGATGGGGGTGTACTCGGCACTCTCCACGCTCTGCTCCTGGCCCCATTGGCGCAGGAAGCGGTCGCCGTAGAGGATGAAATTGGTGGAACAGAAGGGAGCCGACGTGTGGATCGTCTCCTGCAGGTAGGCGATCGACGAGGTGGTTTCCACGGTTTGATACTCTTGGGAATCCTCGTTGTACTCTTGGGTGGAGTAGGTGAGGGTCAATTCGCGGGACAACTCCTTTTGCTGGCCGTTGATGGTGTAATATAGGATACGGTCACCGGTGCCGACGGGGGTCAACGCGGCCATGTCGCACTCCTGCTCATCGGCGATGTTAAGCGCCTTCAGGTCAAGGTAATGCTTGGCGTAGTCGATGACCCACACATAGGTCGAGGATGTGCCCTCGGTGATGATATAGCCCATGTCGGAGGTACCACCCAAAGCGTAGCTTGTGACGGCTCCGTCGCGGCTCACAGCCACGTCCTCGGCGTATCCGCCGCCAAGGTTGCTGTAGCGCTGCCAGGTGACGTTGGCCGACGAGCTGGCGGCCGTGTACTTCATCGTCACGCCCTGGAAATCGGGCACGACGTAGACAGCGTTCAAGCCGGTGGAGCTTTCGGGGGTAACCTGAATCACCTGCAGGCGCGAGCCTTCAAATGTCACGCCAGCCCACGCCGCGGTGGCCGTAAATAAAGCAAATATGGGGGCTAAAATCCTTTTCATACCATATATAACGTAAACTAATACCCCAAAATTACAAAATTTATTTTTATCTTTGCGGGGTAATCTTACAACCATGACCGAAAACGACAAAAAAACACTGGCAAAGGACCCCGACGGGCTGCTTACCTACGAATATATCGCCAACCATATAGGCACCGTGGACGACGATATGCCTTACCTCGTTGACAACATGATCGGCGTAGACGCCTCCGGCCAATTCCTGGCCTCGGCCGCGCGTTACCTGCACGCGATCGACCCCATACGTCACTCCACGGCCATCGACACCCTAATCGCCGCGGCCATCGATCGCGACCGCGAGCGCCGATACATCGGCTCGCTGCTCCAGGGAATCTGGGGCGACGACTACGAGAGCCGCGTTGACGAGCTTAACGCAACCGACAACAATTTCCGGCGCATCTACAAGCGCCTGCATCCCCATGGGATGTAATTTCCTATAATATTTACTGATTATGCTCAAGAAAATCTCACTTTGGGCTGTCGCTCTGCTTGCCTGCGTGTCGTGCAGCGCGAAAGCCAGCGACGCCCCCTCAACTAAAACCGATATGACCCAAGCAACCGACACCACCTCGGCTATCGTCGAAATCGTCACCACCGAAGGCCCAATCAAGGTGCTCCTCTACGGCGACACCCCGGCCCATCGCGACAACTTCCTGAAGCTCGTCGCCGAGGGCTATTACGACAACACGCTGTTCCACCGCGTGATCAAGGAGTTTATGATCCAGTGCGGCGATCCCGAGTCGAAAACCGCTCAGCCCGGGCAGCACCTTGGCAGCGGTGGCCCCGGCTACACCCTACCCGCCGAGATCGTATTCCCCAAGCATTTCCACAAGCGTGGAGCGCTCGCCGCAGCCCGCACCGGCGACCAGGTTAACCCCGAGCGTCGCTCCTCAGGCTCACAATTCTATATCGTCACCGGGCGCAAATTCGAGGGTCCCGAGCTGCAGATGATCCAAAGCCGCATGGCCGACGGCCTAAAGCAATCGACCTTCCAGAAACTCGCCCAGGAACACATGGAGGAGATTCAGGCCCTGCAGACAGCCCACGACCGCGAGGGCTTGGAGGCTCTGCGCCAGCGGCTGATCGCCCAAACCGAGGAAGCCGTTTCCAAGATGGAAGTTCCCACCCTCACCGAGGAACAGATCCAGGCGTATGAGACCGTGGGTGGCGCTCCCCACTTGGACGGCCAATACACCGTGTTTGGCGAGGTGATCGACGGCATGGACGTTGTCGACAAGATCGAGAAAGCCGAGACCGACGGCTCCGACCGCCCCAACACCGATATCCGCATCCTCTCGACCAAGGTAATCAAATAGTCTTCCACCCTCCTTTCCTCCTTTAAAGGATTAAAGGAGGAAAGAGGGTTGAAAAATCTTCTGCAAAATTTTGGTGGTTACGAAAAAACGCGTAACTTTGCACCGCAAACCACCAATGGGGTATTAGCTCATCTGGCTAGAGCGCGACACTGGCAGTGTCGAGGTGAGCGGTTCGAGTCCGCTATACTCCACTTAAAAGCCTCCGCAGCAGAATGTTGCGGAGGCTTTTTCCGTCGAAAGGGTCGAATGGTTATCCCCTGTTTGTTGGATTATTGCAGTGATATGTTTCCAATTCCTATCCCCGGGGATTTAAGTGATATGTTTCCAATTCCTATCCCCGGGGATTTATTTGTGGAGGTGTTTGGTGGCCATGCCGGAGGGGGAGAGGATGAGGTTGAGGCCGGGAGTGGGGGCCGGGAGGCGTCGGCCTGTGAGGTCGTAGATGGCGGGGCTTTGAGTGTCCTGACTTACATGGTCGGAGGGTGTGAGGGTGATGGAGGAGGTGGCACCGGTGTGGATGGGGAGGTAGTCGAAGAAGCATGGTTCGGCGTCGTAGTCGAAGCCCTCAATGGTTACCCAATAGTCGGTGTACGGCTCAAGGTATTCAAAGGTGCAAGATGTGGATTGGGCGGAGCGGGCGTTGTGGTAGATTGTTTGTTCCTCGACGAGTTGCTCGAGGGCCGCGTCGCCATAGGCGCGTACAGTGTAGTGATCGGTATCGTAGACGTTGGAGGCGTGCCAAGTGACGGTTGTGCCGGTGTCGGAAGTCGAGGCGCCTATTCCGGGGGCCTCAATGTCGTAAATGGCGATGTCGGGCACCAATCCCCAGGACTCGTGCGAGCAGTAAGCCTCGTAGCCTTCCTCGGGCACGTAGAGATGCTCCACGCCGCCTGCTTCAACCTCGGTTTCGCTCTCCTGGGAGATGATGCCGTTGACGGCGGGAGGTGTGGTGGCTTTGCAATATACATTCTTAACGACATTGTTTACGGTGGGGAGATAGACCTCGGAAAGCCCTTCGCCCACGATGATGTTTTTGATGGATGATAGCCAGTAGTCGCGGCCGTAGGCATAGGCGTCGCCCATCTTTGTGACCGACGAGGGGATAACGAGGTTTCGCAGATTTTTGCTGGCAAGCGAAGCGATCTCGTCGCAATTGGAGTTGATGATGAGTGTGGTGATGTCGGAGTCGGGAGGGAGGCTCAGGAGGGTGACTGTTTGGGTGAAACCGTTGTAGTAGCATTGGTATAGGGCGCCACCTTCGATGAAATATCGGAAGCCGTTGTTCCATTGGGTGAGGTTGTCGGCCAAGGCGTACTGCCGTATTTTGCCAAGCGTTTCCCAGCCGAGGTATTCGTGGTTGTCGTCGTAAACGCCCGCCGCGTCAATCAGCGCTGTAGCGGGGTATACGCAATTGGTGAACGTGAGGCAATCGATGTCGCAACCGTTAAAGGCGCCGTCGTATATGGATGTGATCTCTTGGGGGATTGTGACGTCGCCCACTGCCGAGGCGGCGGCTAAGGTCCAGAGAGCCGGGTTGTCCTTTAGCTGGTAATTTTGGCATAGCCATACGTCGTCAAGCACCATGATGTAAGGATTGGCGCTGTCGACCGTGAATCGCTGCAGGTTGCGGCAATTGCGGAACGTCTCGCACGATTGTAGGTTCGGACCGATTACCACTTCGGTGATATGCTGGTTGCCGTCAAGGCCGGAGGCGTATGTGACGGTGTAGTTGACGCCGCCGAAGGTTACCTCGTCGGGGATTACGAGTTGGGCGTCGGTGTATTCTTGAGCGTAGCCTGTAATGCTGGCGACAGAGCTTAAGTTGTAGGTGAATACGCCGTCGGTAGGCGAGGCCAATGCTGCTGCTGAGTAGGTTAGGGAAGCCACCAAGAATATGGCTATCCGATTTATTGGGCGGTGGCGGAGGAATCGATTCATGATCTATATGAGTTGATGTATTGCGCGAAGTTGGTGAGATTCCCGAAAAGTTGCATCACTGAAAACCGTGAGCGAGGTAATAAAAGTCCATTCGGTCCATTGGGTGAATAGGTGCGGGTATAACTGAGCGAGGTCAATTCAAAAATTTTTTGTAATTTTGGAGAGAAAAGGGGGAGGGAAATGGCGATTTTGGCGAGAAAGTGTTAAAAATTGTTATTTGGACAATATGAGCTAATGTGGTGGAATGGTGCTATAAATCAATGCGTTAAGCGAATTTTATCGATGAGTGGTCAAAAAAGTATGTTGGAAAACATATAAAAAAATTTTGCGGGGTGCGGAAAAAGCCTCACCTTTGTATCGCAAACCTAAAACAATCTTTTTTACCTTAGAAATTGTACCTATTGGAAACCCATAAAAAGGAGCTTAGTGATAAGCTCCTTTTTATATTTTATGGTTTTTTCGTAAATTTGTGCAAGATTTCGGCACAAGGCAATTTTCGACAGCCAAAAGCCGCGTTATTATCCTAAATGCATCCCATAAAATGAACTATGCCATCTTCCCTCCCGAGGGTTATCTCGAAGCCACGATAGAGCTGCCTCTAAGCAAGAGCATGAGCAACCGGGCGCTGATCATTAACGCATTGACACCGGGCTCCGAGCCGCTGATCGACGTGGCCAGGTGTGACGATACCGACGCTGTCGTGGCTGCGCTGCAGGTTGATCCCAAGGGTTATCCCACGGTCAATATCGGCGCGGCCGGCACCGCGATGCGCTTCCTCACGGCGTATTTCGCCGCTACGGAGGGGGCTGAGGTGGTGCTGGACGGCTCGGAAAGGATGCGTAAGCGTCCCATCGGGCAGTTGGTGGAGATGCTACGGGGCGTGGGCGCTGAGGTGGAATATGCTGGTGAGGAGGGATTCCCGCCGCTACGCATCACCGGGCGGAAATTGCAAGGCGGGGAGGTGACAATCTCGGAAACCGTAAGCTCGCAGTACATCTCGGCGATGCTTATGATCGCACCAACGATGGAGCAGGGGCTCAGATTGTGCGTCGAGGGCGACCTGCCGTCGTTACCATATATAAAGATGACGCTGGGGATGATGGAGCAGCGCGGGGCCGATTATGAGCGCGGCCCGGAGCTAATCACTGTGCGCCCCGGCACATACGACGACACGCCCCTGAAGGTGGAGCAGGATTGGAGTGCGGCCAGCTATTGGTATGAGATTGCCGCGCTGTCGGGTGGCGAGGTGACGTTGCCGGGGATTTCGATTCCTTCGCTGCAGGGCGACGCGCAGTGCGAGAAATTTTTTGAGCGACTGGGTGTGTTCACCCAGGAGGCAGAGGAAGGCCCGGGGTATACGTTGTCGGCCTCGCCCGATATGTATTCCCGCTTGGAACTTGACTTGGTAGACCAGCCCGATTTGGCGCAGACGCTAGCAGTGACGGCGGCGACGATTGGCGTGCCGTTCCATTTGACCGGCTTGAAATCGTTGAGGGTGAAGGAGACCGACCGCTTGGAGGCCCTGCGTCGCGAGTTGTTGAAGATAGGGGTGATGGTGGAGATTGAGGGTGACAACGCTATTTCGTGGGAGGGGAAGCGTGTTCCCGTCACCGAGATGCCCCGTATCGCCACATATGACGACCACCGCATGGCGATGTCGTTCGCTCCGGTGGCTATTTTCTGCCCGGGGATGGTGATCGAGAACGCCGAGGTGGTGTCGAAGTCGTATCCCGGCTACTGGGAAGCGCTGCAATCGGCGGGCTTCCAATTGATCGATATCGACGCCGCGCAAACCGAAACCCAAGAGGAGGCCATGGAATAACCCCTGAGTTTCAACAAAAATCGCTAACTTCGCGTAATGGAATTTTCATTTGACATTTCGGCTCTGGTGTGGGCGCTGATGGGCGTCTCGTTGCTGTGCGGGGCGTGTCTGTTGACGGTGTATCGCGGGCGCGTGGCCTCGATCGCCAAGCGCCGTCGGCGCTGCGAGCGCGCGATCCTGCCCGAGAAGGCCCCTGGGGTATCAATCATCGTATACGCGATTGATAATCCGACCTCGCTTACCAATCTGCTCGACAGCCTCTTACAACAAGAATACAACGGCGAAACTGAGATAATCATCGTCAACGACGGCGCCTCAGAGGACGTGAAGGACGTGTACAACTTGCTGAGCCAAACTCATCGCAACCTTCACCAAACGTTCATCCCCACTGGCGCACACAACCTGTCGCGGCGCAAATTGGCTATCACTTTGGGCGTCAAGGGCGCGCGCTACCCTTACGTGTTGATATTGGACGCCTCGTCGTCGATACATTCCCATCGCTGGCTCGCCTCCATGGCCCGTCATTTCGCCAAGGGGCGTGAGGTGGTGCTCGGTTACGCCACGGTCGACAACCACCGCGACGACCGCCTGGGCAAGCGCCGGCGCTCGTTGTCGTGGGCTTTGGACGCCATCACTTACATTCCTGCGGCTCTCGGGGGCCATCCCTACCGCGGCCATGCGGCCAATATGGGATTCCGCCGTGACAAATTCTTGGGTATCAAGGGGTTCTCGCAGTCGCTGAATATTCATACGGGCGAGGACGATATACTGGTGTCACAAATCGCTACAGGCGCCAATACGGCTGTTGAACTGTCGCATGCCTCTCGCGTGACAATGGGCGGGGAATCGCCGCGCGCGATGCACCGTCGCTGGAAGTGGCATCACCTGTTCACAGGCAAATACGTCAGCACGTCAGCTAGGCGCATGATGGGAGTGTGCTCGGCAGCGATGTGGCTCGGTTTTGGAGCCGCGATTGCCGCCTCGGTGATCGCGTTGCCCAATTTCTTGCCAATGGTCGCGATGGTGGCGTTGGGCTTGGGCGTATGGATCACCTTGGTGGTGGTTTACCAGCCCACATTACGTGCGTTAGGGGCGCGCAAGCTTGTGCTCACGCTCCCCTATCTGCTTCTTACTCAGCCGCTTTACAACGCCTATTATCGCTTTGTGGCGTGGCGTCATCGCGGTGAGAATTTCACCTGGTCGCGATAGCCTCGATCTCCACAAGTACGCCCTTGGGAAGGTCGCGTACTGCCACGGCCGAGCGAGCCGGGAAGGGCGCGGTGAAATGCTGGGCGTAAACGGCGTTCATGTCGCCAAAGTCGGCGATGTCGTGGAGGAACACTGTTGTTTTCACCACATTGTCGAGTTTTAATCCGGCTTGCTCGAGGATAGCGGTGAGGTTGCGCAGCGACTGCTCGGTTTGCGGGGCGATACCTTCTGGGATCTCGCCCGTCTCGGGGTTAACGGGGATTTGGCCGGAGACGAACACCATTGTGCCCGTATCGATTGCCTGGCTATAGGGGCCAATCGCCCCCGGTGCCTTTGTGGTTGAAATTGGATTCTTCATGATTGGAGATTATTTTCTTGTGATAGCATTTCGTAAAAATCTAAATGGCTCTGGAACTATTCTAAGTCAATCGTGGTGACGAGTTTTTTCTTCTAAGTGACGTTCTAGTTCTTCGACACTGGGTATTATCCCTTCAATCCGTTGTGGGTAAAAGCGTTCAAGCTCGTATTCCGATACAGCCAAAGGTTGTGAACTGCTTTCAAGGGCGTATTGAGCCAGAATGCGGTCCTGGGTTTTGCATATTAGGAGGCCAATAGTCTTATTATCCCCTGGCCGGCATAGTTGACGGTCTACCGCCACTACATAGCCTCCTAACTGACCAATATGAGAGGATGTAAGTTCCGTGGTCTTTACTTCAATCACTACGTAGCAGTGTAGGGTAGTGTTATAGAAGAGCATATCGGCAAATAACTCGGTATTGCCAACTTCCAATCGGAATTCCCGGCCCATATAGGCAAATCCAGTGCCTAGTTCAAGTAAAAACTTTTCGACATTTTTTATAAGGGCATCTTTTAGGCTTCGTTCATTATAGGGTTCTCTAAGCTGAGTGAAGTCGAAGCAGTATGGGTCACGTAATGTTTCCCTTGCGAGGTCGCTCTGCGGGTCAGGGAGCGTAGATACGAAATTGGTGACAGCGTGTCCTTGTCTAAGATGTAATTGGCTGTCAATCATATTAAGCAGTACGGAACGACTCCATCCTTCTTCTACGATTTTATTAAGGTAGAAAATGGCTTTAGGGATATCCCCCTGACACTTATCCATAATTACCACATGATGCCCCCAAGGTACCGAGAAAAGCATCTGGCCTAAATTTTCTTGTTGTGAATTATGATGGGTGGAATCGTGTCCAACAGGCTGTTGGACAATCTCGGAATACAGCAGATAAAATTTTTTAATATAATATAAGTTGCTACGCGATAGCCCAGTAGCTTCAGGGAGAAGATTTTTTAGGTCATGTGCCAACGTCGATATTACTTTCTCGCCCCAACGTTCCTCCACATGCATTTTCACGATGTCTCTACCAAGCGCCCAATAGAACTGCAGCATTTCGGAATTTACTTTTACGGCTGCTTTTAATTGGCTAAGACGATATTGACGGCTAAGCGATTGGAGCCATAAATGATATTCAGGATCTACTATGGTAATTGATTTAGTCATTAGATTGATAAAAAGTTGGTTGGGTCATTGGTCGAGGGGGATGTCGCGGAGGAGGATGGTGTCGGCTGATGCGTATTCCTCTTTTTTGATGTTGTCGACGGTGTCGATCAGGGATGAGAATCGGTGGCGGAATTGCGGGACGAAGCCCGATTTGCCGCGGTGGGCCAACCGGCTGAGGGTCAATCCCAGGGTAATCTGCGCGGGGTCCATTGCGGGCTGGTAGCCGAATTCCTGGTCCTTGTCGTCGAGGACGACGCGGATTAACAGGTGGCAATCCTGGAGGACGCCAGTGATGTCGCTGACGATGCGCGAGGGGAGGCCGAATTTGGCCGCGAAGTCGTGGTCGGTGTAAGGCTTACCTCCCTCCACAAAGCGCTTGACGACGACCACCAGCACGGCAAGCGTAAGCTTGTTGCGATAGTCGAGGGAGATTTTGTCGATCTGGGAGTTGAAGGAGAACTCATAGATATTCTGCGACGAGTAGCATACGACCGCTCCCGAGAGGCAGATGAGCCAAGCCAATTGTGTCCAAATCAGCAACAACGGCAGCAGCGAGAAACTACCATAGATGGCGTTGTAGCGGGTGACGTACATCTGGCCTGTGACGAACAGCCATTGGACGATCAGGAACGCCGAGCCGGCGAGCGCCCCGGCAAGCAATGCGTTGGGGAATTTGACCTTGGCGTTGGGGATGAGCATGTAGGCGCCGGCGAAGAACAGCCAGGTGAACACAAGCGAAGCCAGGTCGAGAATCCAGGTGATGGCCGTGGACATGAAGTCGAAGGGCAGCAGAGTGTGCAGGGCGGTCGACATCAGCAGCGACAAGCCGCTGGAGCAGATCATCAGGATGGGGAGAATGAGGAAGATAGCAGTGTAGTCGGTGATCTTGCGCCAGAAGGAACGGCCTTGCTGGACGGCCCAGATGGTGTTGAATGAGTTTTCGACGGCTCCCAGCAGGGATATCAAGGTCCACAGCAGGAACAGGATGCCGACGCCCACAAACAATCCCTCGGACGACTGCTCCAAGTAGGAGTCGACGAAACCGAACGCCTGTTTCATCAGTTGGCGCTGGGCCGGGAACGCCTCTACCAACTCGCGCTGGATCACGTCCTGTAGGCCGAATCCGCGACCGATGGCGAATATCAGGGCCAGCGCTGGTACAATGGCCAGCATCGTCTGGTAAGTGAGGGCCATGGCGCGCATCTGCAGGCCGGAGTCGAGGAACGAGCGGATCGACAGGCTGACGGTGCGCAGGAAATCGATGCGCCAATTGCGGCGCGTGGTGCTCCATATGCCGTCGGTGAAGTAGGCATACAGGCGTTTGGTTTTGACGATAAGAGCCTTGACGGTTTTGGCTAATCGACCCGGCTTCTTGCCCATGGGCAGGGGTGTTATTTGTTGATTATACCTTCATTCTGCAGGTAGCCGATCACCGAGTGGAGCATTCCGTTGATGAATTGTGGCGATCGCGAGGTAGAGTAGTAACGAGCGATTTCGATGTACTCGTTGAATGTGACGGGGATTGGGATTTTTGGGAAACCTACCAGCTCGGCGATCGCGGCGATGAGGATTACGACATCCATGAACGCCAGGCGCTCGCTTTCCCATTGGTTGCGGTTGATGAAACGGTCGACCAGGGCGCGATACTCGTCGGCGTGGTCGATGGCGATTGTGAAGAGGTCGGGGCCGAAATGGGCGTCCTCCTCATCCTTGAACTCGGGCAGGAGGTTGGTGTCGACGGGCGAGCCTGAGATCTCCATGTGGCGCATTGTCTTGGTGACGAACGTGCCCATGATGTCGAGGTCGTCGTTCCAATACACCGAGGAGTTTTCAAGGGTCTCGGCCAGGTCGTCACTCGGGAGGATAATCTGCTTCATCACCGAGCGCCAGAAGGCGATGTCGGCGTGGGGGTCGGTCATCGGCGCGGCCATGTACTCGCGATAGAGATCGCTTGCGAGGATGTCGCGGAGAAGGCCTTTGATCAGGGGGTATTGGTCGTCCCAGGAGATGGGATGGACCTTGAGGTAGGCCTGGATGTCGGGGTTCTCGACGATAAGGCGCGGGTAGAGGTTGTTGACGAAACGGAGGTTGGGGTTGAGGTCCTGGGCCGTGGGCATGTGCTTGTTGCGGTTTTCCTCGAGGCGTTGCTCCTGCTCCTTGGTGATGGCCACGGGGAGGAGCAGCAGGGCATGGTACAGCTCGTAAGCCTTGTCGAGGGATGTCTGCAGGGCGTTGCGCGCGGCGGAAAGTGTAAGTCGGGTGTCAACAAATGAGTTGAGGGTGTCCAGCACCATCTGCACTCCCTGCTCAAATCCGCGCTGGGTGTAGCCCTCGTCGGTGCGCAGCGTGGCGATGAAGTCGGGGTTGTTGGAGATGACAGTTGGGATGACGGCGCCCCAGAGCTTCACCTCGTCGGCCAGGCCGGCTTTTTTGTTCTTTTTGAAGTCGAGGAAGGCGGCTGAATTGACGATAGCCTGTTGTAGGCGCAGGGCGAGGGGGTCGAGATTGTCGATCGAGAGTCGCCCCGAGACTATTATGTCGGCCACGGCGGGTATCGAGCTGATAGACTGGGCCATACGCGTGCCGGCCAGGGGGTTTTTGCCGCGAAGGGAAGCCAAGGGATGTAGCTTGTTGGGGCCTTGCACTTGTATCCCGGAGATTTCGAGGATGAAGAGCAGTAGCCTCTGGTAAACGGAATAGGCGTACAAGGCGTCGCGGGTGGCGCCGGGCCCCGGGGCCTCTTTGAGATGGAACTCGCTGCGGGTGAGCAGATAAGAGTAGAGCAGCTGCACTACTTTGATTCTGATCAATATTCTGTTTACCATATTTCGAAGATCTACTTTTTGTGATTATGGCGCGAAGTTAATGATTTTTTCTTAAATCATTAAAGCTTTAAAACATTAAGGCTATTCTTTCTTGGCGAGGGGATTCCAGCCTTGGGCCTTGAGCTCCATTTCCGAGCCGTCGCGGGTGACCAGGGCGCAACCGAGGTCCTCCTTGGTGATGTGGCCGATGACCTTTACGCCGGGGATTTTCTCGATTTTCTCGTGGGCGTGGAGGGGTACGGTGAACAGCAATTCGTAGTCCTCGCCGCCGTTGAGGGCCGCGGTGACGAGGTTCATGTTGAGTTCCTCGGCCATTACGGCGGTTTGGTAGTCGATGGGGATACGCTCCTCGTAGACGCGGCATCCGGTGTGGCTCTGCTTGCATATATGCATAAGCTCGGAGGAGAGGCCGTCGGAGATATCGATCATGGCGGTGGGAAGAATGTCGGCCTTGGCCAAGGCGTCGATGACGTCTCGGCGCGCCTCGGGTTTTAGCTGGCGTTCCACGAGGTATTCCTTGCCTTGGAAGGCTGGTTGGAAGTCCTTTTTGCCGGCTGAGGCCACTTTCTCGCGCTCGAGCAGTTGCAGGCCCATGTAGGCAGCTCCGAGGTCACCGCTTACGCAGATAAGGTCGGTGTCCTTGGCGCCGTCGCGGTAAACGGCTCGACCCTTGGGCGCGTCGCCGATGCAGGCAATGGAGATCACCAAGCCTTGACGCGAGGCGCAGGTGTCGCCACCGATGAGGTCGATGCCGTAGATCTCGCAGGCTAGGCGGATGCCGCTGTAGAGGGCCTCGAGGTGCTCGACGGTAAATCGGCTCGACACGCCCAGCGACACGGTGATCTGCCGCGGGTGACCGTTCATCGCGTAGATGTCGGAGAAGTTGACCACTGCCGACTTGTAGCCCAAGTGTTTCAGGGGCACGTAGGTCAGGTCGAAGTGAACTCCCTCGAGCAACATATCGGTGGTGACGAGCACGTCGGTGTCCGGGGGGAATTGCAACACGGCGCCGTCGTCGCCCACCCCCTTGAGGGTGGACGAGTTGACGTGCTTTATATCGGTGGTGAGGCGGTCGATGAGGCCGAACTCGCCTAATTCAGAGACTTCCATTGGCTAAAGTTTTAAGTAATTAGTAGTTTTAAGTAGTTAGAAGATTTGATAGGATCCCCTTGACGTAGCTAGCAAAGTCGGCATTAAAACTACTAACTACTGTAAATTTCTAACTACTATAAACTTATTCCCTAGCGACCAATTCTTTCATGATTTCCATCATGAAGGGTTGGGCCTTTTCGGCGGCTCGCTGCACCTCCTCGTGGGAGGGCACCTCGGTGACATCCTTGCCGCCCAGGTCGGTGATTACCGAAACGCCGAATACCTCCATGTCGCCGTGACGGGCCACGATCACCTCGGGAACGGTGGACATGCCCACGGCGTCGCCGCCGATTATGCGGAAGTATTCGTATTCGGCGGGAGTTTCAAATGTTGGGCCCGGGGTGCCGACGTATACGCCGTGCATCACGCGTATTTTCTTCTCGGCTGCGATTTCGTCGGCCAGCTTGATCAGGCGGTGGCTGTAGGCCTCGGTCATGGCCGGGAAGCGGGGGCCAAGCTCGTTGTAGTTCTTGCCGCGGAGGGGGTTCTCGGGGAATAAGTTGATATGGTCGGTGATGATCATGATGTCGCCCACGCGGAACTCCTTGTTCATTCCGCCGGCGGCGTTGGAGACGAACAACGTCTTGACACCCAGCTCCTTCATCACGCGCACGGGGAAGGTTACTTGCTTCATATCGTAGCCCTCGTAGTAGTGGAAACGGCCCTGCATGGCGATCACGGGCTTGGCGCCGAGTTTGCCGAAGATGAGGTTGCCCGAGTGTCCCTCGACGGTGGAGACGGGGAAGTTGGGGATGGTGGTGTAAGGGAGGTATTTCTTGTCGTCGATATGGTCGACCAAAGCGCCCAGGCCGGTGCCCAGGATGATTGCGGTTTGGGGAATCTCGGCAACTTGCGAGCGGATGTAATCGGCCGTTTGGCGGATTTTCTCTAACATGTTTTCTGTTGACATAGTGTTCTTGGTTTTAGAGTTAACAATCGGGGCGTGACCCCTAAATATTGAAACGCTTATGGGCGCCCAAAGGTTGTGAATCGGGGCGCCTTTCCGGGTAAAGTTAGGTTCCTTTAAGACTCGGGCCACCGATGGTTTGGCCCTCGCGGATGAGTTTTACCAGGTCGTTGGTGAACTCGGTAGAGGTGTTGGGGTCCATCTCCACCGAGATTGGCAGGTAGAAGATAAACGGCTTTAGGCGATGGGGGAAGTAGGGGTTGGAGGCCAGTCGCACGGCGTCCTTCTCGGTGGTGAGGATGATTTTGCGTTCGCCGTCGAGGGCGTCGAATCGGCGGGCGATTTGGTCGATGTCGCGGCGCGAGAAGTTGTGATGGTCGGGGTAAACTACCAATTTCACAGGGGCCTTGTGGCTCTTGAGATATGCCATCAGCGGCTTGGGGTTGGCGATGCCCGAGATAGCGAGGATTGCGTCGCGTCCCGAGAGCATGGACAGTTGCGGCACGATTTCGGCCTGGTCGGGGTAGAGCGGCACCAGTTGGCCGTAGTTGAAACGCGAGAAATATAGGCTCTGCCAGGGCTTGAGGTTCAACTCTTTACGGCAGAGGGAGTACTCGATTGGGCGAATCTTGTCGGGACACTTGGTGACGACGATCATGTCGGCTCGGCCGACGGCTGATTTGGGCTCTCGCAGGCGTCCCAGGGGGAGCAGCTCGTCCATGTAGAACGGGCGGTTGAACTCGGTGAGGACGATTGCCACTGAGGGCTTGACGTAACGGTGCTGGAATGCGTCGTCGAGCACTATGAGGTTGATTTGCGGGTCGATTTTGAGCAGCTCGTCGATGCCGGCGCAGCGGTCCTCGCATACCGCCAAACGAATCGAATTGCCGAATTTGTGGTACATCTGGTAGGGCTCGTCGCCGATGTCCATCGGGGTGGAGCGCTGCGAAGCGAGCACAAATCCCTTGGTTTTGCGCTTGTAGCCGCGGGAAATCACGCCTATACGGTAGCGGGAGCGCAGGGCTTGGATGATGTATTCGGTATGGGGAGTTTTGCCGGTGCCACCGGCGGCGATGTTGCCGATAACGACCACGGGGACGTCAAATTCGCGCTGGTGGAGGATGCCCACGCGGAACAACAGATTGCGCAGACCTACCCCCAGCCCGTAGAGCTTGCTAAGGGGCAGGAGAATGAAGGTGGATACGAATCTGTTGGCCATGGCGGGGTAAAGTTATAATGTTTCTAGTTTCTAGTTTCTGGTTTCTAGTTTCTAGTTTCTAGTTAAAGGGGGAAAGGAATAAAGTATTTGGGTAAATGCTCTACTCCAGGCGGATGTTTTCGGCGCGGGCTTGGATGGGGGCTAGGGCGCTGAGCCAGCGGGAAGCCTCCCAAAGGAGGTAGCTGTCGCCGAGGTGATCACTCACTATCTTGTATTCCATGTCGGCCTGGGCCGAAAGGATCATTTCCCAGAGGGATTGGTTGATTTCGGGGTAATAGTTGACGCTGTAGGAGGAGAGTTTCAATTTGTCGGTCATCGCGGTGATGGCGTCGTCGAGGGTGCCGAGGGCATCGACAAGCCCGTTATCAAGGGCTTGCACGCCGTACCACACGCGGCCTTCGGCGATAGCCTTAATCGAGTCGATGGGCATGTTGCGGCCCTGGGCCACTCGGGATGTGAACAGCTCGTAGCCTTCCTCCACCATGCGCTGCATTGATGCGCGCTGGAAGGGGGTCATGGGGGCGGTTAAGGTGGGGAACGCGCCGTTGGCGTTGGATGCGACCGTGCTTATGTTGAGGCCCAATTTGTCGTGTACGAGGCCTTGTGCGCAGGGGATCATGCCGAAGATGCCAATTGAGCCGGTGAGGGTTTGGGGCATGGCGAAGATCTCGTCGGCACCGCAAGAGATGTAGTAGCCACCCGAGGCGGCGTAGTCGCTCATCGACACGTAGAATGGCTTTCCGCTTTCCTTGAAGCGTTGGAGGGCCTCCCAAATCTGCTCGGAGGCGAAAGCCGAGCCTCCACCGGAGTTGACGCGGAGGACGAGACCCTTAACGTCATCGTCGTCGGCCAGGTCGTCGATAATGGGGATCAGCTGGCTGGGGACGATACCCTTTGTGCCGGAGTCGTTGATGTCGCCCACGGCGTAAAGCACGGCAATTTCCGATTGTCTGTTGTCGTCGGGGAGGATGGAGGTGCCTTGGGCGTATTCGTTGGGGGTGAGGAATCGCAGGTCCTCGATTTTCTTGCGTTTTGTGAGGTCGGCGAGGAGTTGGTCAACGGAATGTTCATAGGCCGCTCCGGTGACTATGCGCTCCTTGATCAGGCGCTCAACGGGCCAGGTGAAGGCGAGGGAGTCGGCCCACATGTTCACCTGCTCCTCGGTTACGCCGCGGCTTTCGGCAACCATGGGCACCAGCGTGCTCCAGATGCCGTTGACGTAGCTTCTTTGCTGCAGGAGTGATGCCTCGCTGGGGCCGGTGAGGATAAACGGCTCGACGGCGCTCTTGAATGATCCAACCTTGATCACTTGCATCTCCACGCCGAGCTTGTCGAGCAGACCCTTGAAGTAGATGGTCTGGGAGGCGAGGCCGTGGATGTCGACAGCGCCTACGGGGTTGACAATCAGCGAGTCGGCGGCGGTGGCGACGATGTAGTCGCCTTGGTCGTAATTGTCGCCATAGGCGATTACCCACTTGCCAGAGTCCTTGAAATTCATCACGGCGTCGCGAATCTCGATGCGTCCAGCCAAGCCCATCGATGCGCTTTGGCAGTAGAGGTAGAGGCCGTCGATACGGTTGTCGTCGGCGGCTGTGTTGATTGCGGCAACGATTTCGCTAACCGAAGTGGCGGATTTGTCGCTTTGAGTTTGGTAAAGTTGGTCGATAAGCGAACCGCTCCCCTCGAGCCGCTCGGGGATGGAGCCGGAGAGCTCGATTTTGAGGATACTATGGTCGCGGATTTTCACCGACGAGCTTTGAGAGCTGCTGGCGATGGCGGTAGTGATTGCCACTACGGTCATGATAAACAGCAGGATAATGGAAATCCAGATTGCCGCCAAACTGCCGGTAAGGGCTATGAAGAATTTCTTGAGCATTGCGATAAATTGCCTACTTTTATTGGACGCTACAAAATTAGACAATTTTTTGTGAAATATAAGTGAAATTGCCGAATAATTTAGAAATTAGAGGGTTTGATGAAATCATTGACTGCGAATCTTGCTAATTCGTAATCAGATTTATCATCATCTGTTCCAGCGTGTGCGCTGGAGGTCGGCGGCGCGGGCCTCGGCGGGGTTGTCGGCGGGATTCCAGAAACGGGCACCCTGAAGGGCGTCGGGCAGGTATTGCTGCTGCACAAAATGTCCCGGGTAGTTGTGAGCGTATTTGTAATCGTGGCCGTAGCCCATGTCCTTCATCAGCGATGTGGGAGCGTTGCGCAGGTGGAGCGGCACGGGCAGGTCGCCGGTTTTCTTCACGTGGTCGAGCGCGGCGTCGATGGCCAAGTAGGCCGAGTTGCTCTTGGCTGAAGTGGCCAGATACACAGCGCATTCCGAGAGTGGGATCCGACCCTCGGGCATGCCGATTTTCTGGATGACGTCGAACGTGGCGTTGGCCAGGAGAAGTGCGTTGGGGTTGGCCAGACCGATGTCCTCGGCAGCCAAAATCACCATGCGTCGGGCGATAAACTCGGGGTCCTCGCCACCTGCGATCATGCGGGCCATCCAGTAGACGGCCGCGTCGGGGTCGGAGCCTCGGATGCTCTTGATGAAAGCCGAGATGATGTCGTAATGCATCTCGCCCTGCTTGTCGTAGGCCGCGGGATTCTCCTGCAGGCGCTCGGTGACAACGAGGTCGTTGATTACCATCGGTTGGCCAGCGGGGGTGGATTGCTCGAGCAAGTCGAGGATATTCAGCAACTTGCGGGCGTCTCCGCCGGCGAAGCGGAACAGCGCGTCGGTCGACTCCACTTTCACGTCACGCCGGCTCAGGATCTCGTCGCGGGTAATGGCATGCTCGAGCAGTTGTTGCAACTCGTCGGCCTCGAGGGGGCGCAGGGTGTACACTTGGGCACGCGACAGCAACGGGCGGATTACCTCGAACGAGGGGTTCTCGGTCGTTGCTCCAATCAACGTCACGATTCCGCTTTCGACAGCGCCTAAAAGGCTGTCCTGCTGCGACTTGTTGAAGCGGTGGATTTCGTCGATGAATAGGATAGGACGGCCTTGGCTGAACATGCTTTGGGCGTCGGCGCGGCAACGGTCGAGCACCTCGCGCACCTCTTTCACGCCCGAATGGACGGCGCTGAGGGTGTAGAACGGCGACTTGGTGGTGTTGGCGATTATCTTGGCGAGCGTGGTCTTGCCCACCCCGGGAGGACCCCAGAGGATGAACGACGAGATTTTGCCCGAGTCGATCATGCGGCGCAGAATCGAGTCGGGACCTACAAGGTGGGTTTGCCCTATGTAATCGTCGAGCGTGCGAGGGCGCATGCGCTCGGCCAGCGGTGCCAATGTTGCCATAAATCTATAACAATCCTACTCGCTCTAGGGTTGTGAAACGGTAGGGGACGCCCGAGCGTGGGTCGGTGAATGTCTCCGATTCCTCGACAACCATCCATTCCTCGGGGTCGATTTCGGGAAAGAAGGCGTCGGCGTCGGGGCGGACGGTGAGAATCTCGGTGAGGTAAAGGCGGTGGGCCAGGGGGAGTGCTTGCTCGTAGACCTTAGCGCCGCCGATGATAAAGGCGTCGCTGTCGGCTATATGTGCCAAGGCGACATCCAAGGATGAAAATACCGTGGGGCGGTCGTCGTTTAAACCCTTGGTGGTGAGCACGATGTTCTCGCGGCCCGGTAGGGGGCCATTGGGCAGCGACTCGTAGGTGTGGCGACCCATCACAATCGGGTGGCCCATGGTCAAGGCCTTGAATCGCTTGAGGTCGGCCGATATGGGGTAGAGCAATTGTCCTTCCTTGCCGATAGCGCGGTCGCTGGTTAAAGCTACTATAATGCTAATCATACTGATACAGTGGCTTTTATGTGGGGGTGCGGGTCGTAGCCCTCGAGGCGGAAGTCGTCGTATTTGAACGAGAAGATGTCCTTCACGTCGGGGTTGATTACCATTTTGGGCAGGGGCCGAGGCTCGCGGGTGAGTTGCAAGCGGGCTTGGTCGAAATGATTGTGGTAGATGTGGGTATCGCCGAGGGTGTGGACGAAATCGCCCGGCTCCAAGCCTGTTACCTGCGCCATCATCATGGTCAAGAGGGCGTAGGAGGCGATGTTGAACGGCACGCCGAGGAATGTGTCGGCCGAGCGCTGGTAGAGCTGCAGCGACAACTTGCCGTCGGCCACGTAAAATTGGAAAAACGCGTGGCACGGGGGCAGGTTCATGTTGGGGAGATCGGCCACGTTCCAGGCCGACACGATGTTACGGCGGCAGTTGGGGTCGCGCTTGATTGTCTCGACTGCTTGGGCGATTTGGTCGATGTGGCCGCCGTTGTAGTCGGGCCACGACCGCCATTGGTAGCCGTAGATGTGGCCGAGGTTGCCGTCGGGGTCGGCCCACTCGTTCCAGATTCTTACGCCGTTGTCCTGCAGGTATTTGACGTTGGTGTCGCCGGCGAGGAACCATAGCAGCTCGTGGATAATCGACTTGAGGTGCAACTTTTTGGTGGTTAACAGGGGGAATCCCTCCTGGAGGTTGAATCGCATCTGGTAGCCGAAGACCGAGCGTGTGCCGGTGCCAGTGCGGTCGCTGCGATCCACGCCGTTCTCTAATATGTGATTAAGTAGATCTAAATATTGTTTCACTGTAGGTTTTTGGTTTTTGGTTCTTGGTTTAAGGCAGTCCGTCGACTACGATGGCCTTGATGGGTGTTGCGGGGCAGATGTGCTGGCAGTAGCCGCAGCCGATGCAGAGGGAGGGGTCGATGGTGGGGATTTGGGCGCTCGCGGGGGATTGGGCGCGAGCGGAGTTGTGGAACGGTTTCATGGTGATGGCCTGCTTGGGACATACCTCGGCGCACATGCCGCAGTGCACACCGTTGACGCTCAGACAGTCGCTGGGGATAACTCGGGCCAAACCTACCGAAATTTGGGCTTTCTCGGCGGGGGTGAGCGGAAGCAACGCGCCGGTGGGGCAAAGCTCGGTGCACCGCACGCATGACAAGGTGCACTCGGCGTCGTCGTAATGCTTGACGGGGTGGAGCATGTTGAGCCAGCCATACTCCTTTGTCGCGGGCTTGATTACGCCTGTGGGGCAGTGGGCGACGCACAGGCCGCATCCCGTGCAGCGTTCCATGAACGACTTGCGGCTCTCGGCGCCGGGTGGGATTACATATAATGACGGTCGCGGACTTTCCTGCTTGGGCAGAGCCGCGCGGATAGGCTCGGTGGCGGCCGCGGCGGCCACAATCAGTCCGGTGGCCATAAATTGCCGGCGGGAGATGGCTTTGGGTTCGCTCGTTGATTTGGAGGGAGTGCCCATGGTGTTTGGAGCGCCACTTTCCATGGCTGTGGCTGTCTTTCCGGGTGAGGTGATACGTTGCATCATGGGGAGGGAGAGTTGCTTGCGGCGCGGGGTGTAGCTGATTGCGTCGTTGGGGCAGACGGGTAGGCAGTCGAAGCAGTTGACGCACCGCGAGCCGTCGATCACGTGGTCCTGGAGGTCGATGCACGAGCTTTTGCAGGCGTGCTCGCAGCGGCGGCAGTTGATGCACAGGTCGGTGTCGATTTCGATGTGGAACACCGAGTAACGCGAGATGAAACCCAGCGCCGTGCCCACCGGGCAGAAAGTGTTGCACCACGTGCGCCCTCCGCGGAATGCAAGCGTGCCGATTAATCCCAATGTAATCAATGCGATAATGAACGCCATGAGCGACGCGTAGCCGATGCGGGCGGGGGCGTTGGCGAGCCAACCGATGGAGAATAGCCCAGATTCACCCGCCTCCCATGCCGGGCGCACGACGTTGGTGGCGATGCGCGAGTAGCCGCTATAAGGGTCGATGAGCGATGTAACGACCGATATCCCCACTAATATACAGGCGATTACGGCGATCAAGGTGGCGTTGCGGATGGCGGTGCGGGCGGGTGCGTAGTGATATTCGTGGCCGGGTTTGCCTTTTCGGCCAAGGCGGGAGAAAGCGTCCTGCATAGCGCCCATGGGGCACACCGAAGAGCAGTAGACACGACCGAAAATCAGCGTCAACACGAGCCACACCGAGAACCAGCCCATGGAGAAGGCCAAGGTCAACGGCAGCAGCTGGATTTTGGCGATCCAGGCGCCGATGGTGGGGAAGAGCATTGAGGTGCCGATCAGGGCCAAAGTCAGCAGCACCCAGCAAATCAGCTGGATGGTCAACCTACCATATTTCAGCGCCTTCCTCATCGCCTCCTTTAATCCTTTCCTCCTTTAATCCTTTAAATAGACTATTAACTTTAAACTTTAAACTTCAAACTTTAAACTTCAAACTTTAAACTTTAAACTTTAAGCTTTAAACTTCAAACTTTAAACTTCACTTCCTCCCAAAATCAGCCGGAATCTCGCCCCATTCCTCGGTCTTCCACTTGAGGATGGGGTTGGTGAGGACGTGGGTTTGTAGCCAGGTGTCGGCGCGGGCCAACAACTCATGTAGTTTGGCGTTGCGAGGTGTGTGGGCAAGTTTGGACCTATGCCCTCGGTTGCGCACCCACGACTGGGCCGTGCGCGAGTCGGAATAGATTGGTACGTTGGGTCGGCCGCACTTTTGCAACATGGCCAAGCCATGCACCAGCGCAAGGTATTCGCCCACGTTGTTGGTGCCGTCGGGCACGGGGCCGAAATGAAACAGCTCGGCGCCCGATTTCACGTCCACGCCACGGTACTCCATCGTGCCGGGGTTGCCCGCGCAAGCCGCGTCGACGGCGATAGCGTCCTGGTTGATCTCGGGGATGGCGTCGTAGTTGACGGGAGCCTGCTGGAAGGTGGCGATGCTTTTGAGGATGCCTATATGGTCGCGTGGGTCGCCGCGAAACGCCATCGTGGCTGCCTCCTGGGTGTCGAAAGCCTTGTATTTGGCTCCCGGGAAGCCGTCGATCTGCAGTTTGCACTCTTCCCAACTGTCGTAGATGCCGGGCGAGCGGCCTTCCCACACAACGTAAAACTTTTTTCTGTAGGCCATTATGATAAATGTAAGAACAATGACAGGTCGACCTGGCGCATACCCAGAGCCGAAGCCAGGTCGGGGTTGATTACGCGGCCCAGGAAGGTCAACACGGCGCATTGCAAGTTGGGCGACAGTTTCAACGCGTCGCTTACGCCATGGGTGGTGACCAGCTCGTCGAGCAAGGTTATCAGCGTGTTGCTCAGGGCCATGGCGGCTGTGCGCGGCACGGCCGAGGAGGCCTGGGTCAAGACCGGTCGTATCCCCTGGGGGAACATCACACCGGGATGTTCCCCGAGGTCGAAGATGATGACGCCTCGCTTGGTGGCGTCCATCATCTCGGGGGTGATAGTAACGGGCGACGGCATTGGTGTGACGACGATGATGTCGGCCGAGTGGAGAGCACCCATGAGTACGCGAGGGTGGGGAGCCGAAGGGATGACGCCGGGACCGAGCTCGCGGGTGGAGCGACGCAGGCGGTAGATGTCGGTGTCCATGATACGGACCATGGCCCCCAGTCCCACGGCCGAACGGGCCGCTGCTCGTCCAGCGATGCCCGAGCCGAGGATTACCACCTCGCAAGGGTTCACGCCGGCCACTCCGCCAAGCAGGATGCCTTTGCCGTGCTCGGGATCGGCCAGCAGCGACGACGCCAAGGCGATGGATGCTCGGCCGTCGATTTCGGCCAGTATGTCGGAGAAAGGCAAGTGGCCCTCCGAGTCCTTGATGAGGTCAAGGGCTACCGCGATGACGTTGCGCTGGAGCAGGGCTGTGGCCATCGATGGGTTGCGCGACGTTGGGCCGAGCATGGTGAACAGCATCGACCCGCGGCGCATCATGGCGACGTCGGCCTCGGACAGCGCACCCATTGAGATTACGATGTCGCAACCCAACGCCTCGACGCGCGAACCCACTTCGGCGCCGCAGCGTGCGTAGGCCGCGTCGCTGTAGTGGATGGACCGGGCGGCGCTTTCCTCCACAACCACGCGGTACCCGTCGAGCACGAGAATCTGCGCGCCCTCTGGGGTGAGGGGGAAGCGCTTCTCCGAGCTTGTGGCGTCGGCGGGGAGGCCGATCGTGAGCGACCGGCGGCCAGTGGTGGTGGATATTTCTTGTAGCTGGGTTTCTATAATCATTTTTTAACGCTTTAACGCTTTAACGCTTTAACGCTTTAACGCCTCGAGGGGACAGAATAACGCTTTAACGCTTTAACGCCTCGAGGGGATAAATTGGTCGATGAAGGCCTGGGCGGATGCGTCGATTTGGGATTTGTCTTCGAGATTGGCTCCGCAGAAACGGGCTTGCGCTTGCGAGTAAAACGGCTTGCGGGCCTCGAGCGCCGCGTCGATGAACGCTCCCAGCTCCTCGTCGGATTTCTGGGCTATGAGCGGGCGCTTGTGCTTCCCTCGGATAAGCCGGCGCAGCAGCACGTCGCGTGGCGTGTTGAGCCACACGGTGAGGCCCGACCGGTTCATCACCTCCATGTTGCGGCCGAAACAGGGGGTACCCCCGCCGCATGCCACAATCACGTCCTCGAACGCCGCCACCTCTTCGAGCATCGCCGTCTCGATCTCACGGAAACCGCTCTCGCCACGCTCGGCGAACAGTTCGGTGACCGTGCGGTGAAAACGCCTTTCGATATAGGTGTCGAGGTCGATGAGCGAGATGCCCGTCAAGCGCGACAGGGCGCGGCCAAGCGTCGACTTGCCGCACCCCATATATCCGATCAAGAAGATAGGATTCACTTCCTGGCGAGAAGGTCGCGAATCTCGGTGAGGAGCACCTCTTCCTTGGTGGGCTCGGGGGGAGCGGCGGGCTTCTCCTCCTCTTTTTTCTTGAATTTCATAATCACGCGCAGGGCCACGAAGATGCTCAGGGCGATGATCACGAAATCCACGATATTCTGGATGAAGATGCCATAGTTGATGGCCACCTCCTCGACGGCGGCTTGGCCCTCGGCGGTAGCCTCCTGGGCCGGCGTGATCACGTATTTAAGATTTTTGTATCCGTCGCCGCCGGTGATGATAGAGATGACCGGCATGATGATGTCATTCACCAGGGAGGATACGATCTTGCCGAACGCGCCGCCGATGATAACACCGACTGCCATGTCCACGATGTTGCCCTTCATGGCAAACTCCTTGAAATCACTTAAAAACTTTCCCATTTTTGAATGTCGGTTGGATTAATTTGTGCAAAAATAAAGAAAATTTTCCACAATTAAATCTTTGGTGGTATAATATTTGGAAAAAGTTAGTAACTTTGCATCGCTTTTAGCCCGTGTCGACAATTCGGCTCCAAGGGTATTAAGGTGAAAGAGAATATCATAACCCAATATTTTTTCAACTATGACTAAAATAGGTATTAATGGTTTTGGCCGCATCGGACGTTTCGTGTTCCGTGCCTCCACCAAGCGTGATGACATCGAAGTGGTTGCTATCAACGACCTTCTTCCCGTTGACTACATGGCTTACATGCTGAAGTATGACACTATGCACGGTCGTTTCGACGGCACTGTAGACTACGACATGGACAAGAGCCTGTTGATCGTTAACGGCAAGCCCATCCGCGTGACCGCCTGCAAGAACCCCGCAGAGATCGGTTGGGGCGCAGTTGACGCTGAGTACGTTGTAGAGTCGACCGGCTTGTTCCTCACCAAGGAGAAAGCTCAGGGCCACATCGACGGCGGCGCTAAGTACGTGGTAATGTCGGCTCCCTCGAAGGACGACACCCCCATGTTCGTTTGCGGCGTGAACGAGGACACCTACGTTAAGGGCACACAGTTCGTTTCCAACGCGTCCTGCACCACCAACTGCTTGGCTCCTCTCACCAAGGTGTTGAACGACAAGTTCGGCGTTAAGGAAGGCCTCATGACCACCGTTCACTCCACCACCGCTACCCAGAAGACCGTTGACGGTCCCTCGATGAAGGACTGGCGCGGCGGCCGTGCCGCTTCGGGCAACATCATCCCCTCGTCGACTGGCGCCGCCAAGGCTGTGGGCAAAGTGATCCCCGAGCTCAACGGCAAGTTGACCGGCATGTCGATGCGTGTCCCCACCCTCGACGTTTCCGTAGTTGATCTCACCGTCAACCTCGAGAAGCCCGCTACCTACGAGGAGATCTGCGCCGCCATGAAGGAGGCCAGCGAGGGCGAGCTCAAGGGTATTCTCGGCTACACTGAGGACGCTGTCGTTTCGAGCGACTTCCTCGGCTGCCCCCTGACCTCGATCTTCGACGCCAAGGCTGGTATCCAGTTGACTCCCACCTTCGTTAAGGTGATCTCCTGGTACGACAACGAGATCGGCTACTCCAACAAGGTGCTCGACCTCATCGCCCACATGAAGAAAGTGAACGGCTAATCCCCGACACGCTTCTGAAAAACATTGCGAGAGCTGCCCCGGCGGGGCGGCTCTCGCTATTTCTTGCCAAAAACTGAGCCGCAACGCGGCTCCGTTTTTGGCAAGGTTAAAGGAGAGAGATGGCTTGGGGGAGGAGGGGATGATGGGGGTTGAGCCAGTGGATGGAGGGGTCGCGGCGGAGCCAGGTGAGCTGTTTTTTGGCGTAGACACGGGTGTTCTTGCCGATGCGCGCGATGGCGGTGTCGTAATCCATCTCCCCGCGGAAGTGGGCGAACAATTCCTTGAACCCCACGGTGTTGAGCGAGTTGGGGATGTTAAGAGCGTTGGGGGCTTGGGTGTAAAGGGGATTGGACGGATTTTCAGTGGAGGAATAGCGTAGGAATTGGCGGCGTGCTTCCTCGACGAGGCCTTGGTCGACCATTGCGTCGACGCGGGCGTTGATGCGGGCGAACAATTCCTCGCGGGGCCAGTCGATGGCCATTTTCACGATAGGGAAGTGGCGCTGGGCCGCTGGCGCACCCGTGCGAAGCTCGGAGGCGGGTCGACCGGCCTGTAGGCATATCTCGATGGCGTGGATCACGCGGCGCGGGTTGCGCATGTCCACCGTCTGGCACGACGCGGGGTCGAGCCTCTCAAGCTCGCGCTGCACCCCCTCCAATCCTTGCTCTTTATACATATTTAATACACGCGCGCGCACGTCCTGGGAGATCGTGGGCAGTGGGGCTATCCCTTGGCACACGGCGTCGACGTACATCATGGCGCCGCCGCACATTATCGCCTCCTTTCCGCGACCCCATATCTCGGGAAGTAGCTTCATCACGTCCTGCTCAAACATCGCGGCGCTGTAGTAGGCCTCCAAGGGGAGCATCTCGCACAGGTGGTGGGGCACGGAGGCGCGCTCCTCGGGTGTTGGGGCGGCTGTGCCGATGGGGATGTCGCGGTACACCTGGCGGGAGTCGACGCAAATAATCTCGCCATCGAGCCGCTTGGCGAGCTCGATGGCGAGTGTGGTTTTTCCCGAGGCCGTGGGGCCCGTTACTATAATTAATCGATTGGACATTAACGATTTATCGCTTTAACGCTTTAACGCCTTAACACTGTAACTGGCTAAATGCTAAACGCTAAACGCTAAATGCTACTTCTTTTCGGCAACGATTTTTGCGATTTCGACGATGACGTCGCGGGCCTTCTCCATCGATGGGATGGGCAGGAACTCGTAGCGGCCGTGGAAGTTGAGCCCGCCGGCGAAGATGTTGGGGCAGGGGAGACCCTTGAACGAGAGCTGGGCGCCGTCGGTGCCCCCGCGGATGGGCACCACTACGGGAGTCACGCCCACTTGCGTCATGGCTTTCTCGACGACATCGATGATGTGCATCACCGGCTCGATCTTCTCGCGCATGTTGAAGTACTGGTCCTTGATCTCGATCGACGCGCAGTCGGGGAACTCGTTGTTGATCTTGCGGGTGAGGTGCTCGAGCTCTTTCTTGCGGCGCTCGAAGCGGTCGCGGTCGTGGTCGCGGATGATGTAGGTGAGGACAGTCTCCTCTACCGTGCCCTCGATGGAGATGAGGTGGTAGAAACCTTCGTAACCTTCGGTGTGCTCGGGGGTTTCCCAGCGGGGAAGCATGATGATAAACTGGTTGGCGATGCGAATCGAGTTGATCATCTTGTGCTTGGCGTATCCGGGGTGGACGTTGCGTCCGCGGAAGCGCACCTTGGCCACGGCGGCGTTGAAGTTCTCGTATTCGAGTTCGCCGATCTCGCCTCCATCCATGGTGTATGCCCAGTCGGCACCGAAGCGCTCGACATCGAATTTGTGGGCGCCCTGGCCGATCTCCTCGTCGGGGTTGAAGGCGATGCGTATCTTGCCGTGCTTGATTTCGGGGTGGTGGATCAGGTGGGACACAGCCGAGACGATTTCGGCGATGCCGGCCTTGTCGTCGGCGCCCAGGAGGGTGTTGCCGTCGGTGACGATCAGCGCCTGGCCCACGTAGTGGCTCAATTCGGGGAACTCGCTGGGCGAGAGAACGATCCCCTTCTCGGCGTTGAGCACGATATCGCCGCCGTCGTATTTCTCGATAATGCGGGGGTTGACGTGTCGGCCGGTCATGTCGGGCGACGTGTCGAGGTGGGCGATGAAGCCGACGGTGGGGGTGGGGTAGTCGACGTTGGAGGGTAGGGTGGCCATCAGGTACCCGTTGTCGTCGAGGGAAATTTCGCTGAGACCCAGCTCGCGGAGCTCTTTCTCCAAGTGCTGGGCGAAAATCATCTGCCCGGGGGTCGAGGGTGTCATGTTGGTTTCCTCGTCGCTCTGGGTGTCAAATTTCACGTATTGCAAGAAACGGTCTACTATAGGCATGCTATTAAGTATTAAGGTATAAGTATTAGTGGTAAGTGGTTAGAGGTTAGAGGTAAGGTGGCTATTGACTTTAAACCTTAAACTTTTAACTTTAAACTCTAACTTATTGGTTGACTTCGTAGTAGGGGATGTCAACGAGCTTGATGCCGAAGATGAGGGCCGAGTAGGGCTTGATGACGGAGCCGCTGGAGGCGGAGCCGTAGCCGCACTGGTAGGGAATTACCACCTCGCAGGTGTCGCCGCAGCGCATATCCTCGAGGGCGATCGACCAACCCTCGATCACACCGTTGCACTTCACTCGGTAGATCGAGTCGGCGGGCGACGTGGAGGTGTAGGAGGAGTCGAAGGGCTCGTCGTTGTAGAGTTTGCCGTAATATTTCACGTCGACGGTGGAGGTGAACAGGGGCGATAAGTTGCCTTTGGTCAACTCGCGGTCGTTGAAGTAGTGGATCAGGACGTAGGCCTCGGGGTCCCACACGGGCACCAGTTTGGTGTAGTAAGGGGTGCCGTCGGCGTTGGTGCGGGCCTCTTGCTCGGCGATGAACGCCTCGCCGGCCTCGCGCCAGTCCTTATAATCTTTCCATGTGTCGTTGTCGTCGTTGCCCGTGCCGCAAGCCACAAAGGCCACGGCGATCACGGCAAGAAGGATGTATATAGGGAATTTTCTCATTGCAAATATGTGGAGGGTTCAGTTTTCAGCGAAATGCTTCAATCCTTTACTCCTTTAATCCTTTAAATCTTTAAATCTTTAAATCTTTAAACCAGAAACCAGAAACCAGAAACCAGAAACTAGAAACTAGAAACTAGAAACTAGAAACTAGAAACCAGAAACTAGAATTCCACCTTCGGTGCCTTTTGGGCGCCTTCCTCGGCTTGGAACATGGGACGCTGGGCGAAACCGAACACTCCGGCGAAGATGCTGGCGGGGAAGCGGCGGATTTTCACGTTGTACTCCTTGACGGCCTCGTTGTAGCGGGTGCGCTCGGTGGTGACGCGGTTTTCGGTGCCTTCGAGCTGGGTCTGCAGGTCGAGGAAGTTTTGGTTGGCTTTCAAGTCGGGATAAGCCTCCTTGACGGCGTTGACATAGATATCGAGGGCGCCTTTGAGTTGGCTCTGGGCCTGCTGGAACTGACGCAGGGATGCCTCGTCGGTGGGGGCGGTTGACTGCTCGGCGGTGACGTCGGAGGCGTTGTTGTAGGCCTGGGTGAGGCCCGCGCGGGCGTTGGTGACGGCCTCGAGGGTCGAGGACTCGTGCTCGGAGTAGCCCTTGACGGTCGCCACAAGGTTGGGAATCAGGTCGGCGCGACGCTGGTATTGGTTTTCAACGTTGCCCCAAGCTTGGTTGACGGCTTCGTCGAGGGTGACCATGCCGTTGTAGCTCGAGCATCCTTGAACGCCGAGCAACAGGAGCAATACCACGATCACTCCTCCTACTATCCATGAAGTTTTCATCGTTCTTTTCTTCGTTTCTTAAATAATGTGGCAAAATTACTATATTTTCATTAATCCACCAATAACCAAGTGTCACCTTAAACTTTTTTCATATACCAATCCCGCAACAACTAACAACTAACAACTAACAACTCATAACTTTTTTGTACCTTCGCGGAAAATTATTTAAGCTTCATCTCATGGCTACTTTAACCAAAACCGATTTCAACTTCCCGGGACAGCAAAGCGTGTACCACGGCAAGGTGCGCGACGTGTATGACATCAACGACGACATCCTGGTGATGGTTGCTACCGACCGCATCTCGGCGTTCGACGTCGTGCTTCCCGAGGGAATTCCCTATAAGGGTCAAGTGCTTAACCAGATAGCCGCGCAGTTCCTCGATGCCACCGCCGACATCGTCCCCAACTGGAAAATCGCTACTCCCGACCCGATGGTCACCGTGGGCCTCAAGTGCGAGGGCTTCCGCGTGGAGATGATTATCCGCGGTTACCTCACCGGCAGCGCATGGCGCGAGTACAAGGCCGGTTGCCGTGAGCTCTGCGGCGTGAGGCTTCCCGACGGCATGCGCGAGAACGAGCGCTTCCCCGAGCCTATAATCACCCCCACTACCAAGGCCGACGCCGGTCACGACGAGAATATCTCCAAGGAGGAGATCATCGCCCAAGGCATCGTTGACGCCCACGACTACGAGGTGATGGAGCAGTACACCCGCGCGTTGTTCCGTCGCGGCTCGGAGATGGCCGCCGACAAGGGCTTGATCCTTGTGGACACCAAATATGAGTTTGGCAAGCGCGACGGCAAGGTAATCCTGATCGACGAGATTCACACCCCAGATTCCTCACGTTACTTCTACGCCGACGGCTACGAGGAGCGCTTCGAGAAAGGCGAGCCCCAGCGCCAGTTGAGCAAGGAGTTTGTGCGCCAATGGCTTATCGACCACGACTTTATGGGCAAGGCCGGCCAGAAGGTGCCTGAGATGACCCCGGAGTTTGTCAACTCGGTTTCCGACCGTTACATCGAGCTTTACGAGCATATCACGGGCCGCAAATTTGAGAAGGCTCCAGAGACCGACATCGCTGGCCGCATCGCCAAAAACGTGCTCGACTGCCTGGCCACTATCGGTAAATAACAATCCATAATCCCGATAATCCCGCTAAATGCTAAATGCTAAATGCTAAATGCTAAATGCTAAACGCTAAATGCTAAATGCTGAATCCATAACCCCTTACGAGGACGAGCGCGGCAAGGGGGAGCAGGTGAGGGAGATGTTTGACAGCATCGCGCCCGTCTACGACTTCATGAACCGCGCTATGACCATGGGCGTCGACCGCCTGTGGCGCCGCGCTACGGTCAAGGAAGTAGCGCGCCGCTCCCCGCGCAAGGTGCTCGACGTCGCCACCGGTACCGCCGACCTCGCTATCGCCCTGGCTCGCACGGCCAAGGCCGACAACGTGTTGGGCGTCGACCTCTCGAAGGGAATGGTGGAAATCGGCCGCAAAAAGGTGGAGAAGGCGGGGTTGAGCGACCGCGTGACCCTACAGGTCGCCGACTGTCTCGCGTTACCCTTGGATGACGCCTCGGTGGATTGCGTAACGGTGGCTTTTGGCGTGCGCAATTTCGAACGATTGCTCGATGGCTACCGCGAGATTTACCGCGTGTTACGTCCCGGAGGATCGCTGATGGTGTTGGAATTGTCCACCCCGCAAGGCAAGTTGGCCAAGGCCTGTTATGACCTATATACTAAGCACTTAATTCCGCTTGCCGGCAGAATGGTGTCGCATGACCGTAGGGCCTATTCCTACCTGCCCGCGAGCATCGCCGCGTGCCCCCAGCGAGGGGAGATGACCGCGCTGATGAAGCAGGCGGGATTCAGCGAGGCAAGCTGGAGGACGTTCTCATTCGGGGCGTGCTGCTTGTATGTGGGGGAGAAATAGTTGTTAGTTGTTAGTTGTTAGTTGTTAGTTGATTATGCATTCTGTGGAAGAGGCTCTTAGCGAGAGGATATTGGTGCTGGATGGAGCCATGGGCACGATGATTCAGGCCAAGGGGCTTGTCGAGGAGGATTTCCGCGGCGAGCACTGGGCTAATCACCCTGTTGAACTCAAGGGATGCAACGATTTGCTGTGCGTCACCCGCCCCGACGTGATTGCCGACATCCATCGAGCCTATATCGAAGCTGGAGCCGATATCATCACGGCCAACTCGTTTAACGCCAACGCAATATCATTGGAGGAATACGGTTTGGCCGACCAAGTGACCCTGATAGCCCGCACGGCTGCCGAGGTGGCACGCCGAGAGGCCGACGAGGCGATGCTCCGCGAGCCGGGACACAAGATTTGGGTGGCCGGCAGCGTGGGTCCCACCAGCAAATCCCTCTCCATGGCCCAAAGCTTGGACGAGGATGGAGTGCCCACAACTTTCGACCTCCTGCACAACACTTATAAGGAACAAATCGCCGCGCTCGTAGTAGGTGGGGTGGACATCATACTTGTCGAGACCATCTTCGACTCCCTTAACGCCAAAGCGGCCATTTTGGCCGCCAAGGAGGTGGCACCGCTAGTGCCTATAATCCTATCGGTTACGTTGACCGAGAGCGGTCGTACGTTGGCCGGGCAAACTCTCGAGGCTTTTGCTACGGCCATCGCCCATGCCGAGCCGTTGGCGTTGTCGCTCAACTGCGGTTTCGGCGTCGAGGGGATGGTGCCCCACGTCGAGGAGGCACAACCGTGGCCTTTCCGATTGGCAATTTACCCCAATGCGGGTCTGCCGAACCGCTTCGGGCAGTACGACGAGACACCCGAGATGATGGTGGCGCAGATCGAGCCGCTCCTTGCCGCTGGCCAGCTGAACCTCGTGGGGGGCTGCTGCGGTACCACTCCCCACCATATCCGCTTGATAGCTAAAGCCGCCGCGAAATACAAGCCTCGACAGGTGCCAGAGCGTCGCTCGGCCCTTTATTTGGCTGGTCTTGAGGCGAAAACCGTTGACAGCGACTCGCTGTTTGTCAACGTGGGCGAGCGGTGCAACGTGGCCGGGAGCCGCAAGTTCCTCCGTCTGATCAAGGAGGGTAGCACAGGCGAGGCGCTCGAGATCGCCCGCAAGCAGGTAGAGGCGGGAGCCCAGGTGGTTGACGTGAACATGGATGATGCCATGCTCGACTCTTCCGAGCAGATGTGCGCCTTCCTCTCGGCTATCGGGATCGACCCCGACGTGGCCCGAGTGCCGGTGATGATCGACTCCAGCCATTGGCCCACGATCGTCGAGGGATTGAAGCGAGTGCAAGGCCGACCCATCGTCAACTCAATCTCCCTCAAGGAAGGCCCCGAGAAGATGCTCGAGAAGGCCCGCGTGATCAAGAATATGGGCGCCGCGACGGTGGTCATGGCGTTCGACGAGCAAGGGCAGGCCGACACATACGAGAGGAAAATCGAGGTGTGCGAGCGCGCCTATCGTCTGCTGGTTGACGACGGTTTCCCCGCCGATGATATCATATTCGACCCCAACGTTTTAGCCGTAGCCACGGGTATTCCCGAGCATAACAACTACGCCCGCGATTTCTTGCGGGCTGTTGAGTGGATTAAAAAGAATTTACCCGGTGCCCGCGTGAGTGGCGGCTTGAGCAACTTATCTTTCTCATTGCGAGGGAATAACTACGCCCGCGAGGCGATGCACTCGGTGTTCCTGTCCCACGCTATCCCCCTGGGGATGGACATGGCGATCGTCAACGCTGGCGCATTGATTCCTGTTAATGACATCCCCGCCGACCTTCGCGAGGCAATCGACGACGTGCTGCTAAACCGCCGTGACGACGCGACCGATCGCCTCATCACCTTAGCCACAGAGATTAAGGAGCGAATGGACGCCGAGAAGGGGAAGGGGACAAAAGCCGTTGAGCCTGAAGTCGTATCGGCTGATCCTTGTGCCTGCGTGGCGATGATGTTGCGTCGAGGGCAAGCCGAGGGGATAGAGGAGCCGTTGCAGTTGGCTCTCAACGAGTTGGGCTCGGCCATGAAGGTGATTGACGGCCCATTGATGGACGGAATGAACGAGGTGGGACGCTTGTTCGGTGAGGGCAAAATGTTTCTTCCTCAAGTGGTAAAGAGTGCCCACGCGATGAAGCGTGCCGTGGCTTTCTTGACACCCTATATCGAGCAGGAAAAGGCACAGTCGGGTAGTTCGTCGGCGGTGGGTAAAGTGGTGATAGCCACAGTGAAAGGCGATGTGCACGACATCGGAAAGAACATCGTCAACGTGATAATGAACTGCAACGGCTTTGAGATGGTCGACATGGGCGTGATGGTGCCCGGCGAATCGATTGTCGACAAAGCCCAGAGGGAAGGTGCTGATTTTGTGGGCCTTAGTGGGCTGATTACGCCATCCTTGGAGGAGATGTGCAACGTGGCCCGACTAATGGAACGCCAGGGCATGCGCATCCCCCTGCTTATCGGAGGAGCCACCACTTCGGCACTTCACACGGCGGTAAAAATCGCACCCTGTTACGGCGGACCGGTGATTTACACTCGCGACGCGGCCATGCTACCCGTGATTGCCAAGAAAATCGCCAACCCCGATACCCGCGAGGCCGTCCTGGCTGAAAACGCAGCCAAGCAGGAGTCGCTACGTCGCACCCACGAGGTTGAGCAGACACTGCTACCCTTGGCCGAGGCCCGTCGCCGAGCACCGCGTTTTGAGCATCATCCCGAGCAATATAAGCCCAAAAATATGGGACAATTTGATATCGAAATCCCATTGGCCGAGGCTCGCGCTCTGATCAACTGGCGACCCTTCTTCGCCACGTGGAAATTGGATGCGTCTATGGCGCAAGTAGCTCAAATCCAAGGTTGTGACCACTGTCGGGCGCAGTGGCTTGCCGGTACGCCGCAAAAGGATCCCGCCCAGGCCGCTGAGGCGATGCAACTATGGAAAGAGGCCAACCGCCTGATAGACGAATTAGGCCGTATGGGCGATACCCTCCGTGGCCGCGTGATTATCACCCGGGCTGGCTCGGAAGGCGATGATATTGTATATGAATACGGTGGCGAGCGATACAGGATTCCTACACTACGACAGCAAGATCCGGCTGATGGAGCGCCAAGGATTGCGCTGAGCGACTTTTTAGCTCCTGTAAAGGCCGCTGAGGGCAGCCGCCACTCTCAGGCTCCGGACGCTGAGGGCAGCCGCCACTCTCAGGCTCCGGACGCTGAGGGCAGCCGCCACTCACAGACGGAGTTGCCCGATTATATGGCGTTGTTCGCCGTGACCACCGGAGTTGATTTAGCCAAGGCTATCAATAACCTTCGAGAACGTGGCGACGATTACAAAGCGCTTTTGTATCAAAGCGTTGCCGACCGCTTGGCCGAAGCATCGACCGAGTGGCTCCACTATCACGTGCGTCACCGCCTCTGGGGTTATGCCGATGAAAATGAACCGATTAACTGCGACAACCTCCTTCGCCAGTACTACCAAGGCATCCGTCCGGCTATTGGTTATCCTTCATTACCCGACCAATCGCTGATTTTCATCACCGACAAAGCCTTGAAATACAATGAATTGGGAATCCAAGTGACGGAGAATGGCGCCATGTGGCCCACGGCCTCTACCACCGGCCTTTTCATCGCTCATCCCGATTCACGCTACCACTACCTCGGAGCCATAGGCGCCGACCAGCGCCGCGACTACGCCCATCGCCGCTCGCTCCCCCTCGACACCCTCTCCCGCTTTCTCCCCTAGAGCGTTATTTGCGTTTGTGGTCCTTTTGGTCGATGGTGGCGCCTACGCTGTCGAGCTCGATGGCGAAGCTGCGTTGCTGCTGGTAGGTGGTGCTGATCTCGCACAGCCGATCCTCGCTGATGTCCAACTCCTCGCGCAGGAATTTCAGCAAGTCGTCACGCTCCTCCAGCATGAGCTCCATTGACGCGAGATACGACTTCTGGCGCAGTATAAACAGCTTCACGCGCGAGTCGTCGAGCCACGCGCGGGTGAGATCCATCACACTAGGGTAGTCGTACTTCCATTTCTCAGTCGAAAGCTCGTAAAAGATCCGCTCCAATTCCGCCTGGTTCTTGTCGACCGTTTTCCACGTCAAGTCCTCGATTTCCAAGGCGCGGCCCATAGCCTCCATAGCGGCCGGGTTGTCGACAGTTTGCCAGAAGTCGAACGAATTGCTGTACAGCCCCTTGGCCGCCTGGCGAAGGTCGGTGTCGGTGAGCTCGTACGACATCACCATGTAAAACAACTTGCACGTCTCCTCATCCAAGGAATCCACTTCGTTCTGGTGCGTCACGTCGTTGATCACCGAGTCGGCAAACATCATGTCCTGGTAGCTTTCCTGAAGGCGGTAATTATTGTCGTGCATGGTGAGCAGGGCTATCTCCAAGGCACGGCGCTGTTTCGCCTCCTTGGCGTTGGTCTGGAGCCACGTATTGGTGCCGAGGGTGAGGATAATGCCCATTACTGTGGCGACGAAAGCGCTCGACCAGCGTGCCCACCAGGCGCGGCAACCTTTGCTGGTGAGATAAGCGCGTATGCTGCTGAAAGAGGGGAAATTCATGCGATAATCGGTATTATATCGCGAAGATAGCGTAAAAAATCGTGATTTTCGATTGTTGAGCAGGGCTTTAACACATTGCTAATTATGGGGCCATCGGTCGAACAAATTTAGTTAAAATTCGTGAAATCGGCAAACAAAGTAAAATAATCAGTAATTTTGTTACTTGTAACCAATACACCAAAACACTTCACACTTATGAATGACTTGAAGAAATATTTCGCTGAGGGCATCGGCACGATGTTCCTCGTGTTGCTTGCCTGCGGTAGCGCCGTTTTGGCCGGTCCCGTGATCGGCGGCTACGGCATTGGCGTGTGCTTCGGCCTGGTGCTTATTTGCTTGTGCTATTGCATCGGCAATATCTCGGGGTGCCACGTTAACCCGGCCGTATCGTTCGGCGTATGGCTCAACGGCGGCATGTCGTTGAAGGACATGATCTGCTACTGGATCTTCCAAATCGCGGGCGCATCGGCTGGCGCTGTTCTGCTCTACTGCTTCTGGTGCCTTGGTGGCGCTGGCGCGGTTGATACCTTCAACTTCGGTGGCATTACGGTTAACAACGGTGAGATTACCGGCATCCTGGCCGCCAACGTTCTTCAGCCCGGCGCAACCGGTGGCTTGGCTCTGTTGATGGAAGGCTTGCTCACCTTCTTCTTCGTGTTCACGATCCTCGGCGCTACCGACAAGGAGCTTGGCTTCGGCAAATTCGCCGGCTTGGCTATCGGTATCGCTCTCGGCCTGGTGAACATCGTGGGTATCCCTGTCGACAACTGCTCGGTCAACCCCGCTCGTTCGTTCGGCCCCGCCCTGTTCTCGCCGCACGCTTGGGGCGACTACTGGATCATGATCGTAGGCCCCTTGGCTGGCGCGCTGATCGCCGTTGTTGCTTGGAAGGCCGTGAAGATCGCCATCGAGCACCACAAGAAAGAGGCCTAGAAAGGTTGTCCCCGCGGGACAGTCTATTCCTGGCGGGGCCGGGACGCACCGACTCCTTCCTAGCGCTACAAAACGTTTACACGGAGCGAAACCAAGCGGTTTCGCTCCGTGTTATTTTGTTGTAACTTGATAATTAACTATTTTTGCAAAATGATACGTCGCTCCCACTGCTTGCTTCCCCTGGCGATTCTGCTGCTGATGGCTCTGGCCGCTTGCGGTGGGAAGCGTGTGTCGGCCTTCGAGGGGGGTGAGATCGAGGTGGAGGATGTGATCGACGAGGCAATTACGGTGGTTGAGGAGGAGATTCCTCCCGTGCCACACGACACCGAGGGGATGCTACAGTGGATGCGCGAGTCGAAAGATAGCGCGGAATTTGTGCAAGGGATTCTTCCCCGCATGGCGCGGGAACAGCCTGAATATTGCTACACGGTGCTCACGTCGCCGCATCCCCGCTTCATCGTCGTCGACAAGCGTCGCATGCGCGTGTTGCTGTTCTCGCGCACGGGGCTTCAACTCAACGAGTACAAGATGGCGTGCGGCCGCAAGTATGGTACCAAGCAGGAGAAAGGGGATTGCCGCACTCCCGAGGGCCTGCTTTCAGTGAAAGGTGTCTACGACTCCACCGACTGGCTGTACACCGACGACGAAGGTTACACCTCGCCTGTCAAGGGTCAGTTCGGGCCCCGTTTTATCCGCTTGCAGACTCTCAAAGGGCGATGGCTTCCGGTGGGAATCCACGGTACATGCGCTCCGTGGAGCCTTGGCAACCGCTCGAGCCACGGCTGCATACGCATCCACAACGACAGTATTGTGAAGCTCGCTCAACTGGTCGACTCGGGAATGCTGGTGATTGTCAATCCCGGTCGACGCGACATGATCGAGAACGTCATCGCAGGCAAGGATGTGGCCGCCATCGTCACCGACGACTCTCCTGTGATCACCCTAAAGGAATCGGAGATCGAGGCCGCTCGCCCCCTCGACAGTCTCGCTACTGAATTGGAAGTCGAGCCATGCCACCCCGACAGTCTCGTTAAATTGGAAGTCGAGCCGTGACAGCTCGATTCTTTTACTAAGCTGATTCGGTTCCGTAGGGCTCGGCAGGTTCCTCCACTATGTCGGGGCCATTCTCGCGGCGCTTGCGCTTTACCGTGTGTCGGAGCTTGGCAACGAAGAAGTTAAGCTCGATGGTGGTTTCGGTTTCATCGGCTCTCAGGTCGGGTAATACGATGTCGGAGAGTATTTCCGAGAAGTGGGTCATCTGCTTGGTTTTCTGCTCCTCGTCGCGCTCATTATGGAGATTGATGAGTGTGCGCTGGAGATCCTTGACCGCCGCGAATGTCTCGATGATTTCAATCGTAGCTTGAGTAGCCCTTTTGCTCTTAAGAATTGTGGCGAGCATGTAGAGGCCTTTCTCGGTAAATGCAGTTGGTATGTAACGATTCCCTCCGCGGGTTTCTTTTGAGGTCGCAATTTGCGACCTCAAAAGATTAGTTTCCTTACTATCAAGGGTTAAAACATAGCCAGAAGGGAATTTGTCGGGGTTGCGACGGAGAGCTTCGTTTACTCGCTTTGTTTCCACTCCGTAGATTGCGGCCACGTCGCGGTCGAGCAATACGGGCTGGTCGCGCACTATGATTATACGCTCGCGAATGTTGCTAAGAGATTGTAGAGATTTGTCATCCATGGTTCACATCTTTATACGTTGCAAAGGTAATATTTCTCCGGATAAAAATCAAATTGTTGGGGAGGTGCGGGAACCCTTCTAAGGGCTGTTGATGACCGCCGAACGTCGGCCCCCTAGACGGACGTCCAAGGCTGGCCCCCTTAGAGGTGGGAGAGGTCGAGGCGGATTTGAGCTTGGAGGGCGGCGAGGGTGGGGAAGCGGCGCTCGGGACGGAGGCGGCGCAGGAAGTCGACGCGGAGTGTGCAGCCGTAGAGATCGCCTTGGTAATCAGGGATATGTGCCTCGATGGAGAGTTGGGGATGTGCGTCGGAGTCGACCGTGGGGCGGTAGCCGACGTTAACTAGGGCGCGTCGCGGGGTGGTTTCCCCTTCGATGGTAACCTCGGCCGCGTAAACCCCGGTGCCGGGGATGGCCATGGTGGGCTCCAGCGGCACGATATTGGCCGTGGGGAAACCGATTGTACGGCCCAGGGCTTGGCCATGGGTGACGGTACCCGAAAGGGAGTAGGGTCGCCCCAGTAATTCAGCGGCGACGTCGGCCTTCCCCTCCGAGAGCAAGGCGCGGACGGCCGAGGAGCTCACGGGTAACTGTCCCTCCGGGCGGTATTCGGGAGCTTGAATCACCTCAATGCCAAGGCTTTGGGCCACGTCGCGGTATTGGTTGATGGTTTTAAGGCGGTCGCTGCCGAAATTGTGGTTGTAGCCCATTAGCAGGGCCTTAACCCCATATTGGTCAGCGAGATACTGGAGAAATTGCTTAGCTGTGAGGGAGCGTAGCGCCTGGTCGAAGGGGAGCACGAGCAGCTGCATGCCGTCAGCCTCGATCATTGTGCGCTTGCGGTGAAGTTCAAGCAGTTGGGGTGGTACGCGCTCGGGGGCGATTACCGATAGCGGGTGTCGGTCGAAGGTGACGACCAGTGGGCGCAAGTCTCGTTTGAGCCCCTCGGCGCGGAGCATCGACAACAGAAAGCGATGCCCGCGGTGCAGGCCGTCAAAGGTGCCGATAACCGCTATTCGCTTGTCCATCAGATTTTTCTGATTAAAGTTAAGCCATCGCGCAAGGGGAGTATAACTCGCTCCACGCGGGGGTCGTTGGCCACGAGGTCGTTAAAACGCAGGATGCCGGCCGTCTGCGGCTCGCGCATCGCCTTGGGATCCACTACCTTGCTGTCCCAGAGGGTGTTGTCGGCCAAAATAAGTCCGCCTTTACGGAGAAGGGGTAGGGCCATCTCGTAGTACTCGTCGTAGTGGCGTTTGTTGGCGTCGATGACTATGATATCCCAATTGGCTGGAAGTGAGGGCGCTATCTTCAGGGCATCGCCGACATGGAGTGTCACCTTCTTCCCTACGGATGATTTCTCTAAATTACTGAGTATCAACTCCTCCAGCTCGTCGTCGACCTCGATTGTGTGCACCTCGCCATCTTCGGGAAGACCCTCGGCGAGCGACAGAGCCGAGTAGCCCACGTAGGTGCCAATCTCCAGGACGCGCTTGGCTCCGGTGATGGCCGCAAGCATTTTCAGCAGGCGTCCCTGGAGGTGGCCTGAGCACATGTGGCCGTAGGCCAGCGCGGCGTGGGCGTGGCGATTGATCTCCTTAAGCTCTTGAGGCTCAAGGTCGATGTGGGCCAGAATGTACTCCTCGAGCTCCTCGGTCATTATTCTACAACAGCTTTGAGAAGGCCACGCACGGCGAGCGAGTAGCTGTCGACGCCGAACCCGGCCACGACACCTTTGCACACGGCGGCGATCATGGAGTGGCGGCGGAATTCCTCGCGGGTGTGAACGTTGGAGATATGCACTTCGACGACGGGCGCGGGGATGGCGGCGATGGCGTCGCGCAAGGCGACTGACGTGTGGGTGTAAGCGCCTGCGTTAAAGGCTATTCCGATCACCTCAGGCTCGTCCCAGGTGGCGTGAAGTCGCTCGATAAGCGCACCCTCGTGGTTGCTTTGGAAATACTCGATTTCAACGTCGGGAAACTCCTGGCGCAGGCCTTTGAGGACGCTGTCCATTCCCTCGGAGCCGTAGACACCCGGCTCGCGACGCCCCAACAAATTGAGGTTGGGGCCGTTCATTACCAATACCTTTGTTTTCATAGCGCGAAGTTACTAACCGACGGGCGAAAACAGCGTTAATAAAAGTTATTTGTCAGGCCATAAAAATTTCACTACCTTCGCGGTAGAGATTAAATACTTGCATTTTTATTAACCAATCTAAGGATTCATCCATGAAGCTTCCCAACGCATTGCTATGCTTAGCCGCCGTGCCTGTGCTGGCATGGGGCACTGAGTCGCTCGTCGAGAGCCGAGCCTATTATTCAACCAACCCATCCGATGCCGTAGGCCGCACAGCCACGATCAACATCGACGGACAGTTTGACGACTGGACCGAGGACATGATTATCGCCACGTGCGGCGCCAACGACATGGCCACCGCATTCAAGGGTTCGCACGAAAACTGCGTGCTCGACTGTTACGCCCTTTACGCCGCCTGGGACGACAACAACCTCTATATGGCCTGGCAGATGTGCAACTCGGGCGACACCTGGGCTCGAGAGGGTGACGGCCCGTTGACCGACTATGGCCGCATCGGTGACGTGCCCCTGATTCTAGCTATCAGTGTCGATCCCACCTCCCGAGGCATGAACGGCATGCTGCAGAACGGCAACTTTATATGGGGCGACAACTCCTCCAACGGCGTGAAATTCACCTCCCACGTCGACCACCTGTTCTTCATGAGCGGCAAGGCCGGGCAAGGCACTCCCGCCATGTTCACCCGCGTTGACGACTACGGCAACACCAACTACGATGCGGGCTGCACCACTTTCTCCAACGCCGGCATCGCCTACGCCATGAAAGAGGGTTTCCACCCCTCGCACTATTGGCGCCAGCGCACCACCGCCGAGTGGCTGTCGCCCACCGAGCTTGTTTCCGACCCATCCATCATCAACAATATCTATGACGCCGAGAATTACGACAACCTTATGGAGCAGCCAATCGACGGATTGAAGACCCACGACTTCTCCTATGATTCTTTCTACGAGATCAAAATCCCGTTGAGAGCCCTGGGCATCACCCGCGAATGGCTCGAGAACAACGGCATCGGCGCTCGCTTGGTTGCCACACGCGGCGAGAGCGGCATCGACTGCATCCCGTTTGACCCCTCGATGGTCGACAACACCTTCGGCGAGTACGGCAAGGACGAGTCCACCACCCACGAGAAGGACGACATCGACGAGATCACCTACGACCTCGCCTCGGTTGCCAAAATACGCGACCTGAGCCATATCGATCCGCTGCCCGATCCGGAACCCGACCCGGAGCCCGACGATCCCACCGACGGCGACTATGTGGTGTACTTCAAGGACAACGTCACTCCCGCCTGGACCTCGGTCAAGACTTGGATTTGGGACGCCGGCAACGGCAACAAGAATTACACTGGCGGCTCGTGGCCCGGCGCCGCTATGACCGCAACCACTTACGACGACACCACGGGTTACTGGGTGTACTCGTTCTCAACCGAGGATAGCCTTTCGCAGCCGATGATCATCTTCAACAACGGCGGCTCGGAGCAGACTGGCGACCTGGTGTTCTACAACTACGGCATCTACGACCGCACGGGCAAGATCGGCACGGCCAAATCGGGCGTGCAATCGGCTTACGCCAACGACGCCATGGCTCCGGTGGAATACTACTCGCTTCAGGGTATCCGTATCAGCGAGCCCGCTGCTGGGCAGCTTGTGATTCGCCGTCAAGGCAGCAAAGTTGTTAAAATCAAGCTATAGCTTGATTTTAACAACTTTAGGATTAAGGATAAAGGCCTCGCCTGGTGATTGCCAGGCGAGGTTTTTTTGACCCCCGGTAACCCGCGGGGCACTGAACCGCTAAGGCGTACCGGGGCACGATGGCGCTACACGGCCTAGGCGACGAAGCCCACGCTGGGGCGGAGGGAGGATTTGCCGAGCTTCTCCTCGCGGCACAGTCGCTCGATGGTGGCAAAGTCGGGTTCAGCGCCCTCGATCACCTCGAGCATAGTGGCCTTGCGCACGACGTTGTCGATTTGGCCTCCCGAGAAATCGTGAGTGGCGGCTAGCAAGAGCGCCTGCTCGGGGGATAGCGTGGGCATCTTGTCGAGCCAGATCAAGCGCTTGGCCTCGGGGGTGGGTTTGTCGTAGCGCACCTTGAAGAGGAATCGGCGCTCGAAAGCGCTGTCAAGGTTGTCGGCGAGGTTGGTCGTGGCCACAAGAATGCCGTCGAGTTGCTCCATCTGTTCCAGGATGATATTCTGGATGGCGTTCTCGGTTTGGGCGACGTTGCTCGAGCTGCTGTCCTTGCGCTTGCTCAACACGGCATCGGCCTCGTTGAACAGCAGAATTGGGGTTACCGAGCTGCGCTCACAGAGAGTGCGGTAGTTGTCAAACACCTTCTTGATCAATTTCTCGCTCTCGCCGAACCAGCACGTTTTCGTTGCCGAGATGTCAACGTGCATCACTGCGCGACCAGTGCGACGGGCCAGTTGCATGACGGTCTCGGTTTTACCCGTGCCGGGAGCGCCGTAGAGAAGCACGGCCACGCCCAGAGGCATCCCCTTGGCCTTGAGGCGGCTGCGAAGCTTGAGATAGCAATCGTCGCGCAAGGCGTTGTCAATCACGTTGATTTGACGCTCCAGGTCGGTGGGGTAGAACAGATTCTTCTCCACAATCGCCGAGGGTAGAATCACGTCGCGGGCCGTGGAATCGGTGCGCACAAGCGAGGCTTTGTCGGCGAAGAAAAGCTCGATGGCGCTAGGGGTGAGGGCCAGATTTCCGTCCTCGGCCACTGCCGCTTTCTCCAGGCGCACCAATCCCGAGGTCAACAACACGTGCTTCTCGTCGATGAAATCGCGGCGTTCCATAAGCTCTTGCTCCAGGGGGAAATGCTCGTCGAGATCGCCCAGGGAGAAGTGGTCGTTGCGCAGGTGGTCGTGGGCGATGCGGTAGAAGAGCGCGCGATACTGGGCGTTCTCAATTTTGCTAACGATGGCCTGAAGGCCGGTAAGCTGGGGATTCTGGATCTCGATTTTTTGCACCAGTTTAACAAGACGCGAGAGCTCCTCGTCGTCGGGATGGCACGTCAAATCGTCAATAAACCCGTTGACTTTTGAACATACCTCGAGGATACCCATATTGCGGTAGCTGCGCACGAAATGGTGGGCCTTGTCGCCGCAAAACCACTTAGCGGAGGTCTCGGTCAACACCATACGGTCGTTGCTGGGCACCTCCACCAATCCTAGCTGGATAAGTGGATGGGATCCATCCTTAAACTGGCTCTCGAGGGTGAAACGCTCCATCGTGTGGCGATAAATGTCGTTGAGCGTGGAGGAGATGCATGAGCCTTCATCGGGGCCGCGCTTGGTGGTGGTGACGTCGTAGCACACGTCGTAAAGCAGCAAACGGCTTACCGCGTCGTCGGGCAGCGCCTTTCGGGCCTGCTTTACGATCTCTAGATCCTCGCCTTCGCTCTCCAATTCGTCCAAGCGCGCAAGCATGCGTCGTGCCGAATAACCCGAATGGCACACGAGCCAATCGATAGCGCGTGCAAAATCGGCGGCGCTCAGGCGCCCACCGTCAGCGGGTCGATTAGGGCTGACGGGATGCCCGGCCACAATTCCCTCGAACACCTCGGGTGATACCTTGTAGCAGGCTGCCAAACCGCTTTTGCCGCTGTCGCGGAGGACCAATCCGCGGGCCATCAGGTCGTTAAGGGGCTTGGAGAAAACCATAGCCTCCAAAGCCGAGCAACCAAGCCAGTTGGACAGATCATCAATGTCGAGGGAGTCGTCGGTGCAACGCTCGTCGAAAGCTGCGACGAACGCAAGTGCCTCGTCGCGGCTGAGCAATCCCACCTCTTTCATCACGTCGTCGAGAGCCTTCTCGCGAGCGGGGGTAAAATTGAGTTTACAACCCTTGAGTGTTTTTACAGCGTGGCCAATGGCCTTAATGCCCTGGCCGTTGGGGTTCACTTGTACCTGATTGGTTACTTCTGCTTTCTTGTTCATCGTTTCCTTCTCCATTTTTCTTCTTCTTACGTCTCTAATATAGTCGGCAGTTTCGCAATTTTCAGTGTCTCGGGTACAAATTTACGTTCCAGGCTCGGAAAAAACGTTGCATACCTCCTCGATTTTTCATCTTTTTGGCCCTTGCACACTGATTACGCTACAAAATTATCCCATAACTACGCCATCTTTTGTCGTACTTCAAATTTTTTTTATAATTTCGCAAAAAATCCCCTTTCCTCCTTTCCTCCTTTAAAACTTTAATACCTTAATGTCTTAAGGCCTTCAACTAGAAACTAGAAACTAGAAACTAGAAACTAGAAACTAGAAACTAGAAACTAAAAACTAGAAACTAAAAACTGGAAACTAAAAACTTCATTCCCGTGCCTGTAAATCGAAATACCATCGTGCGCCTGCGCACCATCGACCGTTGCCTTCAACGCGGCCGACAATGCACCCTTCAAGAACTCAACGACGCGTGTTACGACGCCCTCAACGAGCTTGGCTACGCCGAGGAACTGTCGCTGCGCACCACTCAGCGCGATATCCAGTTGCTGCGCTCGTCGGAATTGGGATATAACGCCCCGATAGTGGTGCGCGAGCGCAAATATTACTCCTACGAGGATCCGAAGTTCTCCATCCGCAACATGCCCCTGAGCGAGCGCGACCTGCAAGAACTGTCCTCGGCCCTTGATATCTTCCGTCACTACCAGGGTTTCCGCGGCTTGGGACAACAGGAGGACCTGATAGCGCGCCTTCAGGAGAGCATCAATCTTGAGCGCAATCAGGAGCCGATCGTGTGGCTCGACACCAACGAGCGGCTACGGGGCTTGGAGCATCTGTCCACCCTCTATGACCTGATTCGCGACCAGAAGCCGATTGTGGTGAGTTACCAGTCGTTCCGCCAACGAACACCCGGCGACATCCAGTTGTCACCCTACCTGTTGAAGGAGTTCAACAACCGATGGTTCGTCATCGGTCACCCCTGGAATGGAAAAGCGGTGATGACGTTGGCCTTGGATCGAATTTGCGCCGTGCGGGAGGACAAGGATAATCCCTACGTGCCAAATACGTTTTTCCGCGCCTCCGAGTACATCGGGCAGATGGTGGGCGTGACCCGCGACCCGAGCACTCGTCCCCGCCACGTGACCCTGTGGGTCGACGCCGAGACACTGCCCTATATGATCACCAAGCCCCTTCACGGCAGCCAGATGCTTACCGAGAAGAGGCCTGATGGCTCGGGGATTCTCCACTTGGAGGTAATCCTCAATTTCGAGTTGGAGCGGTTACTATTGGGGTTTGCCGAACATCTGGAGGTGCTTGCGCCGCGGGAACTGCGACACCGCGTGAGCCAGCATATCCTCATGGCCTCCACCCGTTACCTTAAATCGTAGTGGTCTCCAGCTCGGCGTTTTTCTGCACCTCCGATTCGGGTGCCTTGGAGCAGATGGGAGGGGTCATGCGTTCCCAGATGTAGCGTGGGATGCGGCGCCACAGGTAGTAAACGCCACGCCAGCGCCAGTCGATCACGGCCACGCGCTTCTTGTCGACGATGGCCTTAAGGATCTGCGGTACGGCGTAGCTCATGGTCATGTTGATGGGGTAGTCGAGTTCGTCTAGCTCCAGGGGAGTGCGGATCCATCCGGGGCGGATGTCCGTGAATTTCACGTCAACCTTTTGGATGTGAGCCAATTGGGCGAGTGCCTCAATGTAGGTTTGGCCGAATTTCTTGCCCGCCGAATAGCTGGCGATAGCCCCGGTGCCACGGGTGCCACCCACTGAGGTGATGGCGGCGATTTGTCCCTTGCGGCCCGAGAAGCGGAAGTAATGGTAGGCGGCGCAGAGCATGCGGGCGAAGCCCACGCACTCGGTTTCCAGCGTCTCAACCTCCTGCGAAATCATCAACTCGGGGTTAATGTATTGGATGCCAGCCACATGGAAGTAAATATCCATGCCCCCGAGCTTGTTGATAAGCCCTTCGAGGCGTTTGGGTGCGTCGTCGTGGGTGACATCGATCTCGGCCCACTCGACGTTCTTGGGGAATTTCTGCTTTATAGCCTTTAGTACCTTTACGTTACGGCCGGCCACTCCCACTTTCCAGCCAGCCAAAGCCAGCATCACGGCGGCGCGTAGTCCTTGACCCGAGCCGGCGCCCATAATCACGATTTTCGTGCCTTCCTTGCGGTGCAGCCAGTCCTTATAATAGCCTTTTTGTTCCATGACCACATATAATTAAGTCGCGCCGGGGCACTATCGCCCCGTGCCTAAAGATAAAACAATTTCAGGCCTATTGAGGTTCGGAGGAGCATGTCGTGTGTTCGGGATTTCCGGGAATCTCGGGAATCTTGGGAGTCTCGAATGCCCGAATATTCGATAGATCAAAAAACGAAATACGAGAAGGCCGTCCAAGGCCGGCCCCCCTAGGCTGCGCGGACGCTTGCACTATTCGATGCGGGCTTGCTGGTCGCGGGTGATGGCGAGCTGGCGGTTGAGGCGCTCGCGCTCGATCGAGGCGCGGCGGAATGCGGAGAGGGTCTGGGCGAAGTCCCAGGCGGTGCCAAGGCCGTGGGCTTGTGCGGGGGTAAGCTTCTGCTTCTTGGTGCGCTCCCCGCGGTAGGTGACGGTGAGGGTTTCGTCGCGATGATCGGCTGCGAATTGCCCTACGGCCGAGCATGCGGCGGTCATGTAGGTCACCACTTCGCCGCCGTTGACGCGATAGTTGAGTTCGCCGTCATAAGGCACAACCTGCGTCGACGCGTCGGCACTCCCAGTTGAGAGCGTAAACCATTGATGGTGAACGTTGGAGGGGCACAACGACGATACCATGTAGAACTCGCCCGTTTCGGTAACGCGTCCCTCGATACCGTCACCGCTCACCAGGCGAGGGTTGCGTCCCTCGGTGGCAACCCAGTATCCCTCGGCGAAGTCGGGGGTCGACACCTTTGTCATTAGCGACACGATTGAGTCGTAGCGCACCTGCAGAGCGGCAACCAGCGAATCCATCTGGGAGAACTCGATTTTAGACAGCTCCTCCTGTACCTTGGGACGCAGGCGCAACCCCTCATTGCGGGTAGCTATCTCGCCGGGGTAGGCGTGGTCGATGGAGTCCAAGAGGGCCAATGCAGTGTCGAAGGCTCCTTGGGCGTAGGCGCTGTCGGCCTGGGCATAGAGGGCCTCGGCCTCGCGGGTTGATTGGGGTTTGCCACACGCCGTAGCCACCAGGGCTAAGGCCAGGATAATCATGGTTTTAGTTACTGCGTTGTACATCTTTTACGCCTTTTACTTGTAAGATTTTCTTGATGAGGTTGTTGAGCGCCTGGGTGTCCTTGACGCCCACCACGAGGTAGCCTTGGAAGAGGCCGTCGTGAGAGTCGATCGAAATTGATCGCAGGGAGGAGGAACCCTCCTTGTTGATTATCGAGGTGATATTGGTGACGATGCCGATATCGTCCTGACCCACAACGCGTAAGGTCGCAGGTAACTGGTCACCGAGTTTGCCCGACCAACGAGTGGGGATGATTCGGTAGGGGTATTTTTGGCGGATGTTGCGGGCGTTGGGGCAGTCGTCGCGGTGCACCTTGATTACACCCTCGGCCGACACGAAGCCGAACACTGGGTCGCCGTAAATCGGGTTGCAGCACTTGGCCAAACGATAGTTCAGGCCCTTGATGTCGTTGCCGATGACGAGCACGTCGCTGGAGGGTTGCGTCTTGGCCGTGGGTTGCTGCACGAATTCCTCGGCCGAAACCGTTGTGGCCTCCGTGGCTGGCGCGTCGATGGTCAAGTAGCTGTCAATCACGGCGCCGGGATCGAGCTGCTCCTCCGAGAGTGCCTTGAAGAAGTCGGTGACCATTTTGTAGCCCATCTTCTTGACGACGCGCATGAGCTTGGCCTCCTCCATCTCGATCTTGCGGTTCTTGAAGCGACGGGCGAGGAGTTCGCGGCCCAGTTCGGCCATCTTGTTTCCCTCCTCCTTGATCGTTTGCTTGATTTTGGAGCGCGCCTTGGAGGTGACGACGAAGTTGAGCCAGTCCAATTTTGGCTTCTGGGAGGAGGAGGTAAGGATCTCTACCGTGTCGCCGCTTTGGAGCTTGTAGTTGATTTTCTGGTTCTTGCCGTTGACCTTGCCGCCGATGCACTGCTCGCCGATGCGCGAGTGGATGTTGAAGGCGAAATCGAGCACCGAGGCGCCAAGGGGGAGACGGTAGAGGTCGCCCTTGGGGGTGAAGACGAACACCTCCTTGTCGTAGACGTCCATCTTCATGTTCTTCATCAGCTCCATAGGACCCGACTCGGCGGCCTCGAGGATGTCGCGCACGTTGTTCATCCACGCGTCGAGGTTTTGCTCGGCTTGGATGCCTTTGTATTTCCAGTGGGCCGCGAGACCGCGCTCGGCGATGGCGTCCATGCGACGCGTGCGTATCTGCACCTCCACCCATTTGCCGCCAGGACCGTTAACGGTGATATGCAGGCTCTCGTAACCGTTGCTCTTGGGAATTGACAACCAGTCCTTTAGGCGCGACGGGTTGGGTTGGTACATATCGGTTACCACCGAGTAGACGTTCCAGCAGTCGCTCTTTTCCTTGGCCGGTTCGGAGTCGAGGATGATGCGTATGGCGAAGAGGTCGTAGATGTGGTCGATGTCGGCGCCCTGCTTCTTCATCTTGTTCCAGATGGAGTAGATAGATTTGGTGCGACCCTTGATCTCGAAGCGTAAGTCGGTCTGTTCAAGCTTTTTGCGAATTGGGGCGATGAAATCGGCGATATAGGCGTCGCGGGCCGCTTTGCGCTGGTTGAGCTTGTGGGCTATGGAGGTGTAGATGTCGCGGTGGGTGTATTTGAGCGACATGTCCTCCAGTTCCGACTTTATAGCGTACAATCCCAGTCGATGGGCGAGGGGAGCGTAGAGGTATCCGGCCTCGTAGGCTGTCTCGACGACGAACGGCTCGTCGGGGTGGTGGTTGATAGCCCGCATCAGGGCCAAGCGGTCGACTATCATGATGATAATCACGCGGATATCCTGGGCGAATGTCAGCAGGAGTTTGCGGAAATTGTCGCTCACGTCGCCCGAGCGCTTGCGGTAGAGGCTCTCGACTTTCACCAATCCCTCCACGAGCGCGGCAATGTCCTTGCCCCACTGCTTCTCCACCTCGGCCAGGGTCATAACCTCGTGAGTGACAAGTGTGTGAACCAAAATGGCCACAATCATCGAGCGGTCGGCGTCGACCATTTGACACAACGTAACGGCCGTGTCCAATTGACGGGCGATAGGCTCCACGCCATGACTGTCGACAGCGAGGACACCCTTGTCGAAGCCCTTGCGAAGGGCGCGAGCGATTGCCTCGCGGTCGCCCTCCTGCGCGACGCCGCGGGCGGCTCTTGCCAGCTCGCGGTAGAGTCGGGCGATTCGCCCGGGCTCGGTATATATGTTGTGAAAATCGGTCATGACGTATAAAATCTTTCTACAGTTAGGTCTAAAAATCTGTTATAAACGCAATTTTGCGGTTAAAATCAGTTAAAAATCGGTTGTCCCTATTGCGGATACAAAACTTATGCTTAACTTTGCATCAGTTTTTCATGGTATTAGATTTAAGGTAAGAAGATTATTCGTCGTGATGACGAGTAATTTTTTTTGTTTTTACCCGAGAGCCGAGCGGCTCTTTTTCCGTTTTATAGCGGCTATAGTCCTTCGAGGATGCGTTTCAGCACCACCTGGGCCGAGATCTCGCGGTTGGCGGCCTCCGGGATCACCAAGGAATTGGCGCTTTCGATCACGTCGTCGCTCACGATCATGTTGCGGCGCACGGGCAGGCAGTGCATGAACTTGGCATTGTTGGTCAAGGCCATCTTCTCGGCGGTGACGGTCCAGCCGCGATCCATATTGATCACCTTGCCGTAGTTGGGGTCGGCGTAGGCGCTCCAATTTTTGGCGTACACGAAGTCGGCCCCCTCCAGGGCCTTGTCCTGGTCGTACTCCACGCGGGCGTTCCCCACGAATTTCGGATCCAGCTCATATCCCTCGGGATGGGTAATCACGAAGTCGTAGCCGGCGGCGTTCATCCACTCGGCGAACGAGTTGGGAACGGCCTGCGGCAGCGACTTAGGGTGGGGCGCCCAGGTCATCACCACCTTGGGACGCTCCTTGGTTTTGTTCTCCTCGATTGTGATGAGGTCGGCGAAACTCTGTAGCGGGTGACGCGTCGCTGCCTCCATCGAGAACACGGGGCGCCCCGAATGCTCGATGAACTGGTTGAGTATCTTCTCGTTATAGTCGTCTTCCTTCGACTCGAAGCGGGCGAACGAGCGCACGCCGATGACGTCGCAATAGCAACCCATCACTGGCACGGCCTCGAGCAGGTGCTCGGGCTTGTCGCCGTCCATGATCACCCCGCGCTCGGTCTCGAGTTTCCACGCTCCCTGGTTGACGTCGAGCACGATTGTGTTCATGCCCAGGTTCATGGCGGCTTTCTGGGTGGACAGGCGCGTGCGCAGCGATGAGTTGAAGAATATCATCAGCAAGGTTTTATCCTGGCCTAAATGTTTGTAGCCGAAGCGATTGTTCTTCACTTCGAGCGCTTCCTTGACGGCCTCGCGGAGGTCGCCTATATCGTTGACGTTGGTGAAATGGCGCATATCTTTCCCGTTTTTAATATATGTGTAGCACCGCAAAGGTACAAAAATCCCCACAAACGGCCAAAGCTAGCCATTCGATATCAAATTTGTCAGAGAAAAATAATTTGCGAGGACAACAGTAAAAATGAAAGTGAGAGTTAGCGGCCATACCAATCGAGGAAAGCGTTGCGGCGCGCGGAGGAGACGATGACTCGTTCGGTGACGCCGCTGGCGCGCAAAGTTACCGACAACCGTCCCTTGAACTGCTTCGACACCTTCTCAAGAGCCTTGACGTTGGTCATGAACGAGCGAGAGATCTGGAAGAAACGGTCGCGGGGGAGTTCGCTGGCCAGGTTCGACAGATTGGTTGTTGCGGCCAGATATGTAACGCCTCGGAAATCGGTAATCTCGACATACTTGCCGTCTGCCCGTAACCAGGCTATATCGTCAAAAGGCACTGCGCTGTAGTTGTTCCCTGCCACGCAGAGCACTCGGTCGGTGCCGGGAGTCGAGCGTGGCGTGGTGCGGGCAAAGTGTTGTTCGAACTTGTTGATGGCTCGCAAAAGGCTCTCCTCGGTTACCGGCTTTAGTATGTAGTCGATTCCTGGAGTTTTGAAGGCCTGCAGGGCAAAGTTGTCATAAGCCGTGGTGAATACCACGGGAGAGCTGATGGCCGCACGGTCGAAGATGTCGAAGCATGATCCGTCGCTGAGCTCGATGTCCATGAAAATAAGGTCGGGGGTGTGCGATTCTCCGGAGGGCGTGTTGAAGTAACTTATGGCCTCAGCGAGAGAATTGCTCTCTTTCACCACCTGCCATTGCGGGCGCAAACGACGCAGAAACAGTTTGAGCTGTTCACGGGCAAAGAGTTCGTCTTCGAAGATTGCAATGTTCATGGCTTTCAGAGATAAGGTATGGTGGCCACAAAAGTATCTGTGGTCTTCTCGGAGGTAAAGAACAGGCCGTGGTTGCGGTAAACATCGGCTATGTAGCGCAGGCCCACACCGGCATTATCTCCGGGACGTTGGTTAATCTTGGGTTGTAAGGGATTGGTCACCACCAATCCTGAGTCGGAGATGTCGATAGTGATGGTCATGTGTTGCTCAGGCCGCATGGCGTTGTGCTTTGTGATGTTCTCCACCAGAAGTTGCAGGCAGCACGGGATGATGTAGAGGTCGGCAGCCTGAGCTTGACGCGCGCCGGTAATCTCTACCGTAAAACATTCTGGGAAACGCATCTCGAGCACCTCGAAGTAGGCGCGGGTATAACGCAGTTCATCGGCCACCGACACTTTTACCAGGTCGCGACGTTCGAGTATGTTGCGGTACATCTCAGAGAGCGACAGCATAAACTTCTGCGACCGCACGAGGTCAAGGTTGGACAGCGAGTACAGCAGATTCAGGGAGTTGAACAGGAAATGCGGGTTTACCTGCATTTTCAGCAGGTCGTACTGCCGCTGGGTTGCTAACAGGCGCATGTGTTCTTCGCGTGCCCGGGCATGGCGCCAGTGCAGCAGGAAATAGGCGGCCTCGTTGAGCATCAGTATCATCATGTCTCCCAGAAGGGTACCGGCCCAGTCGAGGGTGCCTTGAGGGTCCCATGTTTGTCGCTGCACCACCAGAAAAATGATGTTGAACGCAACGGTGGCCGCTACCGAACATGCTACGTCAGTGATAATCTTTACCCAGAGCAGGCGTAGGGCCGTTGTGAGGCGGAAGACTATCGTGGTGTTGAGCAGGAAAAGCACCAGTATAGAGAAAAAGTTTAGCCCTATCCCTAAGAGCGCCTCGCCGGTGCTGCGGTAGGGATACACCTTCCCGCAGGCCACCATGTTATAGAAGGCCTGGAACCAGAGGTAATAGAGCACGATGGCACCGGTATAGAACCAGATCTTTCTTTTTCTCACCGCTTCAGTGTCGATATGGAATACAAAGGTAGACATTTTGGGCAAATTTTCAAAAAATGTCCGGGACCTCCCTGCGGTGCCCCGGACATGTGGTATATTTGAGTAGGTTATTACTTTGGTTTATCGAATGATTTTCGTGGTGCGGATACTACCTCCGGACAGGATTTCGCGTTGGATGTATACACCAGTGCCGGGATTGTCTACGCGGCGTCCCTGAAGGTCATACCAGCTGACAGACAACACTATCGGAGCAAGCGTGCTATCCTCGAAGATACCGGGATTCCCTGACGAAGGGGCTGTAATCTGCAAATAAAATTTCATAAGTTTTCGGTAAATAAGATTTCGGCAG
>JAJPXC010000109.1 GCA_021205635.1 Bacteroidales bacterium | reverse complement strand
AAAATCAGTCTTAAAAACAACGCTCAAGCCGGTCTGAGCCAAGGGAGTACTTCAATCTTCTGCCGATACTCCCACTTGCTACGGCCTGCGAAAAGCTCCTTGTAGGACAGACGCCCGTTGGGCAACACAGGCATAAGGGTACAGTGGATATGTGGATTGGTCTCGTCGAGATGGACGTAGAACCCGATGATGTTGTCCTCGCCCCACTGATCACACACGAACCGATAAACGTCCTGCGCCCACAGCTCGATCTCCGGCCTACGCCGAAGATGTGAATTGTCGGCCCCGCGGCGCAGGTCGAGTGGCTGGTCGCCGAAAGCCAGTTCATTCATCCGCTCCCGCGACCCTCCGAAGATGAAGTTGGCCACGGTGCGGCGGTTGGCGATGCGGCGACCCTTGTTGGGATCCTCGATGCCGAGCTGGCGCAGACGCTCCTGGAACCGCTCTGGGATGCTGCGGCTCTTGTCGACGGACCGCACCTTCCCGCCCCGCGTGACCTCGAAGTTGAGATGCTCGCGGGAGCGGTCGTAGTTGCCGTCCTTGAGGGCCTGCTCCCACCGCTGCTCCGTCCACCGACGCTGGTGCTCATCGCTCTGCGCTGTGGTAATCCCGGCGCCCGGACGCATATCCATTACCTGTTTGTTGGGTACACTCATTATAAAGGCTTTTTTTGACCCCAGCTTGCTGCTTGTGTGGTCACCTCCCAAGGAGCTTCAGCGACCTTGGGGGATTAGGCTCCCCTGACTCCCTTGCTTTCTGTAACCGGGCAAGCCCGGAGCGCGAGCGTATCAGAAGACGTTGCCGAAGGCGTGAACCACACGGCGAAGCCGAGGCCAGGGGACTTTACTGCTGTGGATTCTCGAAGGGTTTAACGGGCTTCTCGACCTCGCTATGGAGCTTCGGCCGGGCAGACTTCAACCGTAGCTCTTGCGAAGCGGCTGAGAAGAGTTTGACGGCCTTGTCGCGGATCCCAGTAAGGAGTTCGCAGCCCTGGAGATGGAGGGGATGGGTGGTGTCGGTGAGGATGCCCTTGACCACTTCCTCCAACTTGCTTTCGTCGCCCGCGCACACACGGGAATAAGCGTCGAGCATCGACTTCTCTACCTCGGGCGTATAGACGGCTGTCAGCAGTCGGCGATACAGACAGGAGGCGATATCGTCTGTGATCAACGCCACGTGTCGTCGCTGCTCCGTTGTGTAGAGCGGCAATCCGTCCTGGTCGGTCAAAAGGGTGGTTGCCATGGAATCACTCAGGCCATCACCCTCGTCAAGGATAATGAGTGGTTTCTCCGAGGGACGCTCCAGCTTCACCATGCCAGTCTCGCTCATCAACTCGTTGAATGTGGAGAACGGATGGTGCCCGGCTCCCCATTGGAAGCGCAGTGACACCATGTCTACCTGCGAACACTTCACATGGGAGGTGACAACGAGTTGGCCGAGATTACACAGTTCCTTGATGAACGTGCGGATAGTGACGCGCGACCAATGCCATTGGCGTGCCAGTTCCGATAGGGTCACGACGAACTCCCCGGGAACGAGGTCGAAGGTCTGTCCGAAGCGTACTTCCTGACCACATGAGCTGATAGCCCGATGGATTAGGTCATAGTACGCGTCCCAGCGCGAGTAGCCCGCATGAGGTTCGGGGTGGAGATAATCAAGAAGCGATCTCGACATCTCAAGGTGTCTGATTTCTATTTCTGTTTTGTCGGTCATAAATGATGAGTAGTTTATCTGTTAGTGAGAGAGGGGTGGAAATGGCCGTCGGGCACTTCCTAATGCCGTGACCTCCGTGAAGAAGTCGGGCGAGGAAACCATATCAACCAATTTTTTCGATGGATAGTAGTAAGCGGCGGTGACCGCGAGCATTATGGTCACGGCCACGGGGTAGAGCGCGGGCACAAGACCGATCACCAGGCAGGCCACGAATGACCACAACATCACGCTCCGGCTGGTCAACGCCGATAGCACACACTCCACCGCTTGCTCCCGGCAGAGCCAAATGGCCAGAAGTGTGGCGAGCACCAGCCCGAGCTTGGAGTGCGGCATCCAATAATAGGTGAACAGGAACACGAACAGCACGGCGACCAGCAACCGCCCAACGAAGCGTCGAGCCGTGGTCTGCCAGGCCAGCCGCAGTTTGATCCGCAAAAGCCAGCGCTTGTCGTGGCGCATACGCCAACGCACTATCCACGGCGACAGCCACGCCATCAGCGGGATCAGAAGTTGTATGATAAGTGTGGACGTGTTCATCGGTAGCGGTCGAAGTCAAAGAGTGAGAGTTTCAACGCCGCGGCGGTCGCGAGAGCGAAAAGCTGCTCCACATCGGCCACGCTGGGGTGGTTGGCTTCCCAACGTTTCGCAAACCCTTGATTCATCGAGGCTTTGCGTGCGGCCACATCCAAGTCGTAGAAACTCACCTGGATTATACGGTTTTTGCGGTACGGCGAGTGGGTTCGTTTCACTTTCAACTGGAGCGTGGGGACAGTCAGCGGTACCAGTTCGATTCCTTGAGCCTCACGCCATATCTCCTCCCCGAAATCAGGAAGGAGCTCCAGCCAGAGACAGTTGCGGTCGATAATAGCGCGAATTGCGGCAAGTGATTCGTCGGTCATGGCTGTCTGGATTAGAAGAAGTCGATTCGGAAGTCTTTCTCGGAGCGGCGGCGCAGATCACCGCCAAGGCCGGCGATATGGTCCAGCTCCTTGATGAGGGCTGATCTCAGAAGCTCGATGCTGTCGAACACCGTCACCGATACCTCGTCGACCTTCCCGGCATAGTTGGCCACGAAGTTGAGCTTGTACATCAACTGGCCTGACGGCTTTCCGAAGTAGCAGAGCGACTGCCCGGCCTCGACGGCTCGCGTGGGTCGCCAATGGTATAAGAAGATGAGCGTAAGCTGCTCGCGGAGTTCCTCCTTGAGTCCCTCGATCGTGCGGGGACGGTCGATTATGTACTGGGTGACGATGTGGGTGGGATGGGATTCCTCGGTCTTGCGCAGAGCCGGGTCGATGAGCGTCGGGAACCGTAGCTCGGCCACGCGCTCAAACTGGTCGATTGCTAAACTGTACATTGCGTCGCTGTTTTATGGTTTGTGTATATGGGATTTTTGTGGTCACATTCATTCGGGCCGACCATAAGCCATCACCGGCGACCTCTGTTGAGGCCACCGCCAAGGTATGAAGCACTGTGATGGATGATTGGTCGGGTTTCATTGATTGGTTTGGAATCAAATCCGACCACAAAGATATACTCATTTTCGGCGATAATTCCAAGATTCCCAGCCAAGTTTCGCAATGACCGGAAAGTGACTGACGTATGACCGACCATCGGCGATTTCGGGTGTTAAACGGCATGAAAATCATACTTCGTTGTGACTTTCCGAGGCAACGAAACGAAATAATTCGTATCTTTGAGCCACTAACCAGCTAATGACACCGAATGGCCAAACTTGGATATATAATGGTCTATGACCAGTACCCGTCGCTTGACGCCGACCGCAAGTGGATAGAGGACTACGGCTGCGACCCCATCGTGGAGGAGCGTCAGAGCCGCGAGAAGCTGCGCCCGCGATGGCGAGAGGTGATGAAACGCCTCGGCCCTGGCGATGAGCTTGTGATCCCACGACTGTCTAACGTGGTGAGCGGGACGGCCGAACTGGCGTTCTTCCTTGACCATTGCCGGCGTGAAAAGATTCACCTTATCGCGTTCAACGACCGGGTGGATTCCCTCGACGTGATCTTCCCGCAGAAATCCACCGCCGAGTTCTTCGCGCTTATCTCCGGCATCCCCGACGAGGTGGCGGCGATACGCAACGCCGAGAAACACATCTCGTCGCTACGACGGATCAGACAGCGCAAGACCGCAACCGAGGTCAACAAGCGCAAGCGCGACAAGGTGATCATCAACCTCTATATCAGCGGCGCCCCCATCGACCAGATCTGGAAAGCGAGCGGTTTTCGGAGCAGAAGCTCCGTGTTCCGCGTGCTCCGCGACAACAACATCCCCTTCAACCGCGGCCACTCCCCCGAGCAACGCGCCGCCAAGCGAGACAACCCCTCATCGGAGGGGCATCCCGAAAACACGAATCATTAAAATCATCAACATTATGGACGCATTAGAGACATTAAAGACGCGGCGCAGTTTCCGCGCTTATAAAGAGGAGATGCCCTCGCGAGAGCTGCTTGAGCAGGTGTGCGAAGCCGGCACGTTCGCACCGACCGGGGCCGGTAGCCAATCGCCGGTAATGGTGGTCGTGCAAGACAAGAAAACCCGTGACGAGTTGTCGGAGATGAACCGCGAGATTCTCGGCTGGGATAAGGATCCATTCTACGGCGCACCTTGCATCATCGTGGTGTTGGCCGACAAGACCGCTCCCACGCCCTTGGAGGATGGCTCGCTCGTCCTCGGCAACCTCATGAACGCCGCACACGCCGTCGGTTTAGGTTCTTGCTGGATTCACCGTGCACGCCAGATGTTCGACTCCGAGCGCGGCAAGGAGTTGCTGAAGCAGTGGGGCATCGATGGCGACTATGTGGGCGTTGGCAATCTTGCCATCGGCTATCCAGCATGCCCGGCCCCCGAACCCAAACCCCGCAAGGACGGCTACGTGCGTTTCGTGTAGATTTCCATGGGAACTCTTTCCGCATCAGCAGCCGTTGGCAAGACGGCATCCAACGCCTCGTTTTCCGATTAGACCCTAACAAGTGAGTGAATGCGGGTTATCAGCTGGAATATCGAGTGCTCCGGGACATTTTCCGCGAACTTCATCCAGACGCACGGGAAAACACTTATTTCCAACGCCTTGAAGACAGATTGACTAACTCGGGGTGGCGAATTGACTACGCCTTGTGTAGCGATTCGCTACTTCCTTCCATTGCTGAATGCCGAATACTTTCCGGCTATGGCACTTCTCAAAGTCTGCCTCTATTAGTGGACATCGCAACTTCAAACGATTAACGATATGGAACAACGTAAACCGATAGTAGTAGGTCTTGGAGAGATCCTTTGGGATATGCTTCCCTCAGGAAAACAACTTGGTGGTGCGCCGGCAAATTTCGCCTGGCACGCCACTCAATGCGGATGTCAGGGAGTGGTCGTGAGCGCTGTGGGCAAAGATTCGCTGGGCGATGAGATCTTGGCGATTGTCAAGAGCCATTCCCTTGGCGATGGCGTTCAACAAGTCGATTTCCCGACAGGGACTGTAGAAGTTTCGCTTCACGACAAAGGAGTGCCAAGCTATAACATCATCGAAAACGTGGCATGGGACAACATCCAATGGACACTCCAACTGGAAGCCATCGCCAATTCGGCTGACGCGGTTTGTTTCGGGTCATTGGCCCAACGATCTCCAGTGTCCCGCAATGCAATCCGTCGATTCCGCAAGATCGTGGCTCAACAGCCAGATGCCTTGGTGGTGTTCGACATCAACCTGCGCCAAGATTTCTACTCCACTGAAATCTTGGAGGAATCAATGCGTGACGCTAACATCCTTAAGCTCAACGATGAGGAACTGGCAACAATCCAAAGGTTAGGTTTGGCCGAGGAAGGTGACATAACTGGAGCGCGCAAAAGCCTAATCGACAAATATGGCTTACGCATCGTGATATTGACGTGCGGAACCGATGGCAGCCACGTGTTCACTAAAGATGAGCATAGTGTTTTGCCCACGCCCGAGGTTACGGTTGTCGACACCGTTGGTGCTGGCGATTCCTTTACCGGAGCTTTCGTGGCCTCGCTGCTCAAAGGTAAAACAATCAAAGAGGCCCATCGTCGAGCCGTGGAAGTGTCGGCCTATGTCTGCACCCAGCCCGGCGCGATGCCATCCTATAACCTTAAAGACCTCCATTTTTGAGAACGTATGGCATGCTAATACGTTAAAGAAGTAACATAGAAATGGCGGGGAGATTCACAACTGGGCCGATACGGTCGATGATTGATCTGGAGGAGAGGGCTGCAGAGGCCGGTTTCCTCCCGATGTTCCGCTCGTGCGTGCCGGGCTACTCGGTGTATGAGAACACGCTGCGCTTCTGGAGCGACGATGACGGCCCTTGGGAGTGGAAAGGTCCGATTATCCGCGAGGGGCGTTTGGCCTACGGCAAGTTCTTCCAGCGAAAGGCCGGATACGTCAGTCTGGAATGGCTACCCGATTTCCTCAACTACCGTCGCAGCAAGCGGCTTGCTCCCAATGAGGACTTGGCGGCTTTGGACGAGGTGGTGCTGCAAACCATCCAATCCGAGGGTCGGGTGGGCATCAAGGAGTTACGCCAACTGCTCGGCTTCGCCAAAGGCCGCGGTAAACGTCGCCCGCAGGATCTTGTGGACGATTACCATGTGGATGACAAAATCTCGCTCGACCCCATTCTCACCAGGCTGCAAATGGAGGGTCGCGTGTGCATCGCCGATTTCACTTACAATGTCGACCGTCGCGGCAACCAGTACGGCTGGGGCGTGGCCCTTTATTCCACGCCCGAAACGCTTTACGGCAACCTTCGAGTCACGGCCACTCCCGAGGAAAGCTACAACCGCATGCTCGCCCACTTGCATAAGATCCTGCCCATGGCCACAGACACCCAAATCAAGAAAATCTTAGGTTAAAGATGTGCAAATCCCCCATTTACATTAACTCTGTTCAACCGGAGGCCAATGAGATTGAGTTTCATTGGCCGACGTATTAGATATTTATGGACGTCTTACGAAAAGAGCTCAACGAGGTTTATCGTCGACAGCGGCTCCAGGAGCAAGAGTTGCCGGCTGCCATGTTGGCCCAAGCCTTATCCAAGGCTGAGGTCTATGCCGAGGTATCGGGAAAGGCTTGCGTGGTAACAGATATATCGGCCAATCGCAGCTACTTTTTCTCAGGCCGAATGGCCAAAATGCTTGGGATTACCAATGAAGAACAACAACGCAAAGAAATTTCATCAAGCGACGAGGATTTTCTCTATGAGCGAATGAAACCCGCCGACTTGGTGGAGCTGCGCATGCTCGAATATGAGTTCTTCAAGCACGTGGAGAGGTTGTCGCCGGATCGTCGCTTTGGGCCAAAGTCGGTGGGGATGGTAAGCATGAGAAATGACATTGACCGATGGCAAACCATAGAGAAAACGACTCAGATGCTCGCCCTGGCGCCACGGGGCGGCGCATTGTGGCTTGTGCTATGCTGCTATGACATCCCCTCACACGAAAGAATTGGGCTGGGAATCAACCCCATGATAGTGGACAACCACGACGGGTCGGTTATTGCCTATCACAATTTTGAGGAAAGGCGAGGTCAGATTCTTACCGACCGTGAAAAACAGGTGCTCACCCTCATTCGCGACGGGTTGCTCAGCAAAGAAATTGCCTCGGAGCTTGGCCTTTCAATCAATACCGTAAACCGGCATCGTCAAAACATACTTGAGAAACTTGCCGTCAACAACTCAATGGAGGCTGTCAAAGCAGCGATTACCATGCGGCTGTTGTAATGGTTATTTTTCAGCATTGACAAGGGGAGTGGTTGATGGTAATTTTGTCAAAAAATTCCAATCATGCACCACCTGTTACTTACTTTGCTGAGTCTTTGCATCGGCTTGCCGGCTGTTGCCGCCGACTTCTCATGGCCCTCGGCCACTGTCTATTTCCTCATCACCGACCGTTTCTTGGACGGCGATTCTACCAACAACGTCAACTATGGGCGCATCGTCGACTACGGGAGCGACCGGTTGAACGCCGCCACTTTCCACGGTGGCGACCTTCGTGGAGTGCTACAAAAAGCGCGTGAAGGTTATTTCCGTGACCTGGGCGTGGATGTTGTGTGGATAACCGACGTGTACGAGCAGATTCACGGTTGGACAGCCGGAAGCGGAGCTATCAACGACTTCCCGCATTATGGCTATCACGGTTACTATCCTCTCGACTACACCCAAATGGATCGCAACTACGGCACCATCGAGGATATGCGGCAGCTTGTAGATGAGCTACACTCGCAAGGCATCCGCGTGATGCTCGGTGCCAACTTCAACGATCCAGGCTACCCCACGTTTCTCGACGCCGTGCAATTGGGATACGCACAAACGGGAATGACCGAAGAAGAGGCTGCTCAACATACACCCGGCAACGGCTATGACCAATGGGCACATTGGTGGAAATGGTCCAGCTGGTGGGGCCGCGACTGGCTGCGCTGTCCCGATGAGGGATGGGATGAGTCGGATAAGTTGACCTGCACCTTATATGGACTGCCTGACTTTAAGGACGAGAAGACCGAACCAGTGAGACTTCCCCAATTTCTAAAAGATAAATGGGACCGTGAGGGAAACGCCAACGACCCGTGGGTCAACCCTTCGGGGCTCCCTTTACGCCAAGAGCAGAAGGGCTGGGCACCCGCCGACTATGTGATTGCCTGGATTGCCTCGTGGGTGGAGGAATTTGGCATCGACGGTTTCCGCTGCGACATCGTGGAATACGTTCACCTCAACCGTTGGAGGCAGCTCAGCGAGGCTTGCAATGCAGCCCTCAGCCGCTGGCGTGAGCGGCATCCCGCCAACCCAGCGTCGCAGTGGACCGAGCCCTTTTTTTTAACTGGCGACTTCGACAATGCCACCATTGACTACAAGCCTGATTATGCCGACGCCGGATTCTCGTCAATGGTAAATTTTTACTTCCCCAAGCACGGCGACCTCGACGGCATTGTGCCCGTATGGCAAGCCTATGCCGACAGCGTAGAGGCTCATCCCAACTGGCATCCCTTCAGCTATCTCAACAACAGCTATCATCGCGAAGCCGACCCCCTAAATATGATCGACTGCGCCACAACGCTGTTGCTCGCTCCGGGAGTGGCGCAGATATTCTATGGCGACGAGACAGGGCGACACCCAAACGCTGGAGCAATGCTTAACGGTGACAGCGACCAATCGTTCCGCTCCGATATGAATTGGACATCAATTGACAGCGATGTTCTTCGACATTTCCAACGCCTTGGACAGATTCGACGCAATCACCCAGTCATCGCTACCGGACGTCAAATCTCGATCGACAACCACACCTGCGCCCGCTATAACGATACCGACACCATCCTTATTCGCGTCAAGCCAAATACCGAAAATGGCATCCTCGTGGATAGGCTTTGGCCTGACGGCACCACAGTTGAAGACCTGTACACTGGCACCACAACCAGCGTTTCAAAAGGAAAGGCAAGCTTCCCTGTCTATGCCAATAAGGTCGCCGTTTTGCGTCGCATCCAAGAGTAAGCCACCTGTCTCATTTTGCGGGGACATTACGAATCTCCAGAAAATAGTCGCCGCAGGGCTTTGAATTTGTCAAAGATTAGCATTAATTTTGTGAAAAACTAATGCCAAGATTAATATGAAAGCTGTAATGAAATGCGTGCCAGCCCTGTTGGTGGCTGTGGGTCTTTTGTTGCTCGGATTGTGCATCAAGGCCGGTATCGACAACTTCTCCCATCGCGACCGTGCCGTGACCGTGCGGGGTTTGGCCGAGCGAGAAGTGCAGGCCGACCAGGTGATATGGCCGATCGTCACCAAGGAGATGGGCAACGATCTGCCCGAACTCTACGGACGTATCCAAGACACCAACGGCAAAGTGGTCGCTTTCTTGAAAGCCAACGGCATCTCCGACGCTGAGATTTCGGTGAACCCTCCCTCCGTGGAGGATCGCGTGGCCAACCTCTACGACAACTCCACCCGCATCGACGCTCGCTACCGCGTGACCAATGTAGTGGTTGTAACCTCCTCCCAAGTGCAGAAGGTCAACGAGTTGATCTTGAAACAGACCGACTTGATGAAGGAGGGTATCGCCGTTGTGGCCGGTGACTACCAGTACCGCACCGAGTACAACTTCACCTCGCTCAACGACATCAAGCCCGAGATGGTTGCCCAAGCCACCAAGGCTGCCCGCGAGGCCGCAGACAAGTTCGCCGTCGACTGTGGCTCCCGCCTGGGCAAAATCAAGACCGCCCAACAGGGGCAGTTCAGCGTCGAGGACCGCGACCCCTACACCCCCTACATCAAAAACGTGCGGGTGGTCAACTCTATCACCTACTATCTTGAAAATTAAAACAAGTGACATTAAAAGCCAAATGGACTCATGTGGCAACAAGTTGAGATAACGTTGAGAGCGAGGTCGCGGGGATTCCATATCGTGACCGAAGAGGTGGTGAGGCAGTTGCCGAAGCTGCCGAGCGTGGGATTGCTGAACCTGTTCATCAAGCACACGTCGGCCGCGTTGACCATCAACGAGAACTACGACCCCGACGTGCGGGAGGACCTGGAATCGATCTTTGACCGCCTTGTCAGGGAAAGTGAGCCTTATTACACCCACACGATGGAAGGTCCCGACGACATGCCCAGCCACGCCAAGACCGTGCTCGTGGGCCCCTCGCTAACGATACCAATCACCGACGGCAGGCTCAACCTCGGCACGTGGCAGGGCATCTACCTCTGCGAGTTCCGCAACCACGGCGGCTCCCGTCACGTCGTGGCCACTATAACTGGCGAATGACATAGCGGAATGTTACCGGTAGGCGATCATATTACTTGGATTTCAAAAGGCCATCTGCAAGATGTTGAGCCGTTGGTCAAGGTGTGGGAGGCATCAGTTAGGGCATCCCACACATTCTTGGACGAGGAGGACATCGAGTTTTACAAGGGAGTTGTCCGCAAGGCGTTGAAAGAGGTTACGTTGCTGGTCAGCAAGGATAAGAATGATGTTATAAAAGGCTTTATGGGCATTTCGCCTGGTGAGATCGATATGTTGTTCGTGCATCCCGATTGGTTTAGAAAAGGTGTCGGGCGCGGATTGGTGCTCCAAGCCATAGAACTGCACTGCCGCAAGGTTGACGTTAACGAGCAAAACCTCGCGGCCCGCGCTTTCTATAGCGCAATGTGCTTTGAACAGGTCGGCCGCAGCGAGATTGACGGCTATGGCAAGCCTTATCCCCTCCTGCACTTGGCAAAGCCCGATAAAACAGGAACATCGTCCCGTTAAGGCGAGGCGCAAGCGGTGGATATCCTGCGCCTCGGATGGAGATTAGATGGTGGCGTGGTTGTAGATGGAGGGCTCGGCGGTGACGTTGTAGATGTACTGGCCACAACGGACACAGAGTGCTTGCTCTCCCCAGTAGAGACGTTTCATTCCCCGCACGGAGCCGGATCGGTGGAAGTTGGGAAAGCGGTCGATGCGCTCGCGGCGTCCTTCCTCGACGCTCATTTTCTTGACTCTCATAGCGGGGTGACTTCTTGGAGGGTGACTTCAAAGCCGTAGCCGTCGGGGGTGCGCTCCTCGCAGACGGTGGGGAGGTCGATGACGCTCTCCAGAGAGCGGAAGTTGGCGCGGCACTCGGCGATCTCGATGCCCATCTCTCGGAGGGCGTGGTTGCGGTTGCGGTACAGGGCGTGCCCGGTGGTGGTGCAGTCCCCATATTCGATGAGGGTGCTGACGAGGTAGAAGATGGTCTGTTCCATAAGGCTGGATATTAGCGGATTGGGTAATTGTTCTCGTGGGTGCGACCTTCGTGGTCGGTGTACCAGCAGGTGACGACGTGGTAGCCCAGGAGGTTAGGGTTGTGGTCGGCGAGTACCATCACGCGGTCACGCCCGGAGCCGTCGTCGATGCGGAACGACTGGTTGCGTCCCCTGTAGAAACTGGCCCAGGCGGCGGTGAACATTACGGCGTCGCTCAGGGTCTCAGCCTCGTAGGTCTTGCTGCCGAGGTAGCGGTTCTTCGCTGTAAAGCGGTCGATAGTGTAGTGTGGCATAAGTGCTTGAATGTTAATTTACTCCCTAACCTTTGCTTCTTCGTTGAAGCCTTCGAGGGATTTGCTGCCCAACGCGTCTCTGGACCAGCGTCAACGACAAGGCTTGACCGCGGTCAACTTGCTTGGCCTTGGCATACGATGGCCAGTCAAGACCTTCGCGGCGAAATCCCCGACGGCTCAACCAATGACGCAAGTCACGCTTGTAAAAAAGTTGGCTTAAACGGAATATAATTGGGATAGGATAGCGGATATTTCGGTAAAAAACGTAACTTTGCCTTCAAAATCAGAAATAACAGCTTACTCACAGTAGTACAAAATTCATCAAATGAAGAATTTACTTTTCGCTTTGGCCCTTATTCTAACTTATGCGATAGGTGCTAATGCCCAAGTGGACACCAAAGAAACTGCATTGAGGAATGTGTTAGGCAGGATGCCCGATCGTTCGCCTTTGAAAATCGACACACTGGAGAAAGTCCCAATGGACGGGGGAGTCCGGTACAAGATAAAATACAACATCGAGCCCGCGGTAGATGCGCTGCATATACCTGAAGACTATGGCTATGCCTACTTGTTTGTACCGACCACAAGCAAAAAGGGCGCCACCCCTGCAATACTCGCTATCCATCAGGACGATGTGAATTTTCACATTGGCAAATCGGAACCCGCGGGATTGGCGGGGGACAGCACGATGTATTATGGCAAGGATCTTTTGGATCTTGGCTTTATAGTGTTATGCCCTGACCGTTATTATCACGCCGACCGTAGATGGAAGGCAAAAGGAGCTGGATATGGGTATGAAGACCCCAACTATGAGAGGGATTTTTTCCTTTGGGAAGCTCAAGCTGGAGCCTACCAAATGCTTGGTCGCAATCATTATGGCAAGGAGGCCTACGACCTTTCCAGAGCCATAGATGTACTCTGCGAATTACCCGAAGTGGATACCGAAAGAATCGGAGCAATTGGGCATTCCGCGGGAGGTGCCACGCTTCCATTCCTCCTGGCATATGACCACCGTATCAAAGCCGCCGTATCCTCTTGTGGCGCCACCGCGGTTGAAACCAGCTACACATATGATTATCCGATGCCGATGCCCTCTTGTGGTTCGATCCCGGGCTTGCTTGTCTCTGGAATTTCAACGGCTGACTTTTTCAATGCTATTGGCTCCACGTCGATTCTTCTGACTCGTGGTAATAACGAGTGGGGAGATCCTGCGGGGAATCAACGCTTCATTGATGAAATTTCAGATTTTGAAAAAGCATATAAGAGCAATCCAACAGCGGGCGATTTTGAGGCTATAGTGTTCGACGAGAACGAGGGTCAACACTCCTTTCCGTCGGGAGTAAAAGAGCGCGTCTACAAGTGGCTTACTGATCACCTGAAATGAGAAAGCGGTAAGCGAAAAACTTGGAACCATGAACCTGCTTTAGGGGTCATTGTCCCAATTTTATGAGAAGATTTGAAAAGCCTAAAACCGAGGAGTTGCGGCGGCGGTTGACGCCGTTGCAGTGGGAGGTGACGCAGAACAACGGCACCGAAAGACCGTGGTTCAACGAGTATAACGGTGAGTTTCGGCCAGGGATATACGTGGATATCACGACTGGCGAACCCCTGTTCCTGTCGACTGACAAATTCCGGTCTGTCTGCGGTTGGCCGGCGTTCTCGCGGCCCATTGACGAAAGCCTTATAAAAGAGGTTTCCGACACCTCGCACGGCATGCGCCGCGTGGAGGTGCGCAGTAAAACAGGCGATGCCCACTTGGGACACGTCTTCCCAGATGGCCCGCGTGAAACAGGCGGTCAGCGCTACTGCATCAACAGCGCCGCACTGCGCTTTATCCCCCTCGAGGACATGGTAAAAGAGGGCTACGCTGAGTATATGGACCTGATAAAATAAGAGACGCATAACTTGCTGATTGTGTCAGCGAGGTTATGGACCTATAAGAGTGTCGGAAAAGCGCTAAAGGTTCAGCAACTGTTTGAGGTCTTCGACATATTGCTCAAACGCCCTACGTCCTTTGTCGGTCACGCGGCAGGCTGTGCGGGTCTTTTTCCCGACAAAGCCTTTCTCGGCGATGATGTAGCCTGCGGTGGAGAGTTTGTCAATCTGAACACTGAGGTTGCCTGCCGTCGATTGGGTCTTCTCCTTGAGGTAGACGAAATCGGCCTCCTCGACATTCATGAGAATTGACATCACGGCCAACCTCAGTTGCGAGTGGAGCAGTGGGTCAAGCTCTTTCATTTCTCTCTACGGCTTTTGGCATTAAGCACGTGACCCGGCACAATCATCATAGCTGCGAAGGCGATGATGAACATGGGCATGAACCAGCGGGCTACCAACACCACGCCCCCGGCGATGCAGCACAGGGTGAACAAGCCGCATAGCAGCCCGATTGCACCGCCCCACACAAGGCAACGCTCACGCATCACTACGCCCTGCATTATCTCGGCTATACCCACTATAATGAGGGGGAGCATCAGCATCGCGCTCCAACTGTCCTTGCCTCCGGCGAGCAGGAAGCCGAGGCAGAGGAACGTGAGGGCAATTGCCGAATAGCCGACAATCGACCAAAGCGCGTTGCAGATGTTGTCGGCGTAGGTGGTCACGCCCGACTTGTCGCGACGCTTGCGAACCATAATCGGAGTGGCTATGCCTCCGATTATCCAGATGAGGAACCAGAACCAGTTCATCGCGGGGTGATGCGTGACTGCCAGGAGCAGCCACACCAGTCCGGCCACTCCGACAGTGATGTAGCCCCAAAGGAGCAGGATGTTGCCGTCCCCGAGGTAGCGGCGGTTCTTGGAGCGCTCTATCATCTCCGAGATGATAGCCATGCTCTCCTGTGAGGTGATGTTCTTTTCTTCCATGTTGAGATTATTTAAGTGGTTTATAATGTAAACTATTTGTCGCGAATAAAAGTTGCTCGTGCCAAACGACGCTGCAAAATTACAATGGTTTATTTTATAAACCAAATTGTTTTGCAAATAAAACGCACGTCACCCAAAGATGACATGTTATAAGCCTAATCCAAGGTGCTTTACGACCTTTCAAATAGGGTTGCGGCTGGGCGGGCGGAGCGCGGAGAGCCGCACCGGGCGCAAGGGTTCGGTGCGAACCTAAATCAACAATAAGATTTGTTTATGTCGAAAATTTACAGTAATTTTGCGACACAAAACAAAAGAAGTTCTAATGGAATCCATTGAACAACAGGCGTTAAAAAGGATAATCAAATGCGGACGTGGAAAGGTATTTACCGTCAGCGATTTCGCTCATTTGGCTGACCCCAAAACTGTTGGAAAGGCTTTTGAGCGCATGACCGACAGCGGTAAAATCATCCGCGTGGCTCGCGGTGTATATTGCTATCCCAAAATTGACAAATTATTGGGGATGGGCATTCTATACCCTTCGGCTAATGATGTGGCCCAGGCTGTCGCTAAAAGCGCACGCACGCGAATCGTGCCGACTGGAATCCAGGCCCTCAACGATCTCGGGCTTTCCACCCAAATTCCGATGAATCCGATTTACCTCACAGATGGAAGTCGTAGGACAATAAGACTGGAGCGGGGTGGCACCATTCGTTTCAAGCAAGTGGCTCCCGGCACTCTCGCTTTCTCCAACAAATTGGCCATGCTGATCACATTGGCTCTAAGGGAAATCGGTAAATACGGTGTTACCCCAGAGCAAATGGAACTGATCAAACTGTTGTTACAAAAGGAGCCAAAGCAGAAAATTATGGCAGATGCATCGTTAATGCCACAATGGATTCGACAATTCATCGACAAGTGCTATGACTGAATACTTCCATCTCACCCCCGACCAACAACGCGTTGTGATTGAGCAGACGGCATTGAAATGTAATCTTACCCCACAAGCTGTTGAAAAGGACTTGTGGGTGACAGCCCTCTTACAATTGGTGTTCTCGCTACCCATCGCAGAGAAGATGATTTGGAAAGGTGGCACCAGTTTAGCCAAGGCCTGGAACTGTATCAACAGGATGTCGGAGGATATAGACCTTGCTGTCGAACCATCTTTATGGGGTTTCTCCGGAGATTTGACAAAAAAGCAGGTAAAACAGCTCCGAAAACAATCGTCCGTATGGGTGCGTGATGAGTTCGCTCGAGATCTTGAGGGAATAATCCGCGAGAATGGGTTGGGCGATACCCTTAAGGTCGTTACCCAACCGGACGGCGAAGGCGATGCGACCTATCCCGAGCCACGCCAAGTCCATGTCCGTTATCCCTCCCTGCTTGACAACAGGCTGGCCTATCTGGAACCAGAGGTGCTTTTGGAAATAGGGGCACGATCATTGCTTGAACCTCATGTGGAAGTGACGGTAAACAGCTTGGCCTCGCAGACCTTTCCCGAGGTACACACTGAGGTTTGCGATGCTTTAATCCCGACAGCCACTGCTGAAAAGACTTTTCTGGAAAAGGCATTTCTCTTGCATGAATTATTTAGCACCGATTTATCACATAGAGCCGCTCGAAAGTCGCGCCATTTGTACGATCTGGATATGATGATGCAGTCGGAAATTGCTGAAAAGGCGCTCGCTGACGAAAGTTTGTGGCGTTCGATACATCGTCACCGACAGACATTGACCTCAATGCGCGGGGTAGACTATAACGGCGACATCCGTTCCCGGATAGTCTTGGTTCCACCAAAAGACATTCTGAAGGAGTGGGAGGAGGATTATGCCGAAATGCGCTCTTCTATGATTTGTGGCGATGCTCCGACTTTCCAACAACTCACGGAGGATATGCTAAAACTGGAGGAACGTTTCCATAAAATCGGCAATACCCTCCTATAACGGGATTACGGCTCGGCGGGCTGCGCGCGGCGAGCCGCGCCGCATTTTTGACTGCGACGCGACTCTGAACGGAACAGGGCTTATGCGGTTAGACGCCTTGCGACTTCGGCCATATTGGAGGCCATAAGTGCCATAATGCGGTCGTGGAAAACGGACTGGCCATTATAGATGGCGCGGCACTGTACTACGGCCAGCGAGGTGAGGTCGATTTCGATGGTTTCCACCGGCTTGCCGTCGATTACTGCGTGGAGTATCAGCGAGTTTTCGCGGGCAAAATAACGATTACTGAAACAACAGTGGTGGAGTGTAGCAGCCTCATCCATAAACTCTTGCACCGATTTCAGCGGGGAAATATGGATGGTGCCGTCGGTGATGTCGATGTCGAAGAATCGGGATTTGGAGGCTTGATAGTTGGCCTCGTCGGCGAGGGCTTGCTCCCGGTTGGCGAGGTATCTCTCCGTGGCTTGGCGTTGACGTTCACGCTCGCGCTGCTCGGCCTCCTTGCGCAACTGGCGGTCGCGCACGTTACGCCAACTATCGTGGGCAACAACAAGATTAGTAGGGCATATCAGTCGAGGATTGCGTGTATCTTGACCGCAATATCCTAACAGGTCCAATAGATCTATCCAGAGGGAGGCGTCTGAAATCTTATAATGGTGTCGAATGGCTATTTTGATGCTGCTCCAGTGTTTATTGAGGTAGTAATCGCTTTTGCAGAAGTGGCGCAATAGGTCGTATTGGCCGCATTTAAGGATTGTTTCAAAGCGATTGTCGCTCAAAAGATTAGGGAAAAGGATGTGAGGGTTGCACC
>JAJPXC010000101.1 GCA_021205635.1 Bacteroidales bacterium | reverse complement strand
GCCCTTCGGGGGGTTGGGGGCCGAGGAATTGGGCCAAGGGGAGGCCTTTTTGGTCCTTTTCCGAGAGGTTGAGGTCGAGGCCGCCGATGGGCCAGTCAATGCCCAGCGCGGGGTCGTTCCAGAGCAGTGTCGCCTCACTGCCGGGGCAGTAGTAGTTGTCGACCTTGTACTGGAATTGCGCTTCGTCGCTCAGCACCACAAATCCGTGGGCCATGCCGCGAGGGAGAAACAGTTGCCGGCCATTGTCCTGCGACAGCTCCACCATGATATGCTTGCAGAATGTGGGGGAACCCTTGCGCATATCCACAGCCACATCGACAATGCGGCCGCGGCTCACGCGCACCAATTTGGCCTGGGCCGCCTCGCCCAATTGGAGATGCAATCCGCGCAACACCCCGCGAGTGGACAGAGACTCGTTGTCCTGCACGAAGTCAACCTTTCCCACGTGCTCGCGGAAGTCGCGCTCACGGAAAGTCTCACAAAAGTATCCACGACTGTCGCCGTGGCGTACGGGCTCGATGAGCCAAGTGCCTGGAATTTCTAACGGGGTAAATGTCATTGCTGTATGCGGGGAGTGCGGTGTCGGTGGGTGATGCGCTTACGCAGCTTGATCATCAGCCTCCACCAGTTACGGATCGACACCCAGAGCGGCCATGGCGACGAGGTGATGTCGGTGGCCAACGGATCGACGAATGTAGTCTTGGATGTAACCTCTTTGCCAAACTGCTCGGGATATATTACCAATATATTATTGCGCGTGAAGTAGCGCTGGATAAACGCGGGCATGTCGTCCATCGACGAGTTGTAACTCAGCGACGTGGCGCGGGCGCTCACGATCACAAAGAGGTCGTCGTCGAGGATACGGTTGGCCAGGATCAGGAAGTCGTCCCAATTCTCCATCTGGCGGTACTCGGAACGTATCTCCATCTTCTCGCGGTGGATCACGGCGCGTATGGCCATCTTGGAGCCGTCGTCGCAGCAGAAGATGATGCGGCAACCCACCTGTCGTGCAAGATTGCCCATAGCCTTCACCCAGCGGGTGAAACCGGTCTCCAACTCGGCCTTGTGGGGCACCGACACCACGATGCGAGTGACCGTGTTGACGGGGTTGTAGCAGCGCGAGAGCACGAGCATCTTGTTGGTCGACTTCAGCAATTGCTCTATCTTGGTGCCGAAAAACGAGTCGATGATCGAGCCGCGACGGTGCAGGCCCATAACGATCTCGGTGATATCGCGCTCCTCGATGGTGTTGAGCACGCCAGTGACGGTGCTCAGGTCGTAGCGCTCGATTGGAGTCAATTTTTGGTCGCTCGCGGCGGCTGATTGCACGGCCATATCGAGGGAATTACGCCCGATGGCGCGTGACGACGCCGAATTGTCGTTGCGCACGTGCAGGGCGTACAACGGTTGGCGACTGCGTGGCGCGCTGAGCATCACGGCAAGCTCCACCAACCCTTCTACGGTGATAGGATTGGCGACGGGGATCAACGTGGCCGTGCGGCGCGCTTCTTGCTCCTCGGGAGCAGTGTCGTTGCGTGCCTCCTGGGTCTTCAACCTCAACGCCGCGCGCTCGGTGATCACCGACGAGATGGTGCACGTTACCAGAATCATCACGATGGTGCCGTTGAGGATCTCCTCGGAGAACATGCCTATATTATAACCAATCATCACGGCGGCCAACGTCGCGGCGGCCTGCGCGTTGCTCAAGCCGAACATCATCGAGCGGTCGACCGAGCTCATCTTATACGTTTTTTGCGTCATCCACGCCGCCACCCACTTGCACAGCGTGGCCATGCCGGACATCACCGTGGCCACCCACAGCGTGTCCCACGAGCTGATTACAACGCCCACGTTGATCAGCATGCCCACGCCGATCAGGAAGTAAGGGATGAAAATAGCGTTGCCCACAAACTCTATACGGTTCATCAGCGGCGACAAGTAAGGGATATAGCGGTTGAGCACCAGTCCGGCGAAGAACGCTCCCAATACGCCCTCCAGACCAATAATCTGCGACACCCAGCTGGCAAGCAACACCAGCGCAAGGATGTAGATGAATTGCGTTACCGAGTCGCTATAAGTCTTGAAGAACCAGCGGGTCAATCTCGGGTAGAGATAAATCACGCCCGCGGCGTACAGTGCCGTCGCACCCAGCAAGCGTCCCATGTAAGCCCAGTTGAACTCGCCCTCGGCGTGGATCGAAACCACTCCCGCAAGCACCAACAAGGCGCCCAGCACCGTCACAATCGTACCGGCTACCGTGATAATCACCACGGGGCTCTTGGTCAGGCCCAAGCGTGACACAATGGGATAAGCGACCAGCGTGTGGGAGGCGTACATCGAAGCCAATAGCACCGACGTGAGCCAGTCCAGCCCCAGCAACCAGTAGCTCGACACCGTGCCCAGCACCATCGGCACCAGGAACGTGTACAGGCCGAACCCCATTCCCCGCTGCAGGTTTTTCTTCAGGTGATACATGTCGATCTCCAGGCCGGCCAAGAACATCAAGTAAAGGATGCCCACCTGGCCGAAGATCTCAAACGACATGTCTCTGGCCAAGATGTTGAACCCGTAGGGGCCAACAACCACGCCGGCCACAATCATGCCGATAATGTGGGGAATGCGCAGGCGGTTCAACAACACCGGAGCGAGTAAAATAATCACTAGCACGATAAAAAATATCGTGATAGGATTAGTCACCATCGGCGTTGTTGCGGGTATCACCATCTTCGTTTATTCAATAAGAGTAAAACGCTTTACAAAGGTAGTAAATTTCCCTCATATTTTCGGTGGCTAGAAAATTTTCGTCAAAAATTTCGACAAACGCTTGCGTATGTCAAAAATAGTGCCTACCTTTGCAACGCTTTTGAGAAGCACGGGCGCTTAGCGCAGCTGGTTCAGAGCATCTGCCTTACAAGCAGAGGGT
>JAJPXC010000113.1:31746-63067 GCA_021205635.1 Bacteroidales bacterium | reverse complement strand
GGTTTTCTTGGCCATTGCGGTTGCTAAGTTAGTGATTATTTTGTTTACTCACAACTGGTCCAAAAAATGGGGAGTAGTACAGCACTCTATGTACAAGGATATGCTGCACAGCTTCAAGATACCCGAGGCTCTACATAGTCTTATACACCAGTTGGTGCTTCGACTGATAGATGTTGACAGTGAAGACAGAGCGCAGAGGTTGGCCATACTGCATAAGCAGCGATCAGAGAAAACCAACAAGCTCAAAAAGGTGAAACTTCGCTGGGCAACTGGTGAGAATGACGATGAAGAAGCCTATCGAGAGGCATTGAGCCTTTTGGAGGGAGAACTCGACAAAATCGAGCTTGAAATTGCAGAGTGCGAGAAAAATTTATCGAACCATTCGGGCCAGATTGAGAGAGTAATCTCAATGTGCTGTCACTTAGATAGTTTGTGGGAGCGGACATCCCTTGAAATGAAGCAAAGACTGCAAAATTTGGTGTTTCCTGACGGAGTTTTTTACAACAAGCAAAACGAAGTTTATCGAACCCCAAGGGTAAATGCAGGGCTGGATGCAATACGCAAGATTACTGTGCGTTATAAAGAAAATGAAGAGGAGGTTTCTGACGAAGCCTCCTCTCAGGTAAATTTGTGCGCATGAAGGGACTCGAACCCCCACGACATTAAGTCATTAGATCCTAAGTCTAACGCGGCTACCAATTACGCCACATGCGCAGGAATGGGTTTGCGGGTACAAAGGTAGTGATTTTTTCACGGCCGACAAAATCAACGATGGATTTTTGTTATTATCTTCGCGTAATCAACTAGGTTGAAGGTTTAAAGTTTAAGGTTTAAAGTTTAAGGTTTAAAGTTTAAAGTTTAAGGTTTAAAGTTTAAAGTTTAAGGTTTAAAGTTTAAGGTTTAAAGTTTAAGGTTTAAAGTTCAAGGTTTAAAGTTCAAAAGTTTAAAGGATTAAAGAATCGAGTTAATAATATTATGGCTTGCAATCTTCCAATCAGTGAGATATACCGCGCGGCACAGGCGCTGCGGGACGTGGCGCGTCACCCGCGCTTGATCGGCGTGACCAATCTGAGCGACTCGGCGCAGGTGTACCTGAAGCCTGAGAATCTGCAGTATACCGGCTCGTTCAAACTGCGCGGCGCGTATTACAAGATTTCGCAACTGAGCGACCAGGAGAAGGCCCGGGGAGTGATCGCGTGCTCGGCCGGCAACCATGCTCAGGGCGTGGCCCTGGGCGCCACGCACAACGGTATCAAGTCGGTAATCTGTCTTCCGGCAGGCGCTCCGTTGTCGAAGGTGGAGGCCACGAAGAAGCTCGGGGCCGAGGTGGTGCTGGTGCCGGGCGTGTACGACGACGCCTACCAGCGCGCGTTGGAGCTGCAGAAGGAGAAGGGGTACACGCTGGTGCACCCGTTCGACGACCCGAAGGTGATAGCCGGCCAGGGCACCATCGGCCTGGAGATTCTCGACGAGATGCCCAATGTGGAGGCTGTGATCGTGCCAATCGGCGGTGGCGGACTGATTTCGGGCGTGGCCATGGCCATCAAGGAGTTACGCCCCGAGGTGAAGGTCTATGGCGTGCAGTCGGCCGGTGCTCCGTCGATGGAGGAATCGGTGAAGGGCGGCCATATCAAGCGATTGGAGCAGGTGAGCACGATCGCCGACGGTATCGCGGTGAAGGAGCCGGGCGTGAACACTTTTGATCTTGTAAACCGCTATGTGGATGATATCGTGACAGTTACCGACGACGAGACGGCGGCCGCAATCTTGACGCTGATCGAGCGCCAGAAGCTGATCGCCGAGGGCGCTGGAGCCGTTTCGGTGGCCGCTGCGATGTTCAACAAATTACCGATCGAGGGCAAGCGTGTTGTAAGCTTGGTTTCGGGCGGCAATATCGACGTGAACTTCCTCAACCGCATCATTTCCAGAGGTTTGGCCAAGACGGGCCGCGCCGTGACGTTGACCATCGACCTCGACGACAAGCCGGGGCAATTGTCGGGTGTTTGCGGTGTCGTGGGCGAACTTGGTGGCAACATCATCTCGGTGGTGCACGACCGCATCGACCCGGTGGCCCACGTCAACGGCTGCTCGCTGCGCATTGAGCTTGAGACCCGCAACGCCGAGCATATCCAGGAGATCAAGGACGGCCTCACCCAGAAAGGCTACCGCGTTAGATAAGCCTTTAATGATTTAAGGACTAAAGGAGGAAAAATATGGGCACACCATCGATTGAGACGATTGTTATTGCCTTGCTGCTCACCCTCTTGGCGGGCGGATCGACGGCTATTGGCAGCCTGTTGGCGTTTCTGTCGAAGGGAAGGAACACGAAGTTCCTCTCCGGGGCGCTGGGATTGTCGGCGGGCGTGATGGTATATGTGTCGTTCATGGACCTTCTGCCCGAGGCTATGCACAAGCTCGAGAGCGTATACGACACGAAATTGGGGATGCTCTACGTGTTGCTGTCGTTTTTTGGCGGAATCGGACTTATCGCACTGATTGACTGGCTGATACCCGAGGACGAGAACCCTCACGAGATGCACACCCCCGAGGAGATGGATCCCAACGCGGGGCCTAATCACCACCTGAAGCGCACGGGATTCCTCCTGGCCTTGGCTATCGGCATCCACAACTTCCCCGAGGGCATGGCGACGTTTGTGTCGGCCTTGGAGGGGCTGGACGTGGCAATCCCGATCGTGGTGGCTATCGCTATCCACAATATCCCCGAGGGCATTGCCGTATCGGTACCGATTTATTACGCCACGGGAAATCGTAACAAGGCATTTAAGTACTCGATTCTCAGCGGTTTGGCCGAGCCGATAGGGGCCATCGTTGGCATGGCGTTCCTGTTGCCATTCTGGACGCCGTTGCTCGGGGCAATCATCATAGCGGCGGTGGCGGGAGTGATGATATACATCTCGTTTGACGAACTGTTGCCCGGGGCGGAGCGCTATGGCCACCACCATATCGCGCTGTGGGGTGTAATCGCCGGCATGCTGGTGATGGCTGGATCACTGCTACTGTTTTAAAAACTTTTCATTATCTTCGCGTAAAATATCACATTCATCCCAATGGAACTTACCCCCCTTACCGCAATTTCCCCGATTGACGGCCGCTATCGCGGCAAGTGTGAACGCCTGGACGAGTATTTCTCGGAATTCGCCCTCATCCGATACCGCGTGAAGGTGGAGGTGGAATATTTCATCGCGCTTTGCGAGATCCCCCTACCCCAACTTCAGGACGTGCCCGAATCGGTGTTCCCCAAGTTGCGCGAGATTTACACCGAGTTTACCGTCGAGGACGCTCAGCTGATCAAGGCTATCGAACGCACCACCAACCACGACGTCAAGGCCGTCGAGTACTTCCTCAAAAGGCGTTTCGACGAGCTCGGTTTGGAAAAATATAAAGAGTTCATCCACTTCGGGTTAACCTCCCAGGATATTAACAACACGTCGGTGCCGATGTCGGTGCGCGAGGCTATCGAGGATGTGTATCGCCCCGCTCTCGTGGAACTGATCAACGACCTTGACGCCAAGGCTGATGAGTGGGCCGACCTGCCCATGCTCGCCAAGACCCACGGCCAGCCCGCGTCGCCCACGCGGCTGGGCAAGGAGATACGCGTGTTCAGTTACCGCCTGCGCCGCCAGCTGCAAGCCCTCGACGCTTGCCCGATCAGCGGGAAATTCGGCGGCGCCACGGGCAACTTCAACGCCCACCTCACCGCCTACCCCGACATCGACTGGCAGCAATTCGCAGCCCGCTTCCTCGAGGAGCGCCTGGGCATCGAGCGCGAGCAGTACACCACCCAGATCTCCAATTACGACAACCTGGCAGCGCTGTTCGACGCCCTGCGACGCATCAACACGATCATCCTCGACCTCGACCGCGACTTCTGGATGTACATCTCGATGGAGTACTTCAAGCAGCGCATCAAGGCCGGCGAGGTAGGCTCATCGGCAATGCCCCACAAGGTGAACCCGATCGACTTTGAGAACTCGGAGGGTAACCTCGGTATGGCCAACGCCATCCTTTCTCATCTTAGCCAGAAACTCCCCGTATCACGACTGCAACGCGACCTTACCGACTCGACCGTGTTGCGCAACATCGGCGTGCCTTTGGCCCATACGTTGATCGCTATCTCCTCTACACTCAAGGGATTAGGCAAACTTCTATTGAATGAGCAGGCGATCAACGACGACCTCGACAAGATGTGGAACGTCGTGGCCGAGGGCATCCAGACTATCCTACGGCGCGAAGGCTACCCCCACCCATACGAGACGCTCAAGCAGCTCACGCGCACCAACACGAAGGTGACCCCCGAGAGCATCGCCGAGTTTATCGACACGTTGGAGGTAAGCGATTCGGTTAAGGCCGAGTTGCACCGCTTGTCGCCCCACTCTTACACCGGTTATTAATGGAGCCGTCGAAATCGATAGCCACGCAGGTGGCTCGCAAGATGGACCGCGGGGTGTCGGAGGTGAACACGCTGATCGACGCCTTGGCGGGGATTCTGCGCGAGCAGTGCCAGCAGCTTAACACTGTGGCCATTCCGGGCTTCGGAGCATTTGAGCCTGTGAAGGAGGATGAGAAGATCGTCACCGACCTAAGCACGGGCAAGCGCCTGTTGTTGCCTCCTTGCGTCACGCTCACGTTCAAGCCCTCCCATCTACTTAAAAAACGCCTGAACCTCAAATGAATACGATACCCTTACCACAATTGGTCGAACTTCTGGCGCTGGCAACCAACACCTCGGAGGAGACGGCCCGCGCGTTCCTCACATCGTTGTGGGACGTGATCGGCCAGGCGCTTGCCGACGGCCGTCAGGCGAAAATCAAGGGTATCGGCACGTTCACCCTCGGCGGCTTGAACGGCGATCAACTGCAGTTTGTTCCAGATGAGGGGTTGGCCGAGGCGGTCAACTCGTCGTTCTCGTTCTTCGAGCCGATGCCGCTCGAGGATGGAATCGACGAGACGATGCTGCAAGAGGAGACACCCGAAGAAGCTATCCAAGAAGCTGCTGAAGAAGTTGCCGTAGAGGCCCCCAAAGAGGCTGTAGAAGAGGTTGTAGAAGAGGCTGTAGAAGAGGTTGTAGAAGAGGTTGCAGAGAAGATTCCCGAAGAGTCCCCCGAAGAGGCTTCCGAAGAAGTAGTTTCCCCTCAAGGCGATACAGCGATAATGCGATATAGCGATAATGCGAAGAACCAGGTAACCTCAGCAGATGATGGCCGTCCAAGGCCGGCCCTCCCAAGAAGGCCGCATCCGTTGATTCCGCTGGCGGTAGGATTGGTTGCGGGATTCGCTCTCGGTTTCTTTATCCCGTGGCATGGTGGCAGCCAAGGCCAAGAGGGGATGGATGCGGCCGCTCCTGTCGATTCCGTGGAGGTTGTCGAAGAGGAATTCGGCGACACCACATGGGTTGACGAGGCCACTGTGATGGAGGATTCGCTCGGGAATGTCGAAAGTCTCGGGAATATCGAAAATATCGGTCATTCCGAGGTTGCTGAAGAGACGAAGGTGACGTATGACACGATCGGGGCGCGGCGCTTTTTGACGACGATGGCGCGCAAATATTACGGACGCTATGAGTTCTGGCCTTATATTTATAAGGAGAATGAGGACAAACTGGGCCACCCCGACCGCATCGCTCCGGGGACGGTGGTTGTCATCCCTCCGGCCGAGAAATACGGCATCAATCCCGATGATCCCGAGTCGCTGAAGGCTGCGTCGAAGCTGAATGCCGAGATTTACGCTCGCTTCGGCCGCTGAGGGCAGCGGCCACTCCCAGATTGGGCTGCCGCATTAGGGCGTGGTGATGGCGTGGTGATGGCGTGGTGATGGCGTGGTGATGGCGTGGTGATGGCGTGGTGATGGCCGTCCAAGGCCGGCCCCCCTAGGCTGCCGCATGACGCTTATCCCAAACAACTAACAACTAAAAACTAAAAACTAACAACTAACAACTAAATAAACGTTGCGAAGGCGCTACCCTCACGGGCAGCGCCTTCGCCTCTACTAAAACCTATACAAATTTTACTTCACAATTACTTTCCTTGCTGCCCCGTCGGCGCAACGCACGATGTAAACGCCCTTGCGGACTTTTACGGTGGTCTTACCACGGGATATACGTTTTCCTTGGAGGTCGTAAACCTCGGGGTTCTTGGCCTCGCCGGTGATATTGATTTGTCCTTGGGTGGTGTACACGCTCCATTTTGCCTTGGTAGCCGCGTCCTTAACTGCATCCTCCACACCCGTCATCACGGTGATAGTAAATCCCTGGTTGCCAGTGGCGTTGGTGGTGGTAACAGTGTTCTCAGCCACCGGCAGGGAGTAGGCTACGAGGATCTCGTTAGAGTTGGAAACAGCATAAAGGTTATTGGCGTCGTCCCAAGCGAAATCGTTAATGTTAGTACCCTGGGTGTGGGTTACGGTGATTTCCTCAGTGAGTGTTGGAACGTTTGAGTCGCTGTAGGAGAGGTCGAAAATGGTGAATTTTCCACTTCCAGCGAGAACCATTCTGGTGCAGTCGTCATTGAGACGGATGCCACCACCACCAATTACCGTGGTAATATCCTTATACTTCTCAGTGCCATCGGCAGCGATGTAAATCAACGATGGCTGAGTAGAAGAAGGGGTTGCTCGATGTTGCGCCCACCAGATGCCACCGCGATTGTCGTAAGCCACGTTGATGGAGGTGTTGGTGATACCATACTTACCTGTCAAAGCCTCAATCCCAGAGGAGGGAGCACTCCAGTTAGCATTATTTCCAAGCGAAATTTCGCCCGTCAATGTACCCGTGGTGTTAGTGGCGCTTACCAAGGTAGAGTTTCCTGAAGTCATTACGATCGAGAGGTCATCGCCTGTACCCTTCACGTCAAAGCCGATTAAAGCACCACAAAGAAGGTCGCCATCTGTATTTGTCCATGTACAGTTGGAACTTTGATAAGTACCGTCGAGCACGGGTGTGAACTCTAGGTCATCATCGCTTACTGTAACAGCCTCAGATAGCAGGGACTCCAGTGAAGGCACCTCATAAAGAGGATTACAGCTGCTGTTTTGAGTCGAAACAAAGATACGGCCGTCTTTAGTCATGCGAATCTTGCGTGCTTGCGCGCCCGCGGTGGTGGAAGTGTTGATGGCGCGGCTAACTGTCATCCCTCCGGTGAAGCCGTACTTCCCGGTTGCAGGGTTCTTCACGCCCGAGAGAACGGGGTTGAAGATATACAGACCTGGTCCGGAACCATTAGCTGCTGTAGAAGCAGCATAAGCGGTCGTATTTTGTTTATCACTTAGGGCACGGCCTTCACTTACCATCAAATATCCGAAATAGGGGGAAGTTACGTCTCTAATAACTTCCACGCCCTGAGGGTGGTTGAACTTGTGATTGCCGAAGGTGTTTACCGTTGTTCGCTCGGGGGCATGCACGTCGAGGCTCCAAGTGTAGGTGCCTACGGGCCAGCCCGCAAGATCGATGCAGAACAGGTGATCACCTGCGCTAAGTTCGGTCTCGGCCATCTCTACCTCGTGCACCAGTTCGCCATCCTTGAAGAAGCGTGCAGTGGCTGCTTTTGCGGGAGCGTTAAGGGTATAATGGAGCTCCATGTAGGAGTAATGGTAGGTGGGATGGTCGGCCACGAAGTTGCTATAGAGGTCGTAAGCGAACGGATTGGCTGTGCCGGCGGTAACCGAGGTGACGATCAGTGGCTCATTGGAGGGTTGCTCCTCCTCGATTGTGAAACCGTAAGCGGCCGCGCAAGGAGTAGCTACCGTGCGTGCGTCGTGTGGCAGAGCGAATCCGCGGAGCAACTCACCATTGTTGCCCACAGCATAAATATTTCCAGCCAAGTCCCAAGCATAATCGGTAACGTTGGTGCTCATTCCATGAGCTACGCGAGAGGCTTCGGAAAGAGAGGGAACGCCATCGGTATACGTCAAATCGCAAAGAGAGAAAGTGGTAGTGCTCGATGAAAAAACGACTTGGGTGTTTTCGGGATTGAAGCGGAAACCGCCGCCGCCACATTTATAAGATGTGTCCTTAAATAGCACGCTCTCTTCGTTGCCCGACTCGGTGATTGTGGGGTCGATGCAGACGATGGAGGGATCGGTTGCCGAAGGCGAACCACGGTATTGCGACATCCACAGGTATCCGTGGCTATCGATATTTAGATTGGCGCCCTCGGGTTGGGTCAAGAAACGGCCCGAAAGGTTGGAAACCAATTCAGCGTTATTTGAGCCGAATGTTGCGGCCGCGCCTACAGCGTATTTGAACGTGCGGCTCGCTGATTGGGTATAGGAGGCCATCAAGCTTTTCAAGCCTCCCAAAGCGTATACTGTCAAATCGCTTCCTTTGCCAACGACCGCAAGTCCATGATTGGGGCAACCAACGAGATTATTGGATGCGTTGTACCAACCAAAATCGGAGGAACTGATCGTGGCGTCGTAGAGAGGAGTAAAGTCTACGTTGCCAAGAAGGTCGGCGAGTGATGCTACGGTATAAACAGGACAAGCGTAGATATTTTGAGTGGAAATAAACACTCGGCCATCTTCGCTCACACGAATCTTACGAGGCACCATACCATTGGCAGCAAAACCGAGGGTAGCCTTGGCGGTCACGAAGTCGTTGGCGGAGAGACCACCGCGGAACGCGTATACACCCGAGCCGGCGGCGGTGTTCTCAACGCCGGACATGTCGGGGTAAAAAGCGTAGACGCCCTGCCCGCCGCGGCTATATGTATAATGTGAGGAGCCGGGGGCCCGGCCTTCGGTGGCGAGGATTAGGCCGTAGTAGGGGCTTTCGGTGTCGCGGACGGTCTCAACGCCCTGGGGATGGTTGAACTTGATGTCGCCGAAATATTGCACGTTGGTGCGGGCGGCTTGGTTGACGGCAACTTCCCAGGTGTAGGAACCAGCCGTGAGGCCAGAGAGGGAAACGATCACCTCATTGGCGCCCGCGTTGGCGGTTCCGGTAACAGATTTCCGCGTCTGTCCGTCGGCGTCGAGGATGTTGATAGCCACGCTCTCAGCGGCGGCGTTGAGGGCGTAGGTAACGGAAAGATTGGAATCGTCGGCCGAACCCCTGAGGTTGTAAGCGTAGGGGTTGGCGGTACCCGAAGCGGCTGTGTAGCTTGTATAGGCGCCCGCTTGGACCCCGGCGCCCGCCAGGGCCACGAGCAGCAATAAGGTTAGTTGTTTCATATCATTGTGTTTTAAATGGTATACAAATGAGTGAATGTATACAGATGACTTTACGGGGACCAAGGTAATGTATAAAATTAATATACAGTTATGCCATTAACATAGATTATGAATTATTTACTCTTTTTCAATATGGCATAATAGTCGAAAAATGTGGTTTTTTCATCGGTAAACTTAATATAGAAAAAATTAACACGCCAAGTTAACATCCCAATTGTTATAATTAATAATTTTGCGTCACAAAACGGGGTGAAACATCACAAGCCCTAAATGATAGACAATATTTTCAACACCATAAACTACTATGAGCGAAACGGTTAACATCAGAGAATTAAACGATCTCGTAGCCTCCAAGAGCGACTTTGTCAACCTCATCACCCGAGGGATGGACCAAACAATCGTAGGGCAGAAGCACCTTGTGGAGTCGCTTCTGATCGCGTTGCTGAGCAACGGCCACGTGCTTCTTGAAGGCGTCCCGGGCTTGGCCAAGACGCTTGCCATCAAGACCCTGGCGCAACTGATCGACGCAAAGTACAGCCGCATACAGTTCACCCCCGACCTTCTTCCAGCCGACGTGATCGGTACGATGGTCTATTCGGTGCAGAAAGAGCAGTTCCAAGTGAAGAAAGGCCCGATCTTCGCCAACTTCGTCCTGGCCGACGAGATCAACCGCGCCCCGGCCAAGGTGCAGAGCGCATTGCTTGAGGCGATGCAGGAGCGCCAGGTGACCATCGGCGACACGACGTTCGCCCTCGACGAGCCTTTCCTTGTAATGGCCACCCAGAACCCTATCGAGCAGGAGGGCACCTACCCGCTGCCTGAGGCGCAGGTCGACCGTTTCCTGTTGAAGGTGGTGATAGGCTACCCCAACAAGGAGGAGGAGAAGGCGATTATCCGCCAGAATATCGCTCGCGAGCGACCCAAGATCGTGCCCCTGCTGAAGCCCCACGAGATTATCGAAGCCCAGAAGGTGGTGGAGCAAATCTATATCGACGAGAAGATCGAGCGCTATATCGTGGACATCGTGTTCGCCACGCGTTTCCCGGCCGAGTACAATCTGGGCGACTTGACGTCGATTATCGCGTTTGGCGCCTCGCCCCGAGCCTCGATTTCGCTGGCCCGCGCGGCTCGCTCCTACGCATTCCTGCGCCAGCGCGGCTACGTGATTCCCGAGGACGTGCGCGCTGTGTGCCACGACGTGCTTCGCCATCGTATCGGCTTGACCTACGAGGCCGAGGCCAACAATATCACCACCGACGAGATTATCTCGGAGATCCTCGACAAGGTTGAAGTTCCTTAAGGGGTTTAAGGTTTAAAGTTTAAAGTTTAAGGTTTAAAGTTTAAGGTTTAAAGTTTAAAGTTTAAAGTTTAAAGTTAATAGACCCCTTTACGGGATTGATTTCTATCGATTTCAATCGACTTCTAGCGACTTCTATTGATATCTAGCGATATCTAGCGACAATTTTAATTCTCAATAATGGACGCGAACGAGCTTCTAAAAAAGGTGCGCAAAATCGAGATCAAAACCCGCGGGTTGTCCAACAACATCTTCGCGGGCGAGTACCACTCGGCCTTCAAGGGTCGCGGTATGACGTTCTCGGAGGTGCGCCAATACCAATACGGCGACGATATACGCGACATCGACTGGAACGTCACGGCTCGCCACAACTCCCCGTATGTTAAGGTGTACGAGGAGGAACGCGAGTTGACGGTGATGTTGCTGGTCGACGTGTCGGGAAGCCGCAATTTCGGAGCCGTGGGCGTGGAGAAACGCGAGATGATCGCCGAAATCGCGGCGACACTGGCGTTCTCGGCAATCCAGAACAACGACAAGATCGGTGTGATATTTTTCTCGGACAAAATCGAGAAGTTCATCCCGCCGAAGAAGGGCAAGAAGCATATCTTGCTTATAATACGCGAGTTGCTCGACTTCCAGCCGGAGAGTCGCGGCACCGACATCGCGATGGTGCTGCGCTACTTCACCGACGCGTTGAAGAAGCGCTCCACGACATTCCTCATCAGCGACTATATCGACCACCACGACTACCAGAAGGCGCTGTCGATCGCTTGTAACAAGCACGACGTGATAGCCATCCAGGTGTACGACAAGCGCGACGCACAGCTTCCCAACGTGGGCTTCATGCGCGTGATGGACTTGGAGACTGGTCGCGACCGGTGGGTGAACACCTCGTCGGCCAAGACGCGCCAGGCTTATAATAAGTGGTGGTACCAGCGGCAGCAGACGATGACCGAGCGGCTCAACCGTTGCCGCGTCGACCTGGCCTCGGTGGCCACCGACGAGGATTACGTCAAAGCGCTGATGGGCCTGTTCAAGCGCCGCGGCACCCGTTAACCACCTCAGTAACTGTAGAAAATGACACGAAAGATACTCCTACCGATATTGCTTGCGACGCTGCTTATACCAGTGGCCGGCTATGGCCGTAGCCACTCGGTGAAGGCGACGCTCGACTCGGTATATATCCTGATGGGCAAGCAAACGACGCTCCACTTGGAGGTCGTGGAGGACGCCTCATCGGACGGCTTCTTGGTGCTTCCCAAGGGCGACACCCTGGTGGGCAACGTGGAGGTGATTGACGCCACTCGCGCCGACACCACCGACCTCGGCTCGGGGCGTCGCCAAATCAATCAAGAGATTGTGTTGCAGTCGTTCGACTCGGGATTGTACACATTGCCACCGCTGCCTTATGTAAACGGGGGCGACACGATGTACACCAAGCCGTTGACGCTCAAGGTGATACCTGTGATGGTCGATTCGTTGGCCACAATCCACCCCTATGCGGGCACGGAGCCGGGTGAAAGCCGCTGGTACGACTGGATGCCCGATTGGATCACCGATTATTGGGTGTGGTACCTGATCGCATTGCTGCTGGTCGCAGGCGGACTGTCCGCATGGCTGCTTTTCAGCAAGAAAGCAGTGGTATCCATCCTGCCGGCCAAGAAGCCAGAGCCGCCTTACGAGATCGCCATCCGCCAATTGGGCGAGCTGCGTGAGCGTCACCTGTGCGAGCAGGGCCAGGAGCGCGAATTCTATACCCGCTTGACCGAGATCCTGCGCGACTATCTGCAAGGCCGCTTCGGCATCAACGCCATGGAGATGACCTCCACGCAGATCATCCAGACGCTCCAGGACAACGAGGCTACCCGCCTGCCCAACCGCTACATGCGCGAGATCCTGGCCGTGGCCGACTTTGTGAAGTTCGCCAAGCAGCGCCCGCTTCCTGAGGACAACACCAAGGCGTTCAACCAGGCCATGCAATTTGTGGAGGACACCAAGCCCGCGCCCGAGGAGAAAACGGAGGACAACGAGGAAACCGCCGAAAGCGATTCCCCGAGCGACGATAAGCCCACAAGCCGAAAAGGCGATAAAGCCTCGGTAGGCGATAACCCTAAAAAGAAGTAACCATGCAACTTGCTCATCCACATTACCTTTGGCTATTCATGGTGTATGTGCCGCTGATCGCGTGGTACATTTGGAAGCGTCGCAACGCCCACCCGGCGCTTGAGATCTCCACGGTGTCGCCCTTCGCGGGGCTGCCGCGGTCGATCAAGGAGTATGGGCTCCACGGGCTGTTCGTGCTTCGCCTGTTGACGATAGGATGCTTGATTATCATTCTGGCCCGACCCCAAACCCACGACAATTGGCGCACGTCGAACACGCAGGGCACCGACATCGTGCTGTCGCTCGACATCTCGTCGTCGATGCTAGCGCGCGACTTCAAGCCCGACCGCTTGGGAGCCGCCAAGGAGGTGGCGACGCAGTTTGTGTCGGGTCGCGAGAGCGATAATATAGGATTGGTGATCTTCGCCGGCGAGAGCTTCACGGCTGTGCCGATGACGCTCGACCGCCCTACCCTCACCAACTATATCGCGTCGATTGAGACGGGCATGATCGAGGATGGCACCGCCATCGGCGACGGCCTCGCGACTGCCATCAACCGCATCAAGGACGGCAAGGCCAAGAGCAAGAGCATCATCCTGTTGACCGACGGCTCCAACAACACCGGCGTCGTGGCCCCGTTGACCGCCGCCGAGATCGCCGCCAAGTACGGCATCAAGGTGTACACCATCGGCATCGGTAAAAACGGCATGGCCCCCTACCCCACGCAAGATATTTTCGGCAAGATCTCCTATGTGAACCAGCCCGTGGTGATTGACGAGGGCACCTTGAAGCAGATCGCCAGCGTCACCGGCGGCAAGTATTTCCGCGCCACCGGCAACAACGTGCTGAAGGAGATTTTCCAAGAGATCGACCAATTGGAGAAGACCTCGATGGACGTGCGCCACTTCTCCCACACCGAGGACAATTACACGCTGTGGGCCGCGCTGGCCCTGGGACTGTTCTCGCTCGAGATCATCCTGCGTCGCACCTGGCTACGCACAATACCGTAGCCCTGAAAACTGAACACTGAACACTGAAAACTGAACACTAAATGATGAGTTTCGCTTACCCCGGCCTGCTTTACCTGTTACTGCTGATCCCAGTAATAGCGGGGCTGTTTGTGTGGGCACAACTGGCCCGACGCGCCAAGCTGCGCCGCTTTGGGCGCCTGGAGGTGCTGGAGCCGCTGATGCCCGATGCCTCCAAGTACAAGCCGTGGATTAAGATTTCCCTGCAACTGCTGGCCATCGCCGCGCTTGTGGTGGTGCTCGCTCGTCCCCGCTACGGCGGGAAAGAGGAGATGGAGCAGGGTCGCGGCATCGAGGTGATGATCGCCTTCGACGTGTCACGGTCGATGCTGGCGTCGTCCAACGACGATCCGGCTGGCATCTCTCGCCTGCAACGCGCCAAGCATATCCTCGAGAAACTGATCGACAAACTCGATAACGACAAGGTGGGGCTGATCGTCTTTGCGGGCGAGGCCTACACCCAACTCCCCGTGACCGGCGACTTCATGTCGGCCAAGATGTACCTCAACTCTCTCACCCCCGACATGGTGCCAACGCAAGGCACTGCCATTGGCCAAGCTATCTCCATGGCTATCAACGGCTTCTCGCCCAACGATGACATGCGCAAGGCAATCGTGATTATCACCGACGGCGAGAACCACGAGGGCGACGCCATCGACATGGCGCGCCAAGCCAAGGACCGCGGCATCCAGGTGGACGTGATCGGCGTAGGCTCGGGCAAGGGCGCTCCTATCCCCCTGAACGCCAAGAAGGGCGAGTTCCTCAAGGACGCCTCGGGGCAACCCGTCACCACGGCTCTTGACGAGCAGATGGCCCGGGAGATCGCCAAGGCCGGCGGGGGTGAATACGTCAACGGAAGCAGCTCGTCGGCGGTCAACGACCTGTGTGACGCCCTCGACAAATTGGAGAAAGCCGACTTCGAGAAGGTGGCCTACAAGGCTAGCGCCGAGCAGTTCCCGTTGTTCGCGTGGATCGCTTTGGCGCTGATTTTGGCCGACGTGTTCGTGCTCGACCGCAAGATCGGCTGGCTCAAGAAAATCAACTTCTTTACCAAGGAAAAGAAATGAAACTGTTACGACATATCTCTCTTACGCTCGCGATGGTGGTGATGGCCACTGGGGCTTCAGCCCAGTCGACCGCTACCACCAAGCGTGAGCGCAACTACATAAAGGAGGGCAACGAGCTCTACGCCAAGCAGCGCTACGCCGAGGCTGAGGTTGCCTTCCGCAAGGCGTTGCAAGAAAACGCCCAGAGCGAGGTTGCCACCTACAACCTCGCCGCTTCGCTGCTCAAGCAGGGTGGCGCGGCCGACCCCAACTCGGGCAACAACCCGATGGCCGAGGCCACCAAGCTGTTGACCGACCTCGCCAAGAACGCCCAAACGGCCTCCATCGCCGAAAAGGCGGCTTACAACCTTGGCAATGTGGCGTTTAACCAAGAGCAATACGACCAAGCGATCAATCAGTACAAGCAGGCTCTGCGTCGCAACCCCGACAACGACGCGGCCCGCGACAATCTGCGCCTTGCCCAGCTCAAGCTCCAGCAGCAACAGCAAAACAAGGACCAGAACAAGGATCAAAACAAAGACCAGAACAAGGACCAGAATAAAGATCAAAACAAGGATCAGAATAAGGACCAAAACCAAGACCAGAATAAGGACCAAAACAAGGATAAGGACAAGCAGGACCAGCAACAGAATCCCCAACAGGATCAACAAAAGCAGGACCAGCAGAAACAGCAACAACAGCAGCAAGGCATCTCGGACGCCAATGCCGAGAAGATTCTCAAGACAATGGAGAACGAGGAGAATGCCACTCGCCGCCGCGTAGCCGCCAAAGAGCAAGAGAAGGCCGCCAAAGCCTCCCAGCGAAATATCCTTAAGCCTTGGTAGAGACTCAGCTAAATGCTAAATGCTAAATGCTAAATGCTAGATGCTAAATGCTAAATGCTAGATGCTAAATGCTAAGAATGAAACGCGTTCAACTCATATTACTCCTGATTTTCGCCACGCTGGCGGCATGGGCCGACGTGACGTTTACCGTCGTGCCGCCGCGGCAAGTGATCGAGGGCAATCGCTTCGCGGTGACCTTCCGGTTGCAAAACGCCGAGGGCTCGTCGCTCAACGCCCCTCAGATCAACGGGTGCACATTGCTGTACGGCCCCTCCACGTCAACGATGCAGAGTTACCAGGTGGTCAACGGCAAGGCGACCTCCACCTCCTCGGTTGATTACACTTACACCTACCGCGCCGACAAGGCTGGCACGTACACCATCGGCCCGGCCTCGATCGTGGCAGACGGAAAGACGTACCGCACCAAGGAGACCAAGTTCACCGTCCTCCCAGCCGACCAAGCGTCGCAGGCTGCCGGCTCATCGCAACGGCAGCGCGCGCAGGTGGACGACATCACCACGCAGACACCCGACAAGCAGGTGGGCAAGGATGACGTATTCGTGCGCATTATCCTCTCAAAATCATCAGCCTACGAGCAAGAGGCGATCGAGTGCACGATCAAGCTGTACACCAAGTACCAGATTTCGTCGTTCATGGCCACGACGCAGCCCAGTTTCGACGGCTTCCTGATCGACGAGGTGAACATCCAGGCCTCGTTGAACGAGATGGAGCATTACAACGGGCAGAACTACATGACGGCCGTGCTGAAAAAGTGCATCATCTTCCCGCAGAAGTCAGGCAAATTGACCATCAACTCGGGGCGCTACGACCAGACAGTAGTGCAATACGAGCGCGTCAACATGGGCTTCTTCGGCACCTCGCGACCGATCGAGAAAAAGATACAAGTCAACTCCAACTCGGCATCGGTCAACATCCTGCCGTTGCCACAGCCTCAGCCCGACGGGTTTAACGGCGCTGTGGGCAACTTCACCATCGACTCCAAGCTCAACGGGTCAAACTTCCGCACCAACGAGGCGGCGTCGCTGACGTACACCATCCGTGGCACGGGCAACATCAAGTACCTGAAAGAGCCGGTGATCGACTTCCCCACCGAGTTTGAGCAATACACCCCGAAGACCGACATCTCGTCGCACGTCGCCGGCAACAACGTCACGGGCGAGATGACCGTCGAGTACACGTTCGTGCCGCAATCGGTGGGTAAATTCGAGATCGGGGCCGACCATTTCATCTACTTCAACCCGGCGACCAAGAAATACGTCACCCTCACCACCCCCAACTACAAGATCGACGTTGCCAAGGGCGTAGGCACCCCCTCATCCACCGCTGTGGAGAAACAGGGTATCACCGCCAAGAACACCGACATCCTGCATATCAAGCTGGGCGACAAGCACTTGCAGAAGGAGCACACGCTTGTGGTGCTGACGTGGTGGTATTGGGGCATCTACGTGCTACTATTAGCCATGCTTATCGCCGCTATCGCCATCGGGGCACAACGGGCACGCTTGAACGCCGACGTGACAGGCCGCAAGGTAGCTCGAGCCAACAAAGTGGCTCGCCGGCGCCTGCGAGCCGCGGCCGCGGCCATGAAGGCCCACCAAAGCGAAAAATTCCACGAGGAGATGCTGCGCGCTATCTGGGGCTACCTCAGCGACAAGCTGTCGATACCCGCGTCGCAACTCACCCGCGAGAACGTGGCCGCCGAGCTTGAAAGCTACGGAGCCTCCAAGGAGTTGAGCGACAAACTGATCGAGGTGCTCGATGAGTGTGAGATGGCCCGTTACACCCCGCAACAGAGCGACGCCCGCATGGAGCAGCTCTACCAGCAAGCCTCAGAGGCGATGGACTCCTTGGCATCAATCAAACGCAAAAAGAACACGGCAAAATGAAACGTTTCATCACCATATTGACCCTCGCTCTCCTGCTCCTGCCGATGAATTTGATAAATGCGGCCGAGGGGGGCTCGCAATCCCAGGAAGCGGCCAAGGGCGTCTCGCTCTCCCAGAGGGCCGATTCGGCTTACACGGCCGACAACTTCGCGCTGGCCGAGCAGCTCTACCAGCAAGCGGCGGCCGAGGAGGGCACATCGTCGACCTTGTTTTACAACCTTGGCAACACCTACTATCGCCAGGGCCAACTCGGGCGCGCTATATTATATTATGAACGCGCGTTGAAGCTCGACCCTGCCAACGAGGACGCCCGCACGAACTTGGCGTTCGTCAACTCCAAGATTATCGACGAGCCGGGCGACCGCGGCTCGGTAATGACCAAGTTGATGGACAAGACGGTGGCGCAGGCACGCAGCAACACATGGAGCTGGCTGGCCCTGGGAGCGTTTACCCTGTTGCTTGTGGGGGCGCTGACCTACGTTTTCGCGTCGAATGTGGCGCTGCGCAAGGTGAGCTTCTTCGGAGGCTTGTGTATGCTTGGGGTGACCATCGCTTTCGTAATTTTGGCCTTAGTAGGGGCGCGAAAGGCCGAGTCGACCACGTCGGCCATCATCGTGGCGCCGTCGACTCAGCTGAGCACGTCACCGCGCGTGCCCAAGGACAAGTCGGAGCAGGCCATCCTGCTGCATGAGGGTACCCGGGTGGAGATCCTCGACTCGGTAGCGACCCCCGGCGACTCGCTCAACCCGATGTGGCTCGACGTGAGCGTTGACAACACCCACCGGGCATGGATTTCGGCCACCGATGTAGAAAGAATTTAACATTTCGGTTAAGCTACTGAAATATAGCTAATTAAGGGCGATATGTTGTAAAACATATCGCTTTTTTGTCAAAAATATTTGCATCTGACAAAAATAAGCCCTATTTTAGCTAAAAATTCTCACGTACCATCAAAAAACGACTAGAAGAATTCCTTTTGTAACCCGATTTATTAACTTATAAATAATCGTATCATGACAAAAACAATCACCTTCAACGATCTGCGTCGCCTCAAAGACAGCCTCCCCGATGGTTCCATGCATCAGATCGCCGATAAGCTGAACACCACCGTACAAACCGTGCGCAACTACTTCGGCGGGTCCAACTACGCTTTTGGCAAGAATTGTGGCGTCCACATCGAGCCGGGCCCCGACGGCGGCATCGTCGTGCTTGACGACACCACCATCTACGACATGGCGGTCGAGATCCTGCAGAAGGAGAAAGAACAAGCATAATCTCCACTGTTGAGACCTTCTAAAAAGGGGCGAATCTTCACAATTCGCCCCTCACTTGCTTAAATATAGGCCTTTTAAAGGAGGAAAGGAGCAAAGGATTAAAGACTTTTATCTATTGGGCTAAATGCTAAATGCTAAATGCTAAACGCTAAATGCTAAACGCTAAACGCTAAATGCTAGATATATGAGCGAAGAGAGATTGATCACGGTGGCTATCCACACGTATGAGAAGGCGATACTGCTGAAGACCCTGCTTGAGAGCGAGGGGATCACCGTTGCGTTGCAAAACGTCAACCTGTTGCAACCCGTCGTGTCGTCGGGTGTGCGCGTGCGTATCAAGGAGAGCGACCTGCCCCTGGCTCTGCGCATCATCGAGAATTCGGAGATCTTCCTGCCTCCCAAGCGGTTGCGCGACGCTCCGAAGATCGACCCGATCCTTGTGCCGACCGATTTCTCGGCTTACTCGGTGCATGCGGCCCGGCTAGCGTTCCAGTTGGCGGCGTCGTTGAAGACCTCGCTTGTGTTCTTGCACTCCTACATCGACCCGTTCCGCACGGGCAACCTCCAGCTCACCGACGCCCTGAGCTACGACGCCATCGAGGGCGAGGACCAGATACTGATGGAGAAGGAGGTGGAGCAGTTGATGGATGAGTTCACGGCGCGATTCCGTTCGGCCATCAAGACGGGTGAGCTTCCCGCGGTGAAATTCGTGACCGAGGTTGTGGAGGGGATTCCCGAGGAGTCGATTTTGGAGTATGCCAAAGTCAACCATCCGGCGATGATCGTGATGGGCACCCGCGGGGCCGGCAAGAAAGAGAAAGAGCTGGTGGGCAGCGTGACGGCCGAGGTGCTAGATTCGTGCCGCGTGCCGGCGTTCACCATCCCCGAGGACACCAAAATCAACTCCCTTGACGATATACGGGACGTGGTGTTCTTCAGCAACTTAGAGCAAGAGGACATCCTGGCGATGGATTCGTTCTACCGCCTGTTCCCCTCGCGGGCGTTCAACATCACGCTGGTGCATATTCCGTCGAAGAAGGAGCGTGCCACGACAAGCGAGAAGGGGGTGAAGAAGTTGCTGGAGTATTGTCAAGCGCATTATCCGGCTTACTCGTTCACTATCAAGGAGGTACAACTACCTACTATTGTTGAGGACTTCCGCCGTATCGCCCAGGACCAGCGTATCGACCTGATCGTTACGCCCAACAAGAAGAAGAATATCTTCGCGCGGCTGTTCAACCCGTCGCTGGCGCATAAGTTGCTGTTCCACGCCGATATACCGATGATGGTGGTACCGGTGTGAGCGAAGCTCACACAAGGATGAAGGATAAAGGATAAAGGATAAAGGGTAAAGGAGGAAAGGAGCAAAAGAATAAAGTAAATTAAGGCTTTCAAAGTGATTAAAAGGATTTTAGGGATATTGGCGATTGCTTGTGGCATGGCTTTGGCGAGCCAGGCGCAGGAGATACACACGGCCTATTTCGGGGGTCGTGCTAACGCATATACGGGCGTGGCACAGGACGCGTCGGGGATGATATGGTTTGGCACCGACCAAGGGGTGTATTCTTATGACGGCTTCCGGTTCAAGGCGCTTGGCGACTCGATTTACCCGCCGCGATTCGTGCACTCGATCGATGTGGCCGGAGATAACGTGATAGGATTCTGCGACCAGGCAGGTATCCACTTTTTCGACGCTCCCACGCGCACGAAGATGGCCTCACCTCTCGACTCGATTGACACGGGCGAGATACGATCATTCGTCACCGACGGCAACTTGATTTTCGCCGGGGCGGAAAAGCTAGGCGTGGTGTCGATGAACACCGACGATTTCACGTGGCGCGTGGTGAATCCGCGCGTGCGCGACACCTATGGCATCACCTCCTCGGGCCATTACATCTATTTGGCCACATTGTCAGGGCTTTACCGCCTGGATCCGTCGACCGACCGGTTGGAGCGTCTCGACCCCGACCGCAGCTATTATTCATGCTTATGGGACCCACAGCGATCATGCCTATGGGCCGGATACAACGGCGGCATTGTGCAGTTTAACCCCCAAACCAACACCTTGGTGCCCGTTTACGAGAGCGACACGTTCTTCAAGAGCTTGGCACTGATGGACGACAAGCTATACGCGGGCACCGACAATGGGCTGGTGGAGTATCATCCAGGGTCGGGAGAGAGCCATGTGCATCTTCACGACATGCGCAACCCTTACTCGCTGAGCAACAACGTGGTGTGGGATGTGTTTGTCGACCGCGACCACTCGCTGTGGATGGCCACGGGCCACGGCGCGTCGACCATGTCGTCATCCCCACGCTATGAGATCACCCACTTGTTATCGCTGATACAGCGCATTCCCAATATCCACAACCCCCAAAGCGGCAACATCTCCTCGCTGATACGCGACAGCAACGGCGACATATGGCTCGGAGGCACCAACGGCCTTGTGAGAATAATGCCCGGAGGGATAATCCAATGGTACAGAAACGAATACCCAGCTCGCCAGATACCCCACAACAACATCCGACGCCTTTATCAGGATCCGTGGGACAACCTGTGGGCTGCGTCCGACCACGGCGTACTGTGGTGGGATCGCGATGCCGAGCAATGGCGTTCGCTCGACATTACCGATGGCAAGAACCACGCGTGGTGGCCGTACGACATTCTGGCCACTGGCGACGGCAACGTATGGGTGGCTACCTACGCGAGCGGCGTGTTCAAATTCGCCCGCCCCACGGCCGCGCAGCTTCGCGGGGGGCATATCGAGGCCCAGCAAGTGTTCTCCCAGGAGTCGCCCCTACTCTACACTTTGGGTATAAAATCCAATCCACGCGGGCTGATATGGCTTGCCCATCGCGACGGCGCCTACCTTTGGGACCCGTCGCAACGGCGCCTGTGCACCGTTCCGCTGAAAACGGCGTCAGGACAAGAAGGAAAGGTGTTCCCGTTGGGCATGCACATCGATGTACAGGGGAAAATGTGGTACGCCACCGACAACGCTATTGGCTGCTACAACCCGGCGACGAGCGAGTGCCAAATCATCACCACTCCATTGCTATCGACCGAGCCGATACGCGCCATCATGCGTCACGGCAACACCCTCTATGTGCTTGCGCCCCAGAGCCTTTGCGCCTACGACACCGCCAAGGGCACGTGGGCACGTTACACGCTTCCTCCAGGCGATTTCTCGTCGATATTCTACGACCAGCTTACCAACGATCTGATGCTCGGCGGCTACGACGTGTTGATGAAATTTGACCCGCAAAAGACCGAGGACCAGAACACCTATGGCGACATCCGCGTGGTGGGTCTCAGCTGCAACAACGAGCCTGTTTCCATCCAAAAATACGAGAAGGGCGACGATTTGCGCACATTTGTTTTCCCCTCAGGAACCACTGCTATCACCCTGGAGGTAAGCAACTTCGCCTATTCGCATCACGATGAGTACACATTCTCCTACCAGCTTATCCACGACGGCAAGGAGGGTCCATGGATCACGCTACCCGAGGGGGACAACCGTATCGCCCTGCATCAGCTTCCTGCCGGTGCCTACCAATTGCGCCTGTGCTCTTCGCTACTGCCCGACCAGATCACCACCTACGCCATCGCGATACGTCCGCCTTGGTACCTCAACGCTTGGATGAAGTTGCTTTACCTGGTGCTCGCTATCCTGGTTATCGCCTTGATTGTTAAGGTGATGCTCGACCGCAACCGTCGTCGCTACGAGCAATTGGAGCGCCAGAAGTCGTTGGAGCTGTCGCAGATGAAGATTGACTTCTTCACCAATATCTCCCACGACCTGAAAACGCCTCTGAGCCTGATACTTGGACCTGTAGACACCTTGCTGGAGCGGCAGTTTCCCACCGACAACGACCGATCGCTCCTGGAATCGATACGCAACAACGCCCAGCGCCTTGATACGCTGATCAAGCGGGTGTTGGACTTCAAGCAGGTGGATTTCCAGGAGGAGCAGACGCTTGTGCGCTCGCAAGTGGAGATCAACCGGTTGGTGAAGTCGGTGGCCGACTCTTTCGCCCAGACTGCGTCCAAGCGCAACATCACCATTGCTGTAGAGGAGATGCCTCAGCCGTTGGAGATGAACTTGGACTTGTTCAAAATGGAGTCGGTGTTCTACAACGTGATGTCCAACGCGGTGAAATTCGTGCCCGATAGCGACGGACGCATCAACGTGCGCGTGGCCCTGCATGGCAACCATGTGCGCGTCACTGTCGCCGACAACGGCATAGGCATACCAAAGGAAGACCTCAATCTGGTGTGGATACGTTTGTACCAAGCTCGCAACTCATCGGGAGGCAACTACGAAGGCTCAGGCATCGGCTTGGCGCTAGTGAAGAAATTCGTGGAGCTGCATAACGGCACCGTCGACATCGCGCCCAACCCCGATGGCAAGGGCACCATGGTGACCATCGATCTCCCCCTCGAGGGTGACAACGTGACTGCCAGCAACGGCGTGGCTGAGCTGCCAGCCAAGGCCGACGACCCGCGCGACATGATCCTGCTGATCGACGACAATTCGGAGTTGCTTCAGTTCCTCCACTCGGCCCTGTCGCTCACCTACCGTTGCCGTCGAGCCACCGACGGCCGGGAGGGACTCGAGAAGGCCCAACAGGAAACGCCGTCGCTGATTATCGTCGACGAGATGATGCCGGTGATGAGCGGCTTGGAGTTCTGCAAGCGCATCAAGGGGATTCCCCACTTGGCGTCGGTGCCGATCATCATGCTCACGGCCCACGACGCCCCGGAGACTGAGAATCGCTCGATCCAGCTCGGGGTTGACGCGTTCATGAGCAAGCCGTTCGACGTATCGCGACTGAAGCTGCGCATCGCCCAGTTGCTTGACGCGCGCACTCGCGTGGCGGCTCGTACACGCCAGGAGGTGAGAATCGACGCGGCGGCCGAGCCTCCTGAGGAGGCGTCGAGCGACGAACGGCTGATGGAGGACGTGCTACAGCTTATCGAGAAGCGCATGGGCGACGCGTCGTTCAACGTGTCGCAGCTTTGCGAGGAGCTAGGCATAGGGCAGAAGCGCCTGTTGCGCATGCTCAAAGCCACGCAGGGCACGACACCGGTCAACTTTCTGCGCTCGCTACGCCTGAAGCGCGCGGCGGCCTTGTTGCGCGGCGGCAAATTCACCGTATCGGAGGTGATGTACATGGTGGGCTTCACCCATCCCAGCTACTTCGCCCGCGCCTTCACTGAGGAATTCGGCGTCTCCCCACGCGACTACGCCTCCCAAACTCCCCAATAACACGCCCGTGATTCCCATCTCAGCCCTCAGCGCCAAAATATCCAGTAAAACCGCATGGTGGATATGGGTAGCCGTAATATTCAGTATTTTCGGGATATTATCGGCCCTCTCGCCGTTTAGCTACGACTCCTTTCACTTCGACGCGCTTTACAAAGCGATCAATCATGGGGCGTGGGGGTTCAATTGGGATTCATGGATGAGCTATTGCGACAACCTCGCGACATGGGACAACGCACGCATAGCCCAACTGGTAGCTCCGTTGCTCACAATGTTTATACCCACATGGCTATGGGGATTGTTGTCGGGAATAGCTTTTGCCACCCTATTTGGGGTGTCGTCGCTTCTGATAGGACATAACAAGGTGGTAGCGCTGGCCTTTACCTGGATTCTGGCGATTGTGTGCATCCCGTGGACCAATAATCTATTAGTGGGAATCTATATACTGAATTACTTCTACACAGCCGCATTTGCCTTCTTGTTGGTATGGCTATTGTTCCGCGAGCCGCTTTTTGCGAGCCGTCATAGGGTGCTTTATTACCTATGCACCTTCCTGCTCGCCATTTTAACGGGCTGGGGGCATGAGATATTTGGCGCAAGCATAGGCAGCGGCTTGATAGCATGGCTTTTAATCGGTAAGGATACCACTTCCCGCAAAAGATTTATAGCCCTGGTAGTGGTCGTTCTGATAATGGCTACAGTGATTCCGTTAAGCTGTGGGGGGATGGGCTTGCGCCTTGACATGCTGTTGCAAACCGATCGCTCCACGGCTAAAATCTTATTGCGCCACACATTGACGATTTTAGTGTGGTTGACCCTTATTTATCAAGCAGTTAAGCGACCCAAGGGGTTTTGGGATGAGATCACCCGCGACCCGGTTCTCATCGCGATGGCGGTAGCAGGATTGGCTACGCTTACCATACACTGCTACACTGGAGCTGATTATCGCGCAGCCCTGTGCGGCGTTCTTGCATCGATTATCGCCTTGGGGCGCTTGTTTCTGAAATCCAAGTCATTGCAGAATCCGCATGGGGCCATTCTGGCAACCTGTGTGCTCGGGGTGTGTACACTACAAGGTATTATGGCCAATATTTATGAGTATCCCTACTACAAACAGTTTCGGGAGGTGATGGACCAGCTGTCGGCCCATCCCGGAAGCACTGTGTACATCGACGTGTTACCTGTTAACAGCGTACCCCCGTGGGTAAAGTTGATGACCAATCGAGGCACTTTTGTCGAGCCTTTCCCTATGTCGTGCTTGCGGTCGGACTCGGAACAAGCCACAGCGGCGGTAGTACCCACGTGCCTCAAGCGCGATCTTGATCTATACCCATGCCCCGAGATGATATTGGATAGCATTCCCGAGGGGTATAATTATTATTTGGGATTCATGTGGAACGAGAAAGGGTGTTGCTACTACATCCAATTCCAAGATATCAAAGGCAAAATGCGCTACTATTACGTGCCTACTGACAACCTGTAAAATTATGGGCCCCCGAGGCAAACCTCGGGGCACGGTGGCTTGATCAGGAATGGGTGGTGGGGGTAAATGAGATATAAAATGGAGATATTAAAAGTTAATAATTGTAAGTTTTTGAATTTGGTGACATATTCATAGATAAAGATTGGTCGTTGGGCGAATTTTTGAGAAATATTTTCAACAAGAGGTGTTTTTGATGGAAAAGAATGTCTACCTTTGCGGTAAGATATGCGATTATGCATTCAAGGTAGAATAAGGATTGCATCCAAGGGTGTGATCTTCAAAAGATTGCTTATTAATTATGGTACAAGCCCCGGTAAAGCTTGATTTACTTTTCGAGACAAGTTGGGAGGTTTGCAACAAGATAGGCGGCATTTACACAGTGCTGTCCACCAAGGCAAAAACTCTTCAAGGTCAGTATAAAGGGAATCTCATCTTTATAGGTCCCGATGTGTGGAGCGAGAGTCATCCTTCGCCCTACTTCACCGAGAGCGCCACTTTGTTGAAATCGTGGCGACAAAGCGTGGTGTTGCCCCACGGCATCAAGGTAAGGGTAGGCCGCTGGAACGTTCCCGGCAAGCCTATGGCCGTACTGGTGAAATTCGACGGGTTATACTCCTGCAAAAACGAGACTTACGCAAAAATGTGGGAGCTCTACGGCGTGGATTCGCTGCACGCTTACGGCGACTACGACGAGGGTTGCGCATTTGGCGTGGCCTCGGCAATAGTCATTGAGAGCCTCACCCGCTACCTGGGCAAGGAGCGTGGACGTGTGATCGCCCACTTCGACGAGTGGACAACCGGAATGGGGCTTCTCTACCTGAAATGGAAAATGCCTTCCATCGCCACTATTTTCACCACTCACGCCACCTCGATAGGCCGCTCAATCTGCGGCAACGGCAAGCCGCTATACGACTATCTGAAGGCCTACAACGGCGACCAGATGGCCCGTGAATTGAACATGGAGGCCAAGCACTCGCTGGAGAAGGCGGCCGCTTGGCAAGCCGACTGCTTCACAACGGTGAGCGACATCACGGCCGCCGAGTGCGAGCAGCTTCTGGAGCGTCGCCCCGACGTGGTGACCCCCAACGGATTCGAGCGCGGCTTTGTCCCCACGGGCGTGCGCTTCGACGCCGGGCGCCAGGATGCCCGCGAGGTGATGACACGCGTGGCCACGGCGCTGACTGGCCGCAAGTTCGACCCCAAAAAGACATTCATCATTGGCACTGGTGGCCGTTGCGAATATCGCAACAAGGGCTTGGACCTGTTCATCGACTCGGTGATGAAACTGTCACGGGAGGATTCCACCCGCCAGGTGCTGGCCTACATCATGGTGCCCGCATGGGTCAAAGAGCCGCGGCAGGACCTTCTCGACTCGCTTGCCCGCGCCGTCCACAAGCCCCTGTGGAACCCCTACATCACCCATTGGATCAACAACCCCGGCGACGACCCAATCGAGCGTCGGTTGAACCAAATCCCTCAGCCAGAAAACGTTACCATGATTTACGTGCCGTGCTACCTTGATGGCCGCGACGGCGTGTTTAATCGTTCCTACTACGATCTATTGATAGGCATGGACGCCACGGTGTTCCCGAGCTACTACGAGCCGTGGGGTTACACCCCGCTGGAGAGCGTGGCCTTCGGCGTGCCTACTATCACCACCTCCTTGTCGGGCTTCGGCCAATGGATCTTGTCGTCGTTTGACAACGACTTCGAGGCCTGCGGCGTCAATGTGGTGGCCCGCGGCGACTTCAACTACGACGCCGTGGCCTCGCAGATCGCCCGCGACCTGCGCTACCTGGCGCAAGCGTCGCCCGAACAAGCCCGCGCAATCTCCAAGGCCGCTATGACTACCGCACGTCAAGCCGCTTGGACAAGCTTCATCGCTTACTACGAAAGCGCCTTTGAAACGGCTCTCGCCCACCGCGACCGCCGCATGCGACAGATCCAATAGCGCCCATCAGGCCTCAGAGATTATATCAAAAAGAAATTCACAACAACACTCATTTAAAGAAGTTTTATTATGAAACTCCAAGTTAGCAACACGAATGCCCCCGCATGGAGGGACATTACCGTTAAAGCCAACCTCCCGGCCGAGCTGAAGCCCCTGGAGGAACTCGCCCGCAACCTTTGGTGGGTGTGGAACAGCGAGGGAAAATCCCTGTTCCGCGACCTTGACCACGACCTGTGGCGCGCCACGGGCGAGAACCCCGTGATGCTCCTTCAGCAGCTCACCAACGACCGCCTGCAAGAGGTGATCGCCGACGAGGTGATGATGGAGCGTATCGCCCACGTCCACAAGATGTTCCGCGAGTATATGGCGCAGCCGATGCGCACTGACGTTCCTTCGATCGCCTACTTCTCCATGGAATACGGCCTGTGCAACGCCTTGAAGATCTACTCGGGCGGCCTTGGCGTGCTCGCAGGCGACTATATCAAGGAGGCCAGCGACTCGCGCGTCGACATGACCGCCGTGGGCTTCCTCTATCGCTACGGCTACTTCACCCAGAGCCTGAGCGTTGACGGCCAGCAGATCGCCAACTACGAACCCCAGAACTTCAACCAGCTCCCCATCGAGCAGGTGATGGAGGAGGACGGTCGACCCATGATTCTGGAGGTGCCCTACCCCGGCCGCGTAGTGTACAGCCACATCTGGAAGGTGAACGTGGGCCGCATGAATCTCTACCTGATGGACACCGACTTCGACATGAACTCCGAGTTTGACCGCGTGATTACCCACCAGCTCTACGGCGGCGACTGGGAGAACCGTATCAAGCAGGAATACCTGCTGGGTATCGGCGGCGTGCTGATGCTCCAGAAATTGGGCATCAAGACCACCCTGTTCCACTGCAACGAGGGCCACGCAGCCCTGCTGAACCTGCAGCGCCTTGTCGACTACGTGCAAAAGGACAAGCTCGACTTCAACGTGGCTCTCGAGTTGGTGCGCGCATCGAGCCTCTACACCGTCCACACCCCCGTTCCCGCCGGTCACGACTACTTCGACGAAGGCCTGTTCGGCAAATATATGGGCGAATATCCCGCCAAGCTGGGCATCTCCTGGCAGGACCTCATGAACATGGGCCGCGAGAATCCCGACACCAACGAGCGTTTCTCGATGAGCGTTTTCGCCCTCAACACCTGCCAAGAGGCCAACGGCGTAAGCTGGCTGCACGGCGAGGTGTCGAAGAAGATGTTCCAGGGCATCTGGAAAGGCTACTCCTGGGAGGAGAGCCACGTGGGCTACGTCACCAACGGCGTGCACATGCCCACCTGGGCCGCTTCGGAGTGGAAATCGTTCTACGCCGAGAAGCTTGGTCAGCAAGTGTTTGAGCACCAGAGCGATCCCGAGGCTTGGAAGGGTATCTTCCGCGTGAAGGACGAGGAGATCTGGCAGATGCGCTGCACGCTGAAGAACAAGTTCATCAACTTCGTGAAGAAGGACTTCAAGGCCAAATGGCTCGCCAACCAAGGTGATCCCTCGGCCGTGATGAAAGTCGTTGACAAGATCAACCCCAACGCGCTGATTATCGGCTTCGCCCGCCGCTTCGCCACTTACAAGCGCGCCCACCTGCTGTTCACCGACCTTGACCGCCTGGCCAAGATCGTCAATAACGAGCAGTTCCCCGTGCAGTTCGTGTTCTCGGGCAAGGCTCACCCCGCCGACGGCGCCGGCCAAGGCCTTATCAAGCGTATCATGGAGATTTCGCGCATGCCCCAGTTCCTGGGCAAGATCATCTTCCTTGAGGGCTACAACATGATCGTGGCCAAGCGCCTCGTGACCGGTGTCGACATCTGGCTGAACACCCCTACCCGTCCCCTTGAGGCATCGGGCACATCGGGCGAGAAGGCCGAGATGAACGGCGTGTTGAATTTCTCGGTGCTCGACGGCTGGTGGTACGAAGGCTACCGCTTCAACGAGCAGGCTGGTTGGGCACTTACCGACAAGCGCACCTACACCGACCAGTCACAGCAGGACAAGCTTGACGCCGCTACCATCTACTCGATGCTCGAAAACGAGATCATCCCCCTGTACTTCGCCAAGAACTCCAAGGGCTACTCCCCCGAGTGGATCCAGTACATCAAGCGCTCGATCGGCGACATCGCTCCCCACTTCACCATGAAGCGCATGATCGACGACTACATCTCGCGCTTCTACGACAAGGAGGCAACCCGCACCAAGCGCCTGTCGGCCAAGGACTTCGCTCTTGCCAAGGAGATTGTGGCCTGGAAGGAGAAAGTGGCCGAGGCATGGCCTGGCGTGCATGTGGTAGAGCTTAAGACCACCGACACCGGCAACGCTGTTACCGGTCAGCCTACCGAAACGACCGTGAAGGTCGACACCAACGGCCTTGGGACCGACGTGGCCCTCGAGATGGTGGTGTACAAGCACTGCGACGGCCAAGACAAGTTGTGGCGCACCGTACCGTTCAAGGTAGTGGCCGAGGACGGCAACGTGGTGACCTACAAGTTCCAGGAGGACCTGGTAGACGCCGGCGTATTCCGTTACGCTTACCGCCTCTATCCCTGGAACCCCGAGCTTCCCCACCGCCAGGACTTCGCCTACACCAAGTGGATCTAATCCCTTAACTGTAATTAAAAATGGGCGCTCCCGCTGGAGCGCCCATTTTTATTCCCCATTAAAGGGATTTGCGGTAACGTAGCCAAAGCATAAAGAATCGGTTATACACCGAAAATGATCCTCGATTGTCAAGCAAAAAATCATCCTCCACAAGACTTTTGATACAGCTTCTCACCGTAGAAGCCGCTGGAAGATTGTATTTACTGAGAAACTCGGTTGATTGTGGATTGCTTACATCTCCCTCCTGCGCGATGGCAGTAAGCACGCGCTGTTGTTGGCGAGTGCGAGTGGAAAAATAGGTGTAGAAATTGTCGTCCTCCTCCTTAAGGATTTCTTGCAGAGCCTGTCGAGCGTCTAATTGTGTGGCATCAGAACGGCCGTTGGCGTATAAGCGGTTGAGCCAATATTGGATGTACCACGTGTGACCCTTTACCATGTCGTAGATATAGCGGAAAGCATCGGCGTGTAACATGTCACCTTTTTCCTGGAAATGCCCTTGTGCGAAATCGTTATACGCTTGGAAAGAGATTTCTTTCAGGGTAAGGGTCTGGGTGGATTGGTAGAAAGGGCGCGAAGCCGAGGTAAACATCTCTTGCATTAGATGTTTACGGCTCCCAGAAAAGATGAAATTTACGTTGGGCATGAATTGGATGTAACTACGGAGTAGCGCTTCCACGCCAGGCTCGGGATATTGAGTAATTTGCTGGAATTCATCAATTGCCACGTAGCAACGTCTACCAGAGGAGCGCAGGTAGTCGAAAAGCTCCTGGAGGGAATGTTGTTCTTCCCCGGGGCGAATATCAAATCCAAGGGAAGGAAGCCCGGTGATAGGATCGGTGTCAAGCATAGGCCTCACGCTTTTGAGCGTTGTCACAACCTTGGCAATTACCCGCTCCACCTTGGTGTCAAGCGTTCCAAGAATGGCCTTGGCCATCACTTTTACGAATTGACGAAGCGAATCGGTGTGGAAGATATCGATATAAAAGACGTGCGCATTGGGATTGTCGTGCGTTATTCGGTTGAAAGCATGGTGGATTAACCCCGTTTTGCCCATACGCCTGGGACTAATGAGGGTGACGTTACGACCGTTGATGAGAGCTGATATAATGCTTGCTGTTTCAGCTTCGCGATCGCAAAAGTAAGCTTCTCCTTGGTAGCCTTCGATAAGGAATGGATTGAGAGGTTGTTGGTCGCTCATAAACTGGATTGTGCTATTTATTCGCGAATTTACAAAAAATCCGCTAAAGACGAAAAGTTCGTGACGAAAACTTCGTGACGAAAACTTCGTGACGAAAACTTCGTGACGAAAA
>JAJPXC010000113.1:0-31736 GCA_021205635.1 Bacteroidales bacterium | reverse complement strand
TTCGTGACGAAAACTTCGTGACGAAAACTTCGTGACGAAAACTTCGTGACGAAAACTTCGTGACGAAAACTTCGTGATCCAGATTTCCCTCTTGGAAGGCCCATGCAGGGGCCATGTTATGGGTTCCAGAAGAAAAGATTTGGCACCACTAAAGCCACAAGTTAGCTGAGCAGTGTTTTTATTTCTTCAGGAGAAAGTCCTGTGAATTTTGCCATATCCTCGTTAGTCATTCCATTATCGCGTAATTTACGCAGAAGATCAGAACGTTCCTCAGTTCGGCCCTCAGCTCGCCCCTCAGCTCGGCCCTCGGCTCGGCCCTCAGCTCGGCCCTCAGCGCGGCCCTCAGCTCGGCCCTCATCGACTCCTAGGGCCCAGCCTTTGCCATACCCCTTGTCGTAGCCTTTCTCGTATCCCTCGTCGATACCGGCGCGCACGGTGTTGTTGTAGTCGCGCATAGCCTTCAAGCTGCCTTCGTAGGCGCGACGCTCTGAAGCGTTAAAAGCGAAAATCTCAGCGGCTTTAAAGAACCGTTCCAGGAGCTTGCTTTTCAAACGATCAGGGAAGCTGTCCAACTGGTTCATGTTTTTGATCACATAGAGCCATTTATCGAAGTTGTTCTCCAGTTCATCAATCTCCTTGTTGAATTTTTTCATCTCCAGGAAGATGAGCGTCAATTTATTGGAAAACACTTTTTTGGTGGCGATGTCGGTAAGCTTTACCACATGCTTGGCTTCGGCCTCATTGGCAAATTCAGGCATGTTGAAGTTGAGGAACGACACCGTATATATCCTCGGAAGGTTAAAGTCCCAATCACCCTTTTGCGCGATCTCATGCATCGGGAAGGTGGCGTAGAAGATGCTACGGTCGGCGAAGAAAGGCTGATAAGCGTTCTGCATCTCCACGATAAAATGTTGGCCTGAATTGGTAGTGCAATAAATGTCGAAAATGGCGTTGCGCTCGCCGGTGATGCGGCTAAGCTGCTCGGTGGGCATATAGGTAATGTCCTTGATAGGCTCCTCGTCCTCAAGTAGAGAGTTGAGGAAGTCGATCATAAACTCCTTGTGATGCTCGTTTCCGAAAAGGCGCTTGAAGCCGAAGTCGGTAAAGGGATGAATATAACGTTCGGTGCACATGACGTCAGCAGGGTATTGGTGAGTTCACCGCAAATATAGTGATTTTCGGGGAAATTTGGGCATTTCAGCGGTAAAATTATAGTATTTCGGCAAAAAACGCTATCTTTGCCAAAGATAAAGTTTTAACGGCACAAAACACAAAACACTATAGCGAAATGAAACAAAATCTATGCCTTACCGCTCTGGCAGCCTCGGCGCTGCTTCTTTCCGGTTGCGGCTCCAAGAAATTGGCCCAGCCCAAAGCCGAGTACTTCTCCCTGAATCCCTCGCCCCTGGAGGTTGTGGGCACGCAGATTCCCGGCACCGTGACCGGCCGTATCCCCACCAACTATTTCCAGAAGAACGCCGAATTGACCGTAACCCCGGTGCTGAGCTATGACGGCCAGCAGATTTCGGGCAACAGCGTCACCTATCAGGGCCAGAACGTCAGGGCCAACAATCCCGTGATCAACTATGAGTACGGCGGCACGATGACCATCCCCGTCGACTACACCTACGCCCCGGGCATGGAGGACGCCAAGCTGCAGCTCACATTCCAAGCCAAGCAGGGCAAAAAGACCTACGTGCTCGATCCCGTGACCGTGGGCCAAGGCATCATCACCACCTCTACCCTCGCCACCGCCAACGGAATCACCCCCTCTATCGCCCCCGACGCTTTCCAGAAGCAGATTGAGGAGAAATACACCGCCGATATCAAATTCCTTATCAACCAGGCCAATATCCGCCAAGGCGAGCTGACCAAGGAGCAAATGCAGGAGTTCAACAAGGAGGTGAAATCGGCATCGGGCGACACCACCCGTCGCATCGAGGAGATCAACATCTCATCGTACGCCTCCCCCGACGGTGGCGTGGAGCTCAACGAGAAGCTCGCCGCCAACCGCGAAAAGAACACCTCGGCCTACCTCAAGGACAAGCTGAAAAAGGAGAAGATTTCCAACTTCGGCGACCTTACCGCGCAGTTCACCGCCCAGGATTGGGAGGGCTTCCAGAAGCTGGTGGCCGCTTCCAATATTCAGGACAAAGACTTGATTCTAAGCGTGCTGTCGATGTACAAGGATCCTGAGCAGCGTGAGCGCGAGATTCGCAACATGTCGAGCGTTTTCGACGAGCTCGCCGACCAGATTTTGCCCGAGCTTCGCTACTCCCGATTGACGGCCCGCGTGAGCGTGATCGGCAAGAGCGACGACGAGATCCGCGAGTTGTTCGCCTCCGATCCCTCCAAGCTCTCCAACGACGAGATCCTCTACTGCGCCACCTTGACCGACGATCCCGCTCAGCAGCTGAAGATCTACGACACGGCCGTACGCTTGTATCCCAACGACTACCGCGCGTTCAATAACCTGGGTTGCGCCCAGATGGCCACCGGCGACTACTCGGCCGCCAAAGCCAACTTCGAGCAGTCGATGCGCATCCAAGCCAACCCTGACGCCGAGGCCAACCTAGCCGTGCTCGACATGATGAACGGTAACCTCACTGCCGCAAACACCAAGCTTGGCCAAGCCGCCGGCGCCACCTCGCTTAGCGACGCCCTTGGCACCTACAACCTGATGAACGGCGACGTGGCAGCCGCCGCCAGCGCATTCGGCGACACCCGCTCCAACAACGCCGCCGTGGCCCAGATCCTCGCCAAGGATTACACCAAGGCCAAGAACACGTTGTCGTCGATCACCAACCCCGACGCCACCACCTACTACCTGATGGCAATCGTGGGCGCCCGCACCAACAACGACTCGATGGTGAAGACCAACCTTCGCCAGGCCATCCGCATGGATTCGTCGCTGGCCGACCGCGCCAAGACCGACCTCGAGTTCTCGCGCTACAACCTGAGCTCGGTCCTCAACTAACTTACCGAGAGCGATAGCTATCTCATAAAACACAATGCGCTTGCAATCAAGGAATTGCAAGCGCATTTGTGTATGTCGTGAAAAAATTGTAACTTCGCACGGTTAAAAGCGTAATTTTAGCATTTTCCAAACGCGCTCCGGGACAGCCGGGGCTGACGTATTAAAACAGTCAATCCAATCAAGTTTCCATAAAAAATAAGCTATGAGTAAAGAGAAAAAATTCTTGACTTGTGACGGTAACCAGGCCGCGGCTCATATCTCCTACATGTTCTCGGAGGTAGCCGCGATCTATCCCATCACTCCGTCGTCGACTATGGCAGAATACGTCGACGAGTGGGCCGCCGCCGGCCGTAAGAACATCTTTGGCGAGACCGTGCTCGTGCAGGAGATGCAGTCAGAGGCAGGTGCGGCAGGTGCCGTCCATGGTTCACTGCAAGCAGGCGCGTTGACATCGACCTACACCGCCTCGCAGGGTTTGCTGCTGATGATCCCCAACATGTACAAGATTGCCGGTGAGTTGCTCCCCTGCGTCTTCCACGTGTCGGCTCGTACCATCGCTTCTCACGCATTGTCAATCTTCGGCGACCACCAGGATGTGATGGCCGTTCGCCAGACCGGCTTCGCCATGCTGGCCGAGGGCTCGGTACAAGAGGTTATGGACCTCGCCGGTGTCGCCCACCTGGCCACGATCAAGAGCCGCGTGCCGTTCGTCAACTTCTTTGACGGCTTCCGCACCTCCCACGAGATCCAGAAGATCGAGGTGATCGACGAGGAGGCTCTCGCCGGATTGCTCGACAAGGACGCATTGGCCGAGTTCCGCGCCCGCGCCCTCAATCCCGAAAATCCCGTTGCCCGCGGCATGGCCGAGAACGGCGACGTGTTCTTCCAGCACCGTGAATCGTGCAACTCCTATTACGACGCCGTTCCCGCGATCGTGGAGGAGTATATGAATAAGGTATCGGAGATCACCGGCCGCAAATACGGCCTCTTCGACTACTACGGCGACCCCGAGGCCGAGCGCGTGATCATCGCCATGGGCTCGGTAACCCAGGCCATCCAGGAGGCTATCGACCACCTGCGCTCCAAGGGCGAAAAGGTGGGCTTGGTAGCAGTGCACCTGTATCGTCCCTTCTCGGCAAACCACTTCCTCGCAGCCGTGCCCAAGACCGCCAAGCGCATCGCCGTGCTTGACCGCACCAAGGAGCCTGGCGCCAACGGCGAGCCCCTGTACCTCGACGTGAAGGATTGCTTCTACGGCCAGGAGAACGCCCCCATGATCGTGGGTGGCCGCTACGGCTTGTCGTCGAAGGACACCACTCCGGCCCAGATTCTCGCCGTATACGAGAACCTCGCCATGCCCCTTCCCAAGAACCACTTCACCGTGGGTATCGTCGACGACGTTACCTTCACCTCGCTGCCCATGCCCGAGGAGATCGCCCTTGGCGACAAGAGCACCTATGAGGCCAAGTTCTTTGGCCTCGGAGCCGACGGTACTGTGGGTGCCAACAAGAACTCGGTGAAGATCATCGGCGAGAACACCAACAAGTATTGCCAGGCCTACTTCGCCTACGACTCCAAGAAGTCGGGCGGTTTCACCTGCTCCCACTTGCGTTTCGGCGACGCTCCCATCCGTTCCACCTACTTGGTGACCACCCCCAACTTCGTCGCATGCCATGTGCAGGCCTACCTCCACATGTACGACGTGACCCGCGGCTTGCGCGACGGTGGCACCTTCCTTCTCAACACCATCTGGGAAGGCGAGGAGCTGGCCAAGAATCTTCCCGCCAAGGTGAAGAAATATTTCGCTGACCACAACATCACCGTATATTATATCAACGCCACCAAGATCGCCCAGGAGATCGGCCTTGGCAACCGCACCAACACTATCCTCCAATCGGCATTCTTCCGCATCACGGAGGTAATCCCCGTCGACCTTGCCATCGAGCAGATGAAGAAGTTCATCGTCAAGAGCTACGGCAAGAAGGGCCAGGACGTGGTCGACAAGAACTACGCCGCGGTTGACCGTGGCGGTGAGTACCACAAGCTCGACGTTGATCCCGCATGGAGCCAGCTTGAGGCCGACGCCAAGGTAAAGAACGACGATCCCGCGTTCATCAACGACGTTGTGCGCCCCATCAACGCTCAGGACGGTGACTTGCTGCCTGTATCGGCGTTCAAGGGTATCGAGGACGGCACCTGGGAGCAGGGCACCGCAGCCTACGAGAAGCGCGGCGTTGCCGCATTCGTTCCCGAGTGGCTCGAGGAGAACTGTATCCAATGTAACAAGTGCGCCTACGTTTGCCCCCACGCCGCTATCCGTCCGTTCCTGTTGGACGAGAAGGAGATGGCTGCAGCCCCCTTCGGCCAGGACGACACGATCGTGGCTATCGGCAAGCAGTTCGCAGGCATGCGCTTCATCCAGGCCGTTGACGTTATGGACTGCCTCGGTTGCGGCAACTGCGTTGACGTTTGCCCCGGCAAGAAGGGCGTGAAGGCATTGGCCATGAAGCCCCTGGAGACCCAGCTCGATGTGCAGAAGGATTGGGACTACTGCGTGAAGGACGTTGCCACCAAACAGAAGCTCATCGACGTGAAGCAGAATGTGAAGAACTCGCAATTCGCAACGCCGATGTTCGAGTTCTCGGGCGCATGCTCGGGTTGCGGCGAGACACCCTACCTGAAGCTCATCACCCAGCTGTTCGGCGACCGCGAGATGGTGGCCAACGCTACCGGTTGCTCGTCGATCTACTCCGGCTCCGTTCCCTCGACTCCTTACACCAAGAACGAGCGCGGTCACGGTCCCGCATGGGCCAACTCGCTGTTCGAGGACTTCTGCGAGTTCGGCATGGGTATGGTGCTCGCCTCCGACAAGATGCGCGAGCGTCTCGAGGGCTTGATGAACCAGGCTCAGCAGTGCAGCAAGTGCTCCGACGAGATCAAGGCTCTGTGCGCACAGTGGATTGAGAACAAGAACGACGCCGACCTTACCCGCGAGATCGCCGACAAGCTCGTGCCCCTGTGCGAGGCCTGCGGCTGCGACATCTGCAAGGGTATCCTCGCTCTGAAGCACTACATCGTTAAGCGCTCGCAGTGGATCATCGGCGGTGACGGCGCAAGCTACGATATCGGCTTCGGCGGCCTCGACCACGTGCTGGCCTCGGGCAAGAACGTCAACATCCTGGTTCTCGACACCGAGGTTTACTCCAACACCGGTGGTCAGGCCTCCAAGGCTACCCCTCTGGGCGCCATCGCCAAGTTTGCCGCATCGGGCAAGCGCGTGCGCAAGAAAGACCTCGGCTTGATCGCCTCCACCTACGGCTACGTATACGCCGCACAGGTGGCCATGGGCGCCGACAATGCCCAGACCCTCAAGGCTATCCGCGAGGCTGAGGCTTACGACGGTCCCTCGATCATCATCGCCTACGCTCCTTGTATCAACCACGGCCTGAAGGCCGGCATGGGCAAAGCCCAGCAAGAGGAGGCCAACGCCGTGGCTTGCGGTTACTGGCACCTGTGGCGCTACAACCCCACCCTCGAGGCTGAGGGCAAAAACCCCTTCACTCTCGACTCGAAAGAGCCTGATTGGGACAAATTCGAGGACTTCCTCAAGGGCGAGGTACGCTACGCATCGGTTATGAAGCAGTATCCCGCCGAGGCCGAGCAGTTGTTCGCCGCCGCCAAGGCCAACGCCCAGTGGCGTTACAACAACTACCGCCGCCTCGCCCAACAGCAATGGGGCGTGTAATCCCGTAATTCACTCCACCTAGATATCGACGGCCAGCATCCCACCCGGGACGCTGGCCGTCGCTTTTTTACCGTATAATGGTTATCGTAGGCTGTCAATGAGGGATTGCATGTCGGCGGGGGGAGGGGAAGTGAACTCCATCAACTGGCCTGTGATGGGATGCTGGAAAGTGATGGAGGTGGCGTGCAGGGCCTGTCGGGGGCATAGGTCGTAGTATCCGCCACCGTATAGACGGTCGCTGATCAGTGGATGGCCCAAGTAACTCATGTGCACGCGTATCTGGTGCATTCGTCCGGTCTCGAGCTGACATTCCACCAAGGTAGCCTCGCCATGGAAGCGTTCCAGCACGCGACAATTGGTGATCGCGGGTTTTCCGTTCTCATGCCATGGAGGGAAGACACCCATGCGGCCCGTGCGCTTGGAGATTCGCCCGATGTTGGCCACGATGCGTTCCTGGTCGAATGGCACGTCGCCATGCACTAAGGCGAGGTATAGGCGATGTATCAGTCGGTCCTCGATTTGACGGGCCAACAGGGCCTTAGCCTCCTGAGTTTTGGCGACGATCACCAATCCGCTGGTGTTTTTGTCAAGGCGGTTGATGGGACCTAAGGAGGAACCATAGCCTTGCGAAGCGAGCACGTCGACCAGCGTGCCCGAGTCGTGACCTTGTCCAGGATGAACGGGCATCCACGGGGGCTTATTCACCACCATCAGGTGAGTGTCATCATGCAATATCTCAATTTCGGGTCCCATTACTATAATGTGCCAACTTGTTGTTCCTACACTTTGGCAAAATTACATAATAACATTCTGAAAACCAAAAAAATCGTACCCTCCGTATCCCAATTGTAATGTCGCGGTAACTACTCATCGAATATCCTTTCAACCACTAAAAACACGCAGAACCCTAATCTATTTTTGGAGAAAAGAGGTTGTATACTTCCAAAAACGCAAAACCTCCGGATGGGTTAATGTTCTTGGTGAGTTTACGAGCCGATCTTCTACCAATACATTTCGTTTTAGTGTTTTTAGTGTTCTTCGTGGTTCTATTTCCCTTTCGGAGTAGATTCATGGAGCCGCTCAAAGAGTTAAAAAATATTATTTGGAGGCCGGTGGCAATCCAAAATCAAGAACTTTGCATTATATTTGTGTACCGATTTTGGTACACATTAAAATTTGAATCGATATGCGCTCATTCACCTCGCGCGAGTTTCGCGCCAACCAAGCCCAAGTCTTCGCCCTGGCCGACGCCGGGGAAACCATAGTAATCCGTCGCCGCGGCAAGCAGGACTATACCCTCACCCCAGTTGATGACGACGACTTCCAAATGACTCCCCAACTTATGGCTGACATCCTAAAAGCTCGCCGGGAGCTCGCCGAAGGCCGCACCCGACATTTCGAAACACATGAAGAAATGCAAGCTTGGCTTGATAGCTTATGATATACCGAGTCGATTATTCTGAAAAGGCCGAGAAAGATTTGGTTTCCTTGAAGAAAACCAATATTATGGCCTTCAAAAAAGCTTCCAGACTTTTGAATGAGCTTATGGACCATCCCCGCTCTGGCACAGGTCATCCCGAGCCCCTAAAGGGAGGTGAGGGGATAACCTGGTCGCGAAGAATCACCAAGGGCGACCGCCTCATATATGAAATTTACGACGATACGGTTTTCGTAATGGTCATCTCGGCCAAAGGGCATTATGACGACAAATAGCCTCAGGCGACCATGGCTTTGGTGATGAAGTAGCCGCCGAGCACGAGCCAGACGTAGATGATACCGGCAAGGAGGAACGGCTTGGCGCCGGCCTGCTTGAATTTGTCGAAACTTGTCTCGGCGCCGAGTGCGGTCATCGCCATAGTGAGCATGAATACGTCCAAAGTGTTGATCGCGTCGTGAAAGACATCCAGCCCCTCAGCGGGAATCGACGGCATCTCCTGAAGCAACGAGTTGATGCCGATAACCAGCAGGAACCCGAAAGCGAACCAAGGGATGGTGATTTTCTTTTTGCCCTTGCCGGCACTCTTAGCGACGCCCTCCTGGTGGGCGCCCGAAGGCAAGCAGAAGGCCATAATCAGCAATAACGGGGCGAGCATCATCACGCGGATCATCTTGGTGATCATCGCGGCGCTCTCCAGGCCGATGACATTGCCCGGGTCCATGGCATTGCCTGCGCCGGTGACGTGAGCAACCTCGTGTAGCGTCGAGCCGGTGAACACGGCCATTTGTGTGGGGGTCATGTCAAACACGCCCGTGCGGTAAAGGACAGGGTAAAGGAACATGGAGATTGTGCCGAAAATCACCACAGTCGAAACGGCGATCGCCGTTTTGTAGGGAGCGCATTTCACTACCGGCTCTGCACCGAGCACAGCCGCGGCACCGCAAACAGCGCTACCGGTCGACACCATCAACGACGTGTCCCGGTCCATCCGCAACAACTTGCCCGCCAAAATACCCACAGCCATAGTTCCCGCGATAATTATCACGTCAATCAATATCGCCGAGGCGCCTATGTCGCACAACTCCTGGAATGTGATACGGAAGCCGTAGAATATAATGCCCCAGCGGAGCACCTGCTTGGTGCAGAATTTGATACCCGGCACCCAAGTGTCGGGCAGATGGTTGCGAAGCGAGTTGGCGTACAGCATACCCAACACGATACCAACAATCAAGGGGCTTAGCGACAAATCGCGCACCCACTGCCACTGGGCGATATAAAACGCTGAAAACGAGAAAAGGACAATCAATAGCACGCCATGCCAAGTGGCGGCGCGGTTTTCACTGATTTTCATCATAAAATATAAGATTTTAGCACGCGAATTTACGAATAATTTTCCAATGGACCCTCTTGCTCTACATAAACTAACACAACCTAACATAAAATCACCAAAATGGGGCGGCTTGGCGGAAAGGCCAAACAAAAAGCGGAGCACGACTCTTACTGATAGCGAGTCGTGCTCCGCACTCATATCAAAGTATTACGACTTAGAAGACACCATTCAGTCTCTAACAACTAACAACTAACGCCTACTTTAGTAGCAGAAGATGTCGTCGGTGGTGAGGATCACTACCTTTCCGCGGGAGCGCAGGGCGTCGAGGTCGAGATCGTTTATGTCGCCAAGGATACCGATATAATAGGTGGCTCCTTTGACGTTGTCCTGCTGGTATTTAATCACGTCATCGAGGGTCAATGCGGGTAGGGCTTTGTAGAGACGCTCGGAGCTGGTGGTGGTTTCACCCAGATCCTGAGCGGCGATATAGGCCCATGCGATGTTGTCCTTGATGATGCGCTCGGAGCGCAGGCGGGCGTCGATGCCGTTCTTGGCTATGGCGAAGGCTTGTTCACTCTGGGGCATTTCGTTGATAATCTGGTCGAAAGCCTCTACGGCGGTATCCATCTTGTCGTTTTGGGTGGCGATAAAAGCCGAGTAGCCGTATTTGTCGTCGGGCTTGGAGCAACCGCGCATGGCGGCCCAGGCACTGTAGGCCAGCGAGCGCGCCTCGCGCATCTCCTGGAACACGATCGAGTTCATGCCTCCGCCAAAGTATTCGTTGTAGAGCATTCGCACGGGCTCGGAGGCCGAGTCGTAAGTCTGGCCGTTGGTGGTCTCCTCGTACATGTAGATCTGCTTGGCGTCGTAGGGGGCGAGGAAGAATGTGGTCTCGGTGGGCTGTATTTGCTCCATCTTCAAGTTGGCGGCGGGCTTTTCGAGGGTAGCGGCCACGTGGTGGTGGGTGTTGAGATTGTCAAGCAGCTCTTGCTCAGCCAGGGGGCCGTAGTAGATGATGCGATGCTCCTTGGTGGAGAAGTCGCGCAGGCGAGCGGTGAGGTCGGCTGGATTTACCTTGTCGAGCTCTTCGTTGGTCATTCTTACTTTGTGAATTTGTTCGGGACCATACATGATGTAGCTTTTGAGGTAGCTGGCGTTGGAGCGTTGGTTGAGCTTGCGGTCGGCACGGCTCTTTTTGATGCGGTCAAGGACGAGCGCCCATGTCTCGGGGTCGGGGTAGGCGTTCTGGAGCAGATCTTCCATCAGCTCCATCGCGCGGGGCATCGACTCGCTAAGACCAGTAAGCACAATGAATGTGCGCTCGCCCTGCACTGAGATGAAGTAGTTGCAGGCCAAGGCGTAGAACTCTTGCTTGATTTGCTCGGGGGTCTTGTCCTTGGTGCCGAGCAGGGGGAAGTAGTCGCCCAGTGGATAGATGGTTTTGTCGGCGTGTGTGCCCTGTTCAAGCACGTAGATCAACTGGAAGATGTCGTTGTTGTGGTTCTTGGTGTAGAGCACGGGGATACGGTCGCCGTTGGATTTCAGCTGGGTGAGGTCGCGGTCGAAGTCGACGAACGCCGGCTCGATCGGGGCCACTTGAATAGCTGTGATGGAGTCGAGCCAGGCCGACGATTTGTCGCGGTTGACGGCCAGCGGGGTAATGGGCTGCTTGGGCATCTTAAGCTCGGTGGTGTCCTTTCCCTGGCGCTTGTAGACGGTCACGAAGTTGTCGTCGCGCAGGTATTTGCGGGCGATGGCCTGGATGTCGGCCTTGGTTACTTTAGACGACCGATTAAGCTTTTGGTTGATATAGTCGCCGGGGAGGTCGTAGATGAAGATGTCCTGCATCTCGTTCACACGGCTGTAGTTCTCGTCCATCGAAGCTTGGATGCTGAGCTTGTAGTTGTTGATGGTAGCGGGGATGAGGGATTCGTCGAAGTTGCCGTCGCGGAGGTTAGCCACCTCGTTGAGCAGAATCTGTTTCACCTCATCGAGGGTTTGGCCTTCCTTTGGGGTGGCGTACATATAGTAGATTGAGTGGTCGCCAAGCTCGTAGGGGCCTGCTGCGGCGCCTTGGGTGAGCTGTTTTTGGTTGACGTTGAGGTCAAGTAGGCCGGCTTTTCCGTTGGCGAGCATCATGTCGGCCATGTTGAGGTCGATCGACTCGGGATCCTTCATGCCCGGGATGCGCCAGGCGAGCATCACTCTCTCGGCCTCGTTGCCCCACACCTCGCAGCTCTGGCCGGGGGTGATTGCCGGCTCCTCCTTGATGTCGAGTTTGGGCAGGTTGTAGTTGGGCTTGAGGTGGCCAAAGTAGTAGGTGATGATGTCGACCACGTTGTCGGGGTCGAAGTCGCCGGCCAGGATCACGCACATGTTGTTGGGCACGTACCAGTTCTTATGATACTCCTTGATATTGGTGATCGACGGGTTCTTGAGGTGTTGCTGGTGGCCGAGCACTGTCCATTGGCCGTAGGGGTGGTTGGGGAATAACTCCTTGAACAAGGCGTCCCAAATCTTGCGGTTGTCCTGGGTGAGCGACATGTTTTTCTCCTCGTAGATTGTTTCAAGCTCGGTGTGGAAGCCTCGGAGGATCGGCTGCTCGAAACGGTCGGCCTGGATGGCTGCCCAGCGGTCAATCTCGTTGGAGGGGATATCCTCGACGTAGCAGGTGTAATCGTATGAGGTGTAAGCGTTGGTGCCCTCGGCGCCGATGGCCGCCATGAGTTTGTCGTACTCGTTGGGGATGGCGATTTGCGAGGCCAGGTAGGAGATGGAGTCGATCTGGTGGTAGATGCCGGCGCGGGCCGTGGAATCGGTGGTCGCGCGGTAGGTTTCGAACAGCGTCTCGATCTGGTCAAGCATGGGCTTCTCGGCCGCATAGTCGCTCGTGCCAAATTTTTCGGTGCCCTTGAACATCATGTGCTCGAAGTAGTGGGCAAGGCCGGTGGTCTCCGGGGGGTCATTTTTGGAGCCGACGCGCACGGCGATGTTCGTCTGGATGCGGGGCTTGTCCTTGTTGACACTCGTGTAAACTTTCAGCCCGTTGGGCAGCGTGTAAACCAGACCCTTCAACGGGTCGTTGTCATACGTCTCATACTGGTAGCGGTAGGCCCACGCCTGAAGGCTCGCTCCAAGCGCCATCACCGCCACCATCGTTCTCGTGATGAATCTTCTCATATTACTATTATTTGTTTTGTGTCTATTCGTGTCGTTTTGTGGTTAATATAAATTCATTTGTTGGTAGCTATGGAGTCTACTTCCATGGTAGACACCACTTCTATTATGTTTGACGTGGAGTCGGGGGAAATAGTTACAGTGTCGGTGGAATTTTTTTTGCGGCGACGCAGGAAGGAGAACATGTTGTCAAAGTCGCGGCGGAACATGATGCCCACGCCCTGCGTCGTCGTCGCCGTCTTGATGTAGAAGTTTTGGTCGTTGTATCGGTTGTAGGCTTTCAGGCGGATGTTGCCCGAGCGGTTTAAGAGGTATTGGATGTCGAAGTCGCCGATAAACTGGTTGGTGTTCAGGCTCTTGTCACGGTAGCCAAGGTTGCCGTTAAAGAGCAAGCGGTTGTTGAGTAGTTGCGACGACAGAGCCACGTCAACCTCCACATCGGAGAAGTCGCCGCGGTCGGAGCGCACGTTGGTGGCGATGCTCCAGTTGTCGGAGAGTTGGCCGAGCATGTTGGAAAGCTGCGATGACAGCGTGGACGAAGCTACCGACACCAGTTCGTTGCCCTTGGTGGTGGTCATGTACTCGGGGGTATAGAACCGGTTGAGAGCCAGCAAGTAAAGGATCTGGCGCGACATCATCTCCTCGGTGTTGATGATCGACTTGACCTTGGTGTAGGTGTCGTTGGTCAACGTGGGGAATGCGAGGTCGAACGACAAGTCGGGCTGGCGCATGAATCCGCTCACTTTCAGCACGGCGTTGACAGGCACGTTGGTGCGGTTCACCTCTTTGTCCTGGGCGAACGATTCGTCAAGGTCGGTCAAGTTGGCGTTGGTGGTGTAGATGGCCTCGAGGTTGAGCACAGCGTTGTAGGGGTCGCCTTGGAAGTTGATGGATGAGCCTTGTTGGATGGTAAAGTCCTTAAGGATAATGTCCTGGAGGGTAAAGTTGTAGGTACCGTGGTCGAGCGTGAACATGCCGCGCATCACCAGGTCCTCGTCCTTGGAGTCGTAGCCCATGTAGATATGGCCGTTGCCGTAGGCCACCACTTGGTCGCCACCCTCGGGGTCCATCACGATGATGATTTTGGCGTCGGGGGTGACGTTGATGTTGAAGTCCATATAGTAGGCCGAGGCCGATTCCTCTTCTTGTTGTTTTAGCTTGGCCTTGAACAGTTTGACAGCCTCGGGGGTGGTGTCGAGGCGCTCTAGGGAGTCGCGGGCGGCGATCGCCGAGCGGTCGCGGAAAGTGATGAAGGAGTATTCGGCGGCCTCAAGCTGATCGGAAAGTACGAAGGTGAACGTGGAGTTGCGGGCGGTGGTCATGTCGCAGCTGATGTCGATACGACCCGGCACGCCCAAAATGCGAGCCGAACCGTTGCCGAACACGCGGCCGTACCATATCGGGCTCAATTTCTCGGTCATGTCGTAGCACAGGAATCGCTCGGCATCGGTGATGCGGAAGTCGAATGTGGGGTCGTGGAAGTAGTCGTGGGTAATCACGCCGTTCAGCTTGGCCGTGTGGCCATAGGGGTCAAAGAGGGTGACGTCGTTCAAGAGGATGCGGCCGGGGCGGATAATCACCGAGTCGGAAACGGTGTAGGTGGCGTTGATGATGTCGATCTTCATCTGCACGTCCTGGCCCATCACCGCGCCCTCAACGTCGAGATCCTTGAACGTTCCCCACAAGCGGGCGTGACCCGTGGCGTAACCCGTGATGTCGCTGCAGAACGCCTGCACGAACGGCTTCATGAAGCCCACGTCCACCTCGTTGCAGTCGAAATTCATCTCCAGGGAGTCGCGGGTGGCGAAAATCTTGCCGTAGATGCGCGATTGGGCCTCATTGGGCTGGTGAAGGTCGGCGTCGATGCTCACCGCCTTTTGGTCGTTGTCCCAATACGAGCGCACATCGGCGTTGCCAAGGACGGTGCGGTTGTAGGATATATTCTTGACTGTGAGGTTGTCGGTCAACAATTGTGGGGCCGAAGAGAATGCACCGCGGGCCATAATGGAGCCAGTAGCGTCGCCCCCGAGCATCACGTTGGTAAGCCCTAGGGATTCAAATATATAGTCGAGGTTTACGTCCTGCAACTCTACCGTAAGGCAGTCGTCAGGCTCGGGGGTAGCCAAACCGTTGATTTTCACCCATTGGCCCGAACGGGAAACGTTGAAATCCTCTACCTCCAGGCGCTTGGGCTCGTAGAGGATTGTGGAGAGATGAACGGTCCACACCGAGTCGTTGAAAGTCATGCGGCCAGGCTGGATATCGACCTTGGCTGTCAACTGGTTAGCATCGTTGCGCCCGAGCAAGATGCTAAGGCTGAGGTCGCCGCTGTAGTCGCGCTCGCGGTCGATTTTCCATGACACGCGTGTATCGACCCGGTTGTCCCCACCGCTGCATTGCAAGATTAGCGGCATGTACCCCTCCTTTGTAGGCCAAGAGGTTGTGAAGAAGAGGGATGCCTGGTCCTTGTCGCCGTCGATGTTGACGTTGAAGAAGGTGGATTCGATAAGTTTGTCTTTCTGAGCGAGATACGGGGCGTCAAGCGAGGTCATCAAGCGCTTTTGGGGATAGTCGATGGCGCCCTCGATGTCGGCCGAGGCCAGGACGTTGATAGGCAGATTGAAGAACTTGTAGAGCGGCTCGATGTCCTTGATGCGGGCCGAGAAAGTGAAGTCGTTGTCGGTCGAGTCCTCGCTGTTGGCAGCGCGTATCGACCCTTGAGCGAGCGCCGTATGAGTGGGATGGTCGGTGTCAAGCACCACCGGAAAAGAGTGTGCCGCAATCTCTTGAATCTGAGGCCATAAGGTGGCAAAATGATAGTCGCCGCGCACAGCCAGATCGAAGTAGTCGCAGGTCACATCGATATTTCGTGGCAATGTCGACGCATCCAGCTCTACGTCAAGGCGCTCCATTTCCAGTGAGGGCTTGGAGGCATCCGTGGAGGCGAAGGCGAGGTGGGATACTACTAGTGTGCCGTCGGCGTCGTCGATGTCGTGCCCTCGCAGGTTGGCGTGCACCTCGGCCGTGAGGTTGTAGCCAGGATATTTGTTCCACAAGCCAAGCGCCTCAGGGTCAAAGCCATGGATAAAGGCGTCGGCACGCAGCCAGCGGTCTTTTTTGCCGATGTTGCCTTCGGCGTCGATTGAGAAGGCGGCATTGGTGTTCTCAACTGAGCAAGAGAGGGTTACGTCGTCGTTATCATAAGTTCCGTGTCCCCAAAGGTTGTAGTTGTGACCACGGTATTCCACCTGCTCTATGTTAGCCTCAACCTGAGCCGAACGCAACCGGCCGTTAAATGTGGCCGTTCCTTGCACTTGACCTGCTACTAAGCCTAATTGGCTGGTATTGAGCAGGTCGCCGAGCGCAATGCCATCGGTGGTGACGGTCGCGGTAACCGTTTTCCACTTGTCACGGGCCTCATAAACGGCTTCGACCTCCACCGCGCCAGGGTCGCCCTGCACACTTATTTGTCCCTCGATAAAACGAGGTGTGCCTGAAGCGATAACGTCAAGATCTACCACTCCGAGTGTCAACAAGTTGCGTTTCACGGCTGGGGGCATTTCGGTAAAGGCCTCACCGATGATTATAGCGTCGATGCCTGCGGCCTTGAGGGTGAATTGGGGGAGGTCAAAAGTGAGTTTGTCAATGTCGGGCAGACCCTGGGCCGAACCCGCGATATCAATGTAGGCCACCTGGTCAGGCGAACCTATTAATAGCCTGTCAGCATGCAAGTTATTAACAGGTCCGCGGATATCTGCTACGACATCGAGGCGAGAATTGAATTGGGAGAGGACCGGGAGGTATGATGAGAAATCGCTCGGGGTGAAAAAGGATTTGTCGATTTGTACGTCGAAAGGCACCGTCATCCACGTCGTCTTCAACGAGTCGAGATCCCGATATTTGAACTCAGTATCGGCCAACTGAATGTGGGAAGCGGGAAGGTCAATTCGCAGGTTTTTAATCGTTAGGGATTTCTTGGTGAAATGCACCCATGTGGCCAACTCTTTGAGGTGAAAGCCCGCGCGCTCCTCGAAGGCCAAGCGGCGCACGTCGACCGTGAAGTCGTCGTTCTTAAGCAACGGTAGCAACACGTCGGCGCGCAAATCGTTGATTTCTATATGATTGACATCAAATCTATCCTCCAAACAAGGCATTCTTAAAACGTCGTAGCTGAGCCGCGAGTGGCGAATCATCACGTTGTGAATCTCCAATTCGAAGGGTTGCTGCTCTCTCTTCTCCTTTGGGGACAATCGGTCGATAATCGGCTGAATATTAAGGGGAGAGCCAATGGTGTCGCGCCACAATCGTCCGTCGAAATCCTGTAGGAAGGCATGGGTTACAACTACCCGCTTGTTCCAAAGCAATGCATATAGGTCAACCCCGGCACCCAGACGTCGGGCATGCGCAATCGTATCTGCCTTATAATCAAGCACTGTAACGTCGCGCAAGGCCACTTGGTTGAATCCCGAGATATTCATCTCGCCAATGGTGACCGGTACGCCGAGCGTGCGGGTGAGCACCGACTGGGTCATCGTGCAAAGCCAACGTTGCACCGATGGGAGCCCTATTGCCACGTACACCGAGGCAGGCAACGCCACGGCCAATACGAGCGCTACCACGAGCACCAGGCGCGTCACGCGATAGGTGGTTTTCACCCACCCTTTTCCCTGGGGTTTCTTCCCCGCTGACGGCTTACCGGAATCTACCTCTTGGCTGCTATTTTCACTGCCCTTTTTCACGACTGCGAAGTTAAGCAAAATCTTTCACTCCACCAACTGCGTAGACCCGCATGCGTCAGCCCGGGCGCCCCAGCTCTTGGACGGCCCTCATCAGAGATGCCACTTATACCTATAAATGAGTATTTCATTTTTCCCTGAAAATAAGTAATTTCGCGCAAAAATCAGGAAGTTACGACCAATCGACTTCCCCAAAACATTAGGAGAAGCCTGAAATGCAATACGCCAATCGATATATCACTCTAATATTCACCCTCTTAGCATTACTGCAAGCTAAGGCCATCGAGACCGACTCCATAGCTGTTGACAGCATCTTGGAACGGCAGCTAACCTTGCGCGAGGTGGTGGTCACGGCCCGCGAGAGCGCCGGTCCCACGAGCGCGTCGCTCATCGGAAAGGAGGCGATGAAGCACCTCCAACCATCCTCGTTCACCGATATCATCGAACTCCTCCCGGGCAACATCTCCAAAGACCCCGAGATGGGCACGGCCAACGTTATCCGTCTCCGCGAGGCTTCAAACGCCTCATCCAGCGACGATTACAATACCTCCTCACTCGGCACGGCATTCGTGATCGATGGCGTGCAGATCAACACCTCGGCCGATATGCAATCGTCGCCCGACGCTACCCAGTCGGAGCGTTCAGTTGTGGGCAAAGGTGTGGACATGAGGCAGTTGTCGACCGATGACATCGAGCAGGTGGAGATTGTGCGCGGCATCCCATCGGTTGAGTACGGCGAATTGACCTCGGGTCTGGTCAATATCAAGCGTAAAAATCGCATCACCCGTCTCGAAGCCCGATTCAAGGCCGACCAGCAAAGCCAATTGTTCTACCTCGGCAAAGGTTTCGCGATGCCCGGCGAGGACTGGACGCTCAACGCTTCGGTCGACTATCTCGACTCGAAAATCGACCCACGCAACGCCCGCGAGAATTTCAAGCGCGTAACGGCTTCGCTGCGCTCCAACAAAAAGTGGACCCGCGACAACCTTGTCACCACCTGGAATTCCTCCTTAGGCTATACCGGCACATTTGAGCGCGACAAAAACGACCCTGACCTAACCGTCAACGGCACAGTGGATTACTATACATCCGACAAGAACGGCCTCACCTGGAACAACACCTTGGTGTTTTTGGCTCCCCTGAGTCGTTTCCTCCAAAACGTCACCCTCACCACGGGCCTTAGCTACGAGGACCAACGGCTACATCAGGAGAAAACCGTGTCGTCCAACCGTCTATATCCGCTCCCTATCTCCACCGTCGCCGGTTCCAACTATGTGGGCTATCTACCAATGGTTTACGACGCCCTTTTCGACATGTACGGCAAGCCGTTCACAGCCCTTGTCAAGGCCTCAATGAACGCCTCGTGGCGCGCAGGGCAAGTGGCTAACTCGTTGAAACTCGGCGCACAATGGGATATGAGCAAGAATTTCGGTGACGGGCAGGTTTACGACCTGTCGCGACCCCTCACGGCAGGCAACAACACCCGCCCGCGCGCTTTCAGCGACATCCCAGCCATGCACCAAATGTCGGTGTGGATCGAGAACACCTCTCGCGTCAACCTCGGCGCGCATCGCCTTTCGGTGCAGTTGGGCGTGCGCGAGACCCAGTTATTACATTTGGACTCAAGGTTTTACCTCGCCAATCGCCCATACTTTGACCCCCGCGCCAATGTCACGTGGAACCTACCTTCTACTTGGGTGGATAACGCCCCAATCGGCTGGGAACTGAACGGCGGCATCGGCTGGTTGACCAAGATGCCCGTTTCGGCGTTCCTTTACCCCGATCGACGTTACACCGACTACACTCAGCTCAATTATTACCACAACGAGGAGGCATATCGCGTGATGAATGTAGCCACGTTCATCGACGATCTCACCAATTACAACCTCAAAGCCGCCCGCAACTTTAAATGGGAGGTGCGCGGCGATGTCACTTATAAGGGCAACCGCCTGTCGGTCACCTATTTCCGCGAAAATATGACCGACGGTTTCCGCCAAACGGGCGAAGTGGTTAAGTACACCTACAACAAATACGACGCATCGGGATTTGACCCCTACGCCGAAAATCGCGCCCCCACAATCGACGAGCTGCCCTACACCGAGGAAACCAAGTTGGCCGTCATCAGCCGCTGGGAAAACGGCTCGCGCACCCTCAAGGAGGGTGTCGAATTCACCTATTCCTCGCGCCGCTTCCCGGTTGTGCGCACCCGTGTCACAGTTTCTGGCGCATGGTTCCGCACCACCCTCGACAACTCGCAACCCCTGTGGTACAAACCTGCGATTGTAATCAACGGCACTGAGCTTCAATACGTTGGCCTCTACGACGACCACGACGGAAACGTCTACCAGAGTTTCAACACCAATTTCGTGTTTGACACCGACGTGCCACGCTTGGGGTTAAATTTCTCAGTGTCAGTGCAAAACATGTGGTTCACATCCAACCAACCGCAGTGGAAATCAGGCGTGCCCACCCACTGGATGGGACCCGACATGGTAATCCACGAGTGGACTCCCGATTGCGCCAACGATCCTTATTTACAGCATCTTATCCGCTCCTACTCGTCAACGGCCTTCGACAAGCGCACAGTGCCTATCGCTACGACGTTCAACTTCAAGGCCACCAAGACTTTCTGGCAGGAGCGAGTGGGTATCGCGCTGTATGTCAACCGCATACTCAGTATCACCCCCGATTATAAGCAGTATGGAGTCGTGCAACGCCGCTATTCGTCGCCCTACTTCGGGATGGAGCTGAATTTGAAGATTTAAGTTTAAAGTATAAAGTTTAAGGTTTAAAGTTTCTAGTTTCTAGTTTCTAGTTAATAGTTTATTTATTTGAAAATGAAGAAGATACGATATATATTTTGCAGCGCTTTGGCTCTATTGGGATTCTCGAGTTGTGTCGACAACGGCGACTCGGCGGGTGAGACCTATCACCAACTTACCGTGGTTTCCGACCTTCCAGAGGAAGTGCAAAACGGTGAAGGCGAGATGATTACAGGCCAATTTCGATATACCGAACTGAACACAGGCCGCACTGGCGCTTATGCCCTGCCCCAATACGACCCGTTCACGCTTCCTGCTGGGCTCTACGACATAGAGTGCTCAGCCACAGTGGCTTACACATCGTCGCAAGGCACACGCATCGAGCGTTCCCTGCGTGCCGTGCAACGCTCCCTAGAATTGGCGTCGGCCAAGACCGTCACCCTTGATTGGTTCTTCTACGATGCTACCAATTCGCTAGTTTTCAGCGAAATATACGCAACCGGTTCGCTCAACGCAACAGCTACGGGAGGCATCCGCGACACCTATATTCGCATTTACAACAACACCTCGGAAACTATCTACGCCGACGGCATCGGCATTGCCGAGAGCGCTTTCGTTAACGCGCGCACCAACACGTTCGAGATTCTCACCGAGGCCAACGACCGACAAGTCAACTTCACCGCCGGCACCATCTGGGTGATCCCCGGCTCAGGCACCGATTATCCAATCGCTCCCGGCGAGTCGATCAAATTGGTTGACCAGGCCATCAATTGGAACGAGCAAGTGGCTGGTGGTCTGGACCATACCGACGCCGACTTTGAGTGGGTCGACGACCATGCGATGGACACCGACAACCCTGCCGTGCCCAACCTCGAGAAATGGTATTGCTACTCCAACACCATCTGGGTGATCTCCAACCAGTGCAACCGATCCTACGCCCTTGTGAAATTCCCCGAAGGGATGACCGCCGAGCAGTATCTCGCTGAATATCGCGGCACTTACGATTACATTTCGGCCGTTGGCTCCCAGATGACCAACGACAAGGCTTACCTGATTCCCAACGACTGGATCCTCGACGGCGTGAACATGGGCAACCTCGAGACGTGGGTACGCGGCGCCCTGGGCGACGGTCTGGACATCTCTTATGCCTCAGTGAGCGACATCGCCCGCGACCCCGAGCGATTCGGACGCCTACTGGCTCGCCGAGTGGCCTCCACCGACAGCGGTGTTGAAATCCTCATGGACACCAACGACTCATCCAACGACTTCTTCATCACCTCCCCCCGATGAACAGTTTCGCCAAAATATTAACTCTTCTGACTCTTGGGCTGCTACCACTGCACGGGTACCCTCAAGAGAATGGAAGTCGGCCCAACCCCGGGTCGACAACCCTCGTCACTCCTCCCCCGCTCCCGAGCATAGAAGACTTCGGCAACCAGGTTTCAGCCAACTACATCTTCGACGCTCAGGACCAACCCATTATGGTGGAAAACGGCGACGGATTCAACGGAATGTCCCTCGAGGCTCGTTCCCAATTGCGACTCGACACCCGCTCCATGGCCTGGGGCCACGCATCGTTCACCACCGGCCAGAAACGCAACCTAAGATGGTGTGAAGCAGTGGATTATGACATTCTTGGTCCTTACGTGCTCGGCGACTCAGTCGGTGGAGACATGAGCATGCGCGAATATAAGTTTGGCGGCGGATACGCCCGTCAAGAGGGACGTTGGTCTTGGGGAGCCGAGGTAAATTACCGTGCGTCAGTGGATTATCGCAACCACGACCCGCGAGCCAAAATCACCGTTAGCGACCTTGACATTACCCTTGGAGGCAACGTCTCCCTTCCCGCCGGATGGGTCGGAGCCACTGCGGGCGTGCGCGTCTACAATCAGGTAAGCGACATCGACTTCTACAACCCCATCAACAACATCCGCCTGTATGCCTTAACCGGCTTAGGAACAACCTATTCCCGTTTCAGCGGCAACTCCAACGAGAATACCGGCTACACCGGTATCGGTGGTCAAGGACGACTTACGTTCACCCCAAGCCGCAACGGCGTAAGCGCACAAGTGGATTACAGCTACCTGAGAATCAAGCAGATTCTGCGCGACTTCAACAATCTTACCCTTTGCCGCACCTCCACCCATACCGTCGGAGGACTTGTAAAATCGCCCAAAATACTTGACGGCGAAGCAATTAGCATTGACCGAGTGGAGGTTGGCGCACAATGGCGACGCCGAATCGGCACCGAAAACATCTACGGTTCATCCCTTGGCACCTCCTACAACCTAATCGCCGAGCGCACTCCATATTACGCCGACGACCTCTCCCTCCACATCCTGCTTCCGCTCCCCTCGTGCAAGGTTTTCAACTGGGACGTAACCGCGCGATACACATCCTGCGATGAGCACCATAGCGCCCCGCAACGCCAGCTCAAAAGCGACCGCTTCACCCTCGGGTTGAACGCCGCCGTCGACATTCCCCTCCCCAAGCAATGGGGTCTTAAACTCCAAGGCTCGGGAGGAAAAGGCTGGGGACACAAAGACAAAATCAATCTCGACGGGCTTGACACAGAATCCTCTCTGGGTAAAGCCGTTATCCACGATTTTGAGATGCTCATCGCCAACACAACAGTTTGGAACGCCGGTTTCACCATCTCCTCGCAACCCTTCAACGGCTGCCGCCTGCACCTTTCGTGCAACTATCAAAACGTCTACTATCAATCACATGGCCACTGCCAACACCTTTTGGCCTCAGTGGCGCTAACTTTCTGATATGCAACCAGTAATATCCGTTAAAAACCTAACTCAACGCTACCCCGGAGGGCGACTGATCTACGAGAATCTCTCGTTTGACGTCCCCCAAGGACGTATATTGGGGCTTTTGGGCAAAAACGGCACGGGTAAAACCACCACTATCAACATCTTAATGGGTTACCTGAAGCCCCTCGCCGGCGAGTGCCGAATCTTTGGACAAGACATCACCTCCCTCACCCCCGCTACCCGTGCCCGAATAGCCCTCCTGATAGAGGGTCACGTGCAATACGCGTTCATGACCATCTCCCAGATAGAACGCTTCTACTCAAAGTTTTATCCCAAATGGAACCGTGACGCCTACTACGAGCTTATGTCGCGTCTCAAGGTTACTCCCAACCAGAAAATATCATCCATGTCATGCGGCCAGCGCTCGCAAGTGGCCTTAGGCCTCATCCTGGCACAAAACGCTGATTTATTGGTACTTGACGACTTCTCCTTAGGTCTCGATCCGGGATATCGTCGCCTGTTTGTCGACTACCTGAAAGAATACGTCAGCGCCGAGGACAAAACCGTGTTCATGACCTCACATATCATCCAGGACATGGAGCGCCTCATCGACGACTGTATAATCCTCGATTACGGCAAAATCCTCACCCAAAAGCCTGTCGCTGAGCTAATGAGCACATTCCACTGCTACCACCTGGAGGATGGAAGTCGACCCGTCCCCGGGTCGACACCCCTCGTTGACAGCAAGGAAATTATCAACCCCTCCATGCTCGGCTCTACCCTCGAGTTCTTTTCCTTCACCCCAAAGGAGGAAATCGCTCAAATCCTTAAGGCCAAGCACCTTAACCCCAGCGAGTTAAAAGAGATCCCAATGACACTCGAGGACGCCTTCATCGGCCTCACAGGCAAGTATTAACGTCTCCAGGCGGTCGCATGACCCCCAGCTCACCGCGGGCTCACCACATCTCCTCCTTTATCCCTTTCCCCCTTTAAAGATTGTATGCTTTAATGATTTAAAATCCTCCATATGACCCAAGCAATCCTATATAAAGAATGGCTCAAAACCCGAAAGGCCTTCTGGGTGAGCCTCGCCGCGGCCCTGATGCTCGCCGCCTACGCATGTCTGGCAATCCAGCGCATTGTCGTAGGCAAAGGCGTTGAGCACGTGTGGCTTATAATGCTCCTTAAGGACCAAACATTCCTTGACATACTAAAATATGTGCCTTTAGCAATCGGTGTGGCCCTCGGCGTCGCTCAAATGGCACCCGAGATGAGCCATAAACGCCTCAAACTCACCCTTCACCTTCCCTATCCCACTAATCGCCTGATTCTATGGATGATACTACTTGGCGTTATCGAGTTGTCTATCATCTGGGCATTCACCGCCGGTGCCGTCGCCATCTACCAATCCACAATTTTGCCTCATGAATTGGTGAGTAGATGCTTTATCACCTCACTCCCTTGGTATCTAGCCGGTTACATAGCCTACCTGTTTACCGCTAGCGTATGCCTGGAGGGACGTTGGGCAATGCGAATCATCATAGCGCTCGTTGCCATGGGCATTGCCTGCGTGCTGTTCATGCAACCCGCCCCCGAGGCTTATTGGGGCGCTATGGGAGCACTCATCCTTTTGGTAATCATTCTTTTGGCCTTGCCTTACCGCTCGGTCTACAGGTTTAAGGAGGGCCTACAAGACTAATGAAAACTGCATCCAAAATAGTATTTTATCTTTTGGCAATCACCGTGTTAAGCTGGTTTTTGCCTTGGCTGTACTCTCTGCTCACTCCTGAGGCTAAGCGCGAGCCTTATATGGCCTGGTCGCCTGTGTCAAATTCATGGGTATGGTCAATGATTGGCGATGATAATCGCCCAATAATCAAGACATTAAACTCAGCCAATGAATCCTTGGCAGAAGGGCTCACCCGCGAGCAACGCGACTCTCTATTGCCTCAAACCTACTACCGCGACCTCATGGCCCGCGAACAATTACCCGATACCATTCAAGGCCAGGAAGTTACGGTACCCGCATTGAAACATTCCGAGGTGATCCTCACATCCTCGCCCCGCGACATCGTCAAGGTACAACCCGATCTCTATCTCATCATGGAATCAATGCCCCTCCGCGCCGATTTGGAGGATCCTAAAGAGGCTATGCGCATGCTCAATGACGGCAGGGTCGAGTTTATCACCATGGCTACCGGCGAGGTTAACCCCCAGCGCTCTCAACGCTTCTCCGAGGCCTTCCGCATCGCCGGTTTCGTGCCCCCGATCCATGACGCAAATGCCGACATTACAGCACGCAAGCAGCGCGATGACGGATACATGCTCATCGATTCCGAAGGCCAACTCTTCCATTTCAAGCAGCAAGCAGGAAGGCCCTATCTCACACGAGTAAAACTCCCCGAGGGAGTCCATGCCGACAAAGCTTACATCCTTGAGGCCATGGACCCGACACACGTGGCCTTCATGGTTGACACTGAGGGTAATAGCTATTTCATAGACATCCCAGGATATCAGGTGCGACAACTTGAAATTCCTCGCGTAGATCCTCGTTCCCAACGCATCACGTTGATGGGCAACCTCTTCAACATTGTCGTGCGCGCGCAAGATGCCAGCGGCTCCCAATGGAGCGCGGTCGACTCCCGCTCGCTCAAACGCCTTGGTTGCTACTTCTACCACAACGAGAAATCAACCGTCGACAAAGCCCAGGCCTGGATCTTCCCCTATATCCTCACTTTCGCCTCAACAAGCGACTCTCTGGCCTATCCTCGCTACTCCCACTGGTCATGGCGAGCCCTCTTCCTCAATCTCATTCTCGCCCTCATCCTCCTCTTCACTGAGGGTTTCGGACGACCATCCCGCGCAGCCCGGGAGAGCCAGCTCTTGGACGAACCAACCCAGCTGAGACCAGGGGCGGCTCACCAGTTACTCCCCGTTGTAATCACCCTCTTCCTGGGACTCTACTCCTTCATCCCTTTCCTCCTTTGCAGAAATCGTTAAAAATTTAATAATCAACAAAATATCCACATGAAATTCCTGAAATTATTCTCCGCCGCGATCCTAGCGGTCGCCATGACCGCCTGCGGCAGTTCCAGCAAAGACAAAGCCCAAGCCGACATCGCCGAGCCAGAGGCCCTGTCCGTTGACGCCTTGCTAGCCGCCCCCGACTCCCTCGTTGGCCAAACCGTCACCATCGAGGGCGTATGCTCACACCTGTGCAAACACGGTGGCCGAAAAGCCTTCGTCGCCGGTGCTTCCGACGGCAACCTGATCCGTTGCGAGGCAACAGCCGAAATGGGTGGTTACTTCCCCAAAGAAACCATCCACCGACCCATCCGTGTAACTGGCGTACTCGTTGAGGAACGTATCGACTCCACCGTCATAGCCCAGCTTGAGGAGCAAGCCAAGACCATGAGCGACTGCGAAAGCGGGTGCGAAACCGAGCGCAAGGCCCAAGGTCAAGCCGAGCTCACTTCCCTCGCCGATCGCATCGCCGACTACCGCGCTAAAATCGCCGAGCGCACCGAAAAAGAGGGCAAACCCTACCTTTCTTTCTACTACATCAACTCTACAAATTACGAAATTTTGGGAGAATGACGCTGAGAAAGGTTTAGATTTATCAATTCAACACCCGCACATAAAACACTGACTATCAACAACAACAAAACTATACAATTAAAAAAATGTTTATATACCCCTTATAACGTGGTAACTCACAGCACAGAATGCATTACCTTTGCGCTTAGAAAGTTTATCATACTGTGTTATCGGTTCACTTAATTTCATGTTTTAGGGTTAGTATAGATTGTTAGTTTAATAGCTACTTCAAGCTATAATGTGTTTTATGTTAGGTTTTTTCATAGGTCTGTAAAAAAGACTTATTACGAAGACGCTCCGAGAGGCAGCGTCTTTGTTGTTTAGAAAGGACCGGAAAAACAGCTTTAAAGGAGCAAAGGATGAAAGGATAAAAGAATAAAAGAAGAGTGTGACAATAACGTTGAGGGATGTGTTAATATTCCGTTAAAATTTGTATCTTCGCGGCTGATTAAGGTATTAAAGATTTTTAGGTTAAATCCCCGAGGGGCAACGACGACTCTTCAGACGCTTACAGCACATAGATTGACGCCCCTCGCACAGACACATTCATCATTATGACATTGACAGGTGCAATTGACTTCCGCCCCAAATTAGCAGGGGCAATCTCCAATTACAACGCCAAAAAATTCAAAGAAGACCTCGTGGCAGGAGTCGTGGTGGGCATTGTAGCACTCCCCCTGGCCATCGCCTTCGGTATCGCTTCGGGCGTGAGCCCCACAATCGGCCTTCTGACAGCCATTATAGGAGGCTTCATGGTGAGCGCTTTCGGTGGCTGCTCCGTGCAAATCGGCGGCCCAACCGGCGCATTCATCGTTATCGTCTACAATATTATAATGCAATTCGGTCTCACCGGACTGGCCATCGCCACGTTCATCGCCGGATTAATACTCGTGCTGATGGGATTGTTCCATCTGGGCACTGTGATCAAATTCATCCCCTACCCAATTGTCGTTGGGTTCACCGCGGGTATCGCCCTTACAATATTCTCTACGCAGATAAACGATTTTCTGGGACTTGGACTAAAGGATCTTCCTGGCGAGTTTATCCCAAAATGGGGAATGTATCTGAGCAACCTAGGCTCGATTGACTGGTCAACCCTAGCCGTGGGAGTAGTGTCGCTTGCGATTATTATCACGGCACCTAAAATCTCCAAGAAACTACCCGGAGCCTTATTGGCCATTATTCTCGTCACATTGGGGTGCTACTTCGCCTCGATGATATGGCCCGGGTTCACTGTCGACACCATCGGCAAGCGGTTCGGCTCAATGTCGACCGACCTGCCCACGCCCCACGGATTCGAGCTGTCGATGACCACCATCAACGCCCTGCTGCCCTCGGCGTTCACCATCGCGGTGCTCTGCGCAATCGAATCACTGCTTTCGGCCACCGTCGCCGACGGTATCACCGGCTCGCGCACCAATTCCAACACCGAGTTGATCGGCCAAGGAATGGCCAACATCGTCGTGCCGTTCTTCGGAGGCATCCCCGTTACCGGCGCTATCGCCCGCACGATGACCAACATTACCAACGGAGGACGCACTCCCGTTGCCGGAATCGTCCACACTGTCGTCCTGCTGCTCATCTTCCTCTTCCTGATGCCGATGATCAACCTCGTGCCCATGGCATGCCTCGCCGCAGTGCTTATTGTCGTGGCATACAACATGAGCGCTTGGCGCACCGTCGTGAGCCTGTTTAAATCGCCAAAGGGCGACGTGGGAGTGCTCCTGCTCACATTCTTCCTCACGGTGATATTCGACCTTACAATCGCCATTGAAATCGGATTGCTGCTCGCTATCGTCCTCTTCTTGCGCCGCGTCACCGAGAACACCCAGATACGAGTCTACGGCGAGCAATTGGACGTGGCTGAAGGCACCGAGGCCACAACCCACGAGGTGCTCGACATCGCCCCAGGCGTGAGCGTCTACGAGATCGACGGGCCGTTCTTCTTCGGAATCGCCACCAAATTCGACGAGCTGATGCGCACATCCATGGTCGACAAACCTATAGTGCGTATCATCCGCATGCGCAAGGTACCGTTCATCGACTCCACCGCCTTACACAACCTCGAAATCCTCATTAAATCCTCACAGAGCGAAGGAATCCAGGTTGTCCTATCAGGTGTCAACCCCAACGTCCAGGAAGCCCTGGAGCACGCTAAAATCGACGCTCTGATCGGTAGCGAAAACATCTGCGACCACATCACCAAAGCCGTCGCACTCGCCAACCGCATCGCCCGCCAATAATACCCACATCAAAATAGCAAAAAAGGGACTGCGCAAATTTTGGTACAGCCCCTTTTCGTTTTACCTATGCCTGGTTTAGAGGATGGCTTTCGTGGCTTGAGTATGGCCCGAGGAGAGACTGCGGGCTTGAATGATGTGGAAGCCTCGGAGCGAGGCCGGGAGAATTACGACCCCCGCCTCGGAGCTACACGACCAAGCTATACGGCCGTCCAGTGTCATTACCTGGATTAGGCACGCCTCCGAAAGCGTCACGGAGTGACAGTTGACAGCAAGCAACGGACAAGTTTCAGCAACTGGCCAAAGAGCCGAGTTGGACATCGGTTCGCCAAGGTCATAACGGGCCAAGCCTGAGCCAGGAGAATAGATATATACCTCCCCCACGCCATTTACCACGCGGGCCTGGCACAAAGTGGCGGGATTGGAAACCGTGCTGGTGCCCAAACCAGCCTCGGAGGCCGGGAAATCGACGAGTTTCTGGTAATCGGCGCTCGAAAACGCCTTGTTGTTGGTGGCCAACTCCAAGGGCCATGTGCTCAACCGCCAGCGAGCCGCTGTAGTGCCGCAACTGATGCCCTGAACCACCAGCGTCTGGCCGTTAAGCGTGAAATGGCACGACCCGTTGCCACCCGAGAGATCCTCATAGCCATCCTCTCCCTCTTCATCGGCCGAGGACCCGAAATATTCGGCTGCTGTCGAATCATCGTTGGCCGAGCGGAATATCATCGCCCTCTTGCCGTAAGCGTCAACCAGGTACACCCTCTTGTTTTCAACCAGCGAATGAGGTGTGGGGAACGCCGAGTAATTATCGCTCGGCGACAATCCCATCAAGGCAGGATTATAGGAATTAACCGACGCTCCGTTGACAAATTGGTAATGGCATAGCGAGAGAGTCTCGGCAGCCGTTACATTAGCGTACGTCTGAGTGCTATTTTCCAAAAGTTCGCCGCCATTTTCCAGCATGGATATGGTATAGTTACCCCCAAGCAACGACCCCTCGACACGCGGTGTTGAGAACCCACATGAAGTAAACGTGTTTTCAGGATATGCGCGGATATTTTTCAGCTGATACGACATCCTTTGGCTAATCACGCCGCTGGTCGTGTCTACTAGATCCAAATAGAGCCACGGATCGTTGGTGGTGGAGGTAGACTTGTAGGACACGAATAGGGTGCCGTCGTCGTCCACGCCCACTTGCGAAAGCGTCAAGCCCGGATCGGAAATACCGTCGGGATAGGTGACGGTCAGAGGGGTCAATTCCGCGCCATTATCGGCATTATAGCGAACGAGCGACCTACCGCCATTAGAGGCGTCGAGCACGTACACCACTTCGCCCGACACCGCGAAAGCACCCGCGTATTCGCCGTTGTCGCCCTCCGACAGGTCGACAACCCAGCGCTGCCCGAAGGTGGTGTTCTTCTGACCGATCACAAGGTTGGAATATTGGGTGTCGTCATCGAGATTACCCCCTCCACCGCTCGGGGGAGTTACCGGCTCCTGACCCTCTTCCTTGAGGTCATAGCACGCCAGTCCCGAGCCTGGGGAATAAAGGAAGATCTCACCTTTATCACTCACTTGGCGCGCCTGGCACAAGGTCGCCGGGTTGTTTGCCAGGCTAGTTCCCAAGCCTACCTCGCTCGCCGGGAAGTCCACAAGCTTATGGAAATCATCCGTGCCAATCAATTTGTATGAACCAGCGCATTCCGATGGCCAAGCACTCAATCGCCATCGTGACACCTCAGTGCCGCAACTTATCCCTTGTACTAACAATTGCTGCCCGTTCAACTCAAAGAAACACAACCCATTACCGCCCGAGATTTCATCGTCGAAACACTCCAATGACTTGACCGATTCGTTAATCAATCGGTAAGTGCAAGCCTGCTTGCCGTGAGCGTCAACGATATAAATCCAGTCTCTATTGGATGTGGATTGCGGAGTGGGAAAACCCGAGAAATTATCATCGGGCGACAACCCCTCCAATCCTGGGTGCATCGATTTCACCAACACACCTGCGCTATAGGTGTAGAACCCCAACGAGATAGTTTGTTCCGGCGCTGTTCCCGCATAGGTCTCATTGCTCGCCACCAATTCGCCGCCTTTCTCCATAAGGGACACAGTGTAATCCCCGCTGGCAAGCGAACCTATAACCCGCGGTTGGGAAAAGCCGTACGACTTAAATTCCTCGGTATCGTTGCGCATGTCCTTCAGCTGATAAGTCTTTCGTTCCGTGACTGCGCCTGTCGACTTATCCACTATATCCAGATACATTACGGGTGCGTAGCCGGTGTAGGTGGATTTGTAGGATATAAAGAGCGTGCCGTCGTCGTCGACACCCACCTGCGACAAGTCAAGTTCCGGATCGGTAATGCCATCCCCATAAACAATTGAAAGCGAGCCCAGCGACTCGCCTGTAGCCACATTATATCGGTCAAGTTTTTTACCCCCGTTGGACGCGTCGAGCACATACACCACATCGTCAGTCACAGCGAACGCACCCGCGTAATCCCCGTTGTCGCTTTGCGACAGAGCAACAGCCCACCGTTGGCTCAAAATCATCTCCTTATCCCCAATTGTCAGCGGTGAATATTCAGTAGTGTCCTCCAAGCCATTAGCATAGGCGCCAAAACACGTAACAAAAGCCACGCAGAGCGCAACCACACCTCTGTTCACTAGAAAATTTTTCATATTACAAGGGTTTTTGATATAAGAATTTTATGATATTGTGTTATTTAAAATTTCTAATTAATCACAAATTTAAACACAATTCTTAACCCTCCGTCCCAATTCTATATTATTTAACATCTTTTATAGTCTTTTAAATTCCTTAACTCTTTAGTAACAAGGGTCCGCGCAGCCTAGGGGGGGCCGGCCTTGGACGGCCATCTCGCGCAGCCTAGGGGGGCCGGCCTTGGACGGCCATCTGTAATCTGCAAATAAAATTTCATAAGTTTTCGGTAAATAAGATTTCGGCA
>JAJPXC010000031.1 GCA_021205635.1 Bacteroidales bacterium | reverse complement strand
AGAGTGTTCTTCAAATCAATTGATTAATTTTGCAGTTGCTTGTTGACTCTACAGGAGCGGCCATTACAGGAGGTTCTTGCATGTGATGGTACAGTTTAAAGGTGAGTAATTAAGGTGATTAAATTTTCACAAATGTAGCCTTTTTTACCTAGATTAACAGCGTCTACATTCTGTTTAACACTTATTTAACATTCTCCTCCGTTGATGGAAGTGGAGCGATTTCATACGTGTCCTGCGTTTATATTAGAAAAATCAGTATCTTTGTGGACAAAACAACATCTCATGTATTATCGCAACTGCGTGCAGGAACTGCGCGAACGTATCCTCAAGGAGGGTCGTTGCTTCCCTGGCGGCATACTGAAAGTGGACAGCTTTGTCAACCACCAAATGGACCCCAACCTGATGTTCCACATTGGGCGTGAGTTTGTCGTGAGATTTGCCTCGCTCGACATCAACAAGGTAATCACTATCGAGGCTAGCGGAATCGCCCCGGCGATCATGGTGGGCTTTTTGCTGAACGTGCCGGTGGTGTTCGTGAAGAAGAAAGCGCCAAGCACGATGGATGCCCAGTACACGTCGACGGTGCATTCGTTCACCAAGAACCGCGACTATCAGGTGTGCGTGTCCAAGGAGTACCTGGGTCCCGAGGATCGGTTGCTGTTCATTGACGATTTCCTGGCCAACGGTAACGCGGCCGCTGGCGTGCTCGACTTGTGCCAGCAGGCAGGAGCCAAGATTGAGGCGATGGGGTTTGTGATTGAGAAGGCTTTTCAGGAAGGAGGTAAGATGCTCGACCGCCTGGGCATCCCCCATTTCTCGCTTGCGGTAATCGAAAGCCTCGACGACTGCCAAATCAAGCTCGCCGATTAGCCGGCTACTCCCCCTAGGGCTGCGTCTACGCCTACTCGCTATTTCCCAGATTACCCGCGCGTCTTTGCCCTAGTTGAGCAGCTGGTGTGCTGCTTTAGGACTGGTTAATGATCTTCGTGGCTTTTGTGGAACGGAGCCTAACTCTCTTGCACGCTTGTGTTAAGCTCGGGGGGAATTATATAGAATATGGCGTTTTGTCGGCTAAATCGAGGGAAATTAGCTAAAAAGATGTGGATATAGGTAAAAATGTTTAACTTTGCGGGACAAAATTCCAAGTGTTCTTCACTTACACGACTTATTACTTATCAGTTAACCAATCTACTTACATTAGTTCATGAACAGGATAGCTCTTACCCTTTTGGCCCTCGTGGCCGCGCTCCAATCTTGGGCCTACTGCATCTATTACGACGACACCGCGAGTTGGGGTGCCGTCTACGCCTATTACTGGTGGGGCAGCAACACGGGTACATTCTCCAATGCTCTCGACCAAGATTCCAGTACAGGCCTATACAAATGGGAACCATTGTCGGCTCCCGATTACGTTATTTTCACAAACAAGGGGGAGTGGAACAGCACCTCCCAAACTTGCGATTTTTATTTCGTCGACGGAGCAGTGTACAATTTCGTCTCCAATAGCGGCGTGGAAGGAAAGCAGAATCCCCCTTACTCCTCGCTAAGCGCCTGGCAAGGCAACGATCAGACCGAGGACGTAATATCCTACGACATCTGGGGCACGCTAACCAGCAGTACATGGTCAAACTATGCGCTTACCGAAAGCAATTCCCTGTGGGTGTCGACAGGATTGGCTGTGACAAACAGCGGTGCCCAATTCGGTATACGTGTGCTTAAAAACGGCACTCAAATCAATAACGGTTGGTACGGCAAGGGGACCCTTACAATCGCTGGAACCGCATCCTCCTCTGTAACTAATGGCGACAGCAATCTTGTGATCGCTACCGGCACCTACGATTTCTCATTCGACCCCTCCTCGGCCACGCTCACCGTAAACACCGCTGGCAGTAGCGGCGGTGGCGGTGACGACGACGATGACGATCCCGTGGTGCCCACCACAAGCGTCTATTTCTGGTACAACTGCGGCAATGACCACTGGGGTGGCCAACCTATCTACGCCGACGCTAACGGCAAGTACACCAAGACCGTCTATTGGGGCGGATACGGCACATATTACTTCATTTGGGCAAGCCAGGGGTTCAATGACAATTGGAGCGGAGTGTATCGTCCTCAAAACAACGACACCTCCACCAACAACGCAGGCACATACACGTTCAACGGCTCGGGTGGCTGTTTTAACATCACCGACGCCGGCATCTACACCATCACCTACAACGGCTCGTCGATGACCGTCACTAAGGAGTCAATCTCAGCGCTCCCCGATTTCAATGAGCCCTCGGAATGGATTACCGGCACACTCCCCGTTATGTATATTAATGTGTACACCGACGCCACCAAGGCTGCGCTCAACTCTAGCGCCATCGACAAGGACCTTCAAGGGAAGGACTACTTTAAATATGCCGACTATTACCTGGTGGTTCCCGACGGGTTGGACACTAAATTCACCAACGTGGGCAGCGCAACGTCACCCCTTGCGTTGCAAATCAAGCCCCGCGGCAATTACACCCGTACGGGTTTCTCCAAGAAGCCTTTCAAACTGAAATTGGACAAGAAGCAAAACTTCGGTTCCATGAACATCAACGGCGAGAAGTCGAAGCACTGGGCATTGCTCAACCAAAGCGACGACTATCTGGGCTTCCTGCGCAACTTCGTGGGCTTCAACCTCGGCGAGAAAATGGGACTGCCCTGGACTCCCCGCATCGAGCCTATCGAGGTGGTGATCAACGGCAACTATCGCGGCTTGTACTTCTTGACCGAGTCGATTCGCGTGGGCGACGGCCGTGTCGACATCCAGGAGTTGGACGACGAAGTGACCGACTGCAACCTCGTTTCCGGCGGTTACCTGATCGAGCTTGACAACTACAAGGACGACACAACTATCGCAATTAACACTGGCGACACGGGCGACGACCTCGTGTGGGTTACACCCGACACTCCCGAGATTTACAGCTCGGTGCAGACGCAATTCGTCACCGATCAGTTCTCCACCATGCATTCGCTTGTCAAGAGCAAGTCGACAACGCTGTGGAGCTACATGGATCTCGACGACGCCGCCCGCTACTATATTATAGAGGAAATTCTGGGTCACTGGGAGTCCTATCACGGCTCCACCTATATGTTCCGTGACCGAGGCACCGACCAAAAGTGGCACTTCTCACCCCTTTGGGACCACGGCAACGCCTTCGCTTCTACCTACAACAAGTATTTCTACGACTGCGACACCTACGGCAACACTTGGATCACCGACATGGTGAACATGTCGACGTTCATGGCCAAGGTTAAGCCCTCGTTCCTGTGGTTCATGCAGAAGCAGTATGGCGACCTCGTGAGCGAAATGTCGGCTTTCGCCACCAAGATTCAGACGGCGGCTGAGGTTGACGCCAAGCGTTGGAACGGTCAGCCTCTGCCCGTGCAGTACAACGACCCGCTGAACAACTATACCGCCACCAATCCCACTGCCGTGGCTGATAATAGCGACGTGCTGGGCGACTTGGCTACTGTCACCGATTACCTCAGCAACCGCCTGTCGTGGCTCCGCACCCAATGGGGCGACTATACCACAGGCGACTACAGCGAGCCGGAGCGTGACACCACCGCCGCCGCCACTCTGCCCGACTACGCTACCCCCGAGACTTACGCATACATCTCTTATACGCTCCCAGTTGTGGCAATCAACTTCCCCTCGGGCGACCTCTCGCAAGTGGCTTACGGCAAAACTACCGAGGGCGTGACAGTGATTTTCGACGACGTTACCAAGGAGGGCCACACGCCCCTTACCGTTGCCTCCAGCGAGATCAAGGGGCGTGGCAGCGACTTCGCCACCGCCACCAAGCGTAGCTACAAGCTGAAACTCGGCACCAAGGAGAAACCTTTCAGCCTCAACGAGAAGAAATCCAAGCATTTCACCCTTATTCCCTACGAGCAGGACGCGGCCTACGGCTTGCTGTCCAATTACGCCGGCCACCGCATAGCCGAGGCTATCGGTATGGAGTGGGCACCCGCGATGATGCCTGTTGAGCTGGTTGTCAACGGAACGTATTACGGACTCTATTTCTTGGGTGAGAACATCCGTGTGGCCGACGACCGCTTGAACATCGCCGACGACGAGACCACCGGCTACAAGGCTGGCGACACGTGGATCTGGGAGGTTGACGTTAACGGCTCGTCCGACGCATACGGCTACTCGTGGGCTAACGACAATACCCACTGGGTCGTATCCCAGATGCCCGAGCTTGGCGACTACTCCTCGGATACACCCGATGAGATCCCCTCAGGCAAGGTAATAACTTGGAACGAGATCAATGCGGCTATCCCCACCGCTATAACAGCCCTAAGTAACGCTGCCAAGAACGCCTCCGAGTACATGTACAACTACGATTGGCAGACGACCATCGACATGGAGCAAGCAGCCATGTTCATGATCGTCAACGAGCTGATGGATTGCAAAGATGCTTATGAGACCAATTTCTACATGTGGTATGACGGCACGTGGAAACTCGGTCCCGTCTGGGGCTTCAACAACTCCTTTGCCTCGGGCGACGCTGGCAAATCGCTCCTAACCATCGACCGCACTGACTATAACGGCGTATTGTTGCAGAATCTCTACTCCAACGCTTGGTTCCGCAGCCGCTTGACAACGTTGTTCCAGTACTTCATCCACGACTTCTCGGAGGACACCGCCGACGACGACTCAGCCGCCACTGCACGACGTCCCAAGGCTTCGACAACAGGCGTGGACGCCACCAGCGAGCTCGCGACCATCCTCAACGAGGTTGTGGCCCTTGCCAAGACGATGGAAACCGCCGCAACATACGACGCCGTCAAGTGGCCCACTGTAGCCTCAACCTCCGATGGAAACACCGTCACCGACCGTGCTAACTCGCTTGCGGCCGCTGTCAAGGCTAACGCACTGTGGCTCGAAACCGATCCCGGCACCGATGGCACCGAAGGCGCAGGCTGGAACTGGGATACCCTCAAAGAGACTACCGGCATCGACGACGTCCTCCAAGACTCCACCGATAGCGACGCCCCCGTGCACTATTACGACGTGATGGGACGCCAGCTGCCCTCGGCGCCCTCCACCGGTGTCTACATTGAGCAACGTGGCGACAAAGCAAGTATCAAGTATTAGTTGAGTATAATAGCTAAGATAACGGAATCCCCGTCAGGCACCTCGCCCGACGGGGATTTTCTTATTCCTACGTTTACTAGTTTATTCGACTTGTCGTTTACTCCTACATTCGTGCTTTCGGTCACTCGATTACACGACATCCCCCCACTAACAACTAACCACTAACCACTAACCACTAACAACTAACAACGCCCTTCTATAGCGCCGCGAAAGGCGTGGTCAATCTTCTGTACTTAATGGATGAGATGAGCCCCTCGGTGGCCAGCGAGCGCAGCCTGCGCAGATAACCCGCCACCTCGGCTGGCACCCGCGTAAGCATGAAATCCATGGCCGTGAGGTCACCCTTGGCGTGATTGCACTCCCGGCAAGAGCAGGCCAGATTGTCGAGTGTCGACGGTCCGCCCATCGCCTGGGGTATGATATGCTCAATGTCGGAATGAGCCCCGTAGACAAAATCCTCGGCTGTGATCTCACGTCCGCAGTAGATACAACATCCGTGGGTTTCCTCCCACAACTTGTATTTGCGCCGAAGCATACGGCTCCCCTCCAGCCCCTTCTCCAGTGAGTGGATTATCTGCTCCGTGGGGCGATTCACAGCCGGGCGATCATCCGGAATCGACAACCGCCAACCTATGTACAAACTATGGAACTGGCCAAAACTCACTTTTGAGGCTTTTCCAATACCTTCCACTCAAAACGCGACGAGCGCACCTTCACCGTCTTTCCCCGTAGCGAGCAATGCAGCAACGATTGCCCTTCGCCTTCGGGAATCACCTTTACCACGCGCATGCGATCGCCCACTTTGTAGCTTTGATGGCCGCGATGGTCCTTGGCCGTGCGTCGGGTGATTTCTATCCAGTCGCCTTTCTTCAGAGCGAGGGTAGGGGGCACCTCTCCCTCCGCGGGCTCCTCCGCGGGTTCCTCCACGGGTTCCTCCGCGGGTTCCTCCGCGGGTTCATTTATAGGCTCGGTGTCGGAATCGTCGTCATCATCGTCATCCGGGATATCCTCAACGTGAACCTCTTCCATCCCAGCGATCTTGGACGACTTAGCGAACGCGTCGAGGAACACGTCGGCGGCTCGTATAACGTCGTTCATGGCCATCTCCAACAGCTCCGTAGGATCGTCGGTGGGTATCTCCAGTTGACCCGAAGCTATGCACGCGTTCAGGATATTGTTGGCCACGTAAAAACGCCGTTCTTCCCACGTCACACACTGCTGGGGAGCCTCGGCCGACGACCCAAGCAGCGAAGTGTACACATTGGCATACTCCTGCTTGAACCGCTTCATGGCGTTGACCACCTTCACGTTCACATCGTCCCACTGTCGATAATCCTGACGCATCGCCTCGCCAAAAGTGAAGCAACGAAGCATCTGCAGGCGGCGACGCAACTTGTCGGGCATCACCATCTCCTCGATGGGAGTATTTAGCGAAATCTCCTTTTTCATCGGCATTTATTTTCTAGCCCCCAAAATTACACATTATTTCCCGACCCACCAAAACCCTTTCCACGGAGCCAAAGTCACCGAGTGACCTATACGACCTGAGGATTTGCTTGTAACAACCTATATCCTAGAAAGTTATTCCCAGGATCTCAAACCTCTCCCGCCACAGGCCCCCGTCTTCCGCGGTTCGCCTCGCGCCCGTTACCCGATCCCCGCCGTTTGCTACGACGGCCGTTACCCGTTCCCCGCGACGGCTGCCTCTCCCAATAGCACAATAGCGACTCAATAGCCTATCTCAATGGCCCGGCGATTTTTTCCACCTTTTTTGTTTTGAAAAGTTTATTGTATAATTAAAATGATTAACTTTGTCATCGCATTGCGCCCGCAGAGCCTCGCAACGGGGAAGCGGGTGGGTGCTGACATATTGAAAGCGTTTACTTGACGCTTGTCTTTTTGCTTCGAAATTGCGACACTCGAATCCAACGAAAGACAATGCAACGGTAGATGCTTGCGGTAGGTATGTTTATATCTACCGCTTATCTATCCATGCAGGTAGGTAAGTGGTTTGATATACGCCTAAGTGCAGGCTCTGCGTTGCCGTCCTGGTTGGATAGGCCGTCGCAAGCCTCGAAGCACAGGACTGCAACAAGCAACAGTGCCTGCGCTTTTATTTAACCCTGAACCAATCATCGCTCACCCAAGGCACAGTGAGGAGGAAAAGCTATGCCATGGGAGAGAAAAGCCCTATACTAAATAACCCCTACGAGGAGCCGCGTTGGCATTACGGTGCCACTATGGACGGCAACCTCGACTACTCGCAGATTCTTGAGGGGCGCCGTCCCTATTCACCCAATCTCACGGTGGTACCTAACGCTTCCGACCAGCTTGAGGTGTTTTCGGGTGAGGATGTCCCTATCGATGACGATAACGCTCCGTTTATCAACGGATTGCGGGATGTGGTGAAGGAGTGGCGTGAAAAAGGTTATCCCAAGGTGAACCGTGCTACCCGCGACCTGCTCGACTATTGGTTCAACAACCCCGAGCGTGAACTTAACCGATCGCTTTTCTTCTGTCAGCGCGAGGCCATTGAGAACGCCATCTACCTTAACGAGGTGGCCCCTCGCGACCCCAACCTTGGCCGTGCTATCCTAAACGACCTCGACCAACGTCGCCAGTCGGTTTCCGACCGCTATGAAGACGTGCTTCCCCGCACAGCTTTCAAAATGGCCACCGGCACCGGCAAGACCGTGGTGATGGCAATGCTTATCCTCTACCACTATATCAACAAGAAGGAGAACCCCCAGGACACGCGCTTTGCCGACCATTTCCTCATCGTGGCTCCGGGTATCACCATCCGCGACCGTCTTGGCGTGCTGAAAATCGACAACTCCCACCAAAACGATTTCAACAAACTCGATTATTATCACCAGCGGGAGCTAATCCCGCCGAAATATTCCCGACTGCTCGGCGGCCTCAACTCAGTAATCACCATCACCAATTATCATCAGTTTGAACCGAAGGTCTACACAGGCAAGAAGGCCAGCCCGATGGACGGGAAGTTGGTGTTCGCTGGAGGAGAGATGGTGAAGCAAAAGGACAAGGAGGAGTACTCGTCGGTGCTCTCACGACTGCTTGGCCGCAACATGAAGGGCAAGCGTATCGTGGTGATCAACGATGAGGCTCACCACTGCTACCTTCCCAAGGCTTCCGAAAAAAAAGCGAAAACCGACGAGGAGCAGGAGGGCCAGGAGGAGAACTCGAAAGCTATGGTGTGGTACGAAGGGATCCGCCAGATGAAAGCCTTAGGCTACAAAGTGCAGGAGGTCTACGACCTGTCGGCCACTCCCTACTATCTGCAAGGCTCGGGCTATCCTCCTTACTCGCTGTTCCCTTGGGTGGTCACCGATTTTGGCCTGGTCGACGCCATCGAGAGCGGCTTAGTAAAGATTCCGTTCATGCCATCGATCGACACCTCCCACCAACTTTCCGAGCCAGTGCTTCGCAACATCTACCAGCACATCTACAAGGAGTTGCCCCGCAAGGGCGTGAAAAAGCAGCGCAAAGAGGACCGTGAGGACGAGAAGAGGGGAATAATAAAGCCCATTGGCGAGCGTATGCCTCACATCCCCTCGCTGTTGAGCATGGCCCTCCAACAATTTGTCGACGATTACCAGAAATACGAGAAAGGCAACCGCCAGCCCGATGAGATAGCTGGCAACCTCTTCACCGCTCCACCGGTGTTTATCGTCGTGTGCAACAACACCACCGTGTCAAAGGAGGTGTTCCGCTACATGGCCGGCTATGAGGACGTTGACTCGGAGGGCAACACCGTGTATCGCGACGGACAGTTTGAGATCTTCTCCAACTACCGCAATGGCATGCCGGTTACCCCCGCTCCGTCGCTGTTGATCGACAGTGCGGCTATCGGCGAGGCTTCAACGGTGGTCGACGATGAGTTTAAACGCATTTTCTCACAAGAGATTGCCCAATTCAAGAAGGAATACGCCGCGTTGCACGGCGCGGGAAGTGCCGACGCGTTGACCGACAGCGACATCTTGCGCGAGGTAGTCAACTCGGTGGGCAAACAGGGTAAATTGGGCCAGCATATACGCCTGGTGGTGTCGGTATCAATGCTCACAGAGGGGTGGGACGCCAACACGGTCACCCACATCTGCGGCGTGCGCGCCTTTGGTTCGCAATTGCTCTGCGAGCAGGTGGCCGGACGTGCTCTGCGTCGCCAAAGTTACGAGCTGATCGCCTACGACAAGGACGGCAACCCCATCGACTCCAAGCGAGCCAAGCGAATGAAGAAGGGCGAAGTGGTCTACAAGTTCCCGCCTGAGTATGCCCACATTATCGGAGTGCCGTTCAAGACGTTCAAGGGTGGTGGCTCGGGAGGTATACACACTCCCCAAAAGCCGCGCACCAAGATCCAGGCCGTGAAAGAGCGCCGCGACTATGAGATCATCTTCCCCAACATCATCGGCTACCGCTGCGAGGGCGTGCAATCCAAAATCGAGGCCGACTTCACCGACGAGCCAAAATTCACGCTCAACTTCAACGAGATCCCCGACGAGACCACCCTGCGCACCCCCGTGGGCGAGGAACAGCGTGTGCTCAAAACCGATTACCGCGAGCTGCGCGACGCCTATGTGGTGTATGTGCTCACCCAGCGGCTTATCCAGGAGTATTACACCGATCATGAGCACGGGCGCGAGTTCCAGCTGTTCGGCCAGTTGAAGAAGATCGTCGAGCAATGGTATGACACTCAGGTTGAGATCCTTGGCGGCGACGGATCCGAGGAGCAGCGCCGGTTGGTGATCTTCTGGAACCCCAAGCAAGTGGCCACAGCCATCCACGAGGGGATACGCCGGGCCAACACGCCCACCGACCAGATTCGCGCAATCCTCAACTACTACAATCCCGCGGGAAGCTCGCGCTACGTTTACGGATTCACCACCAAGCCCACTTATCCCACGCAGAAGAGCCACGTCAACCTCGTTGTGGCCGACACCAATTCGTGGGAGCAAATCGCGGCCAAGACACTCGACGAGTTGCCACAGGTGAAGAAATACGTCAAAAACCATTTTCTCGACTTCCGCATCCCCTATATCGACAACGCCCAGGAGCATCTTTACCTTCCCGACTTTATCGCCGAGGTGGAGACACCCGACGGTCGCCGCGTCAACCTCATTATCGAGATCTCGGGATTCTCCAACGACCTCACAGGTTCTAAGGACATCAAGCGCAAATATACCACACAGTACTGGATCCCGGCGGCCAACAACATGGGCCAATACGGTGCCTGGGACTTCCTCGAGGTAAGCGACATCGAAAATATCCGCCCATTGCTAATCGAAAAAATCAACTCACTATGAGCGATTCCAATACCACCAAATTCACCCCAGTAGGAGCCATTCGCCACGACGACGCGCGGCGCACCGCCATCCCCACCACCGAGCTTGCCGGCGAGGAGGAGGGCGTGGCCCAGGAGATGTCGCCCCACGGCGAGTACTGCTCCTTTAAGCACGAGTTCACCCGCGGTCGCGACCCCGAGCTGTACTGGCTCAACAAGTACCGAAACGACAGCGACGACACCCGCCAAAGCGACCTGCGCATCGACACCCGCTCGCTCTATGAGCATGAGAACGTAGCTCCCGAAATGCTTATCAACCAGCTTTATACCCTGCGCACCGACTCCCAGGCCGCCGAGATTGCTTCGCTGTTCGGCAACGACCTGCCCCCAACGGTGGTTGACGACGAGCTGGAGCGCATCACCTCCTATTACCAGCACGACACCAATTGGCGCAACCGCTTGATACAGGGCGACTCCCTCCTGGTGATGAACTCGCTGCTGCAGCGCGAGGGGATGGCCGGCAAGGTGCAGATGATCTACATCGACCCTCCCTACGGCATCAAATACGGCTCCAATTGGCAGATGAAGCTCAACAACCGCGACGTGAAGGACAACGACGAGAGCCTCTCGGGCGAGCCTGAGATGATCAAGGCCTTCCGCGACACGTGGGAGCTGGGCATACACTCCTACCTCAGCTACCTGCGCGACCGCCTTGTGCTCGCCCGCGAGCTGTTGACCGAGAGCGGCTCCGTCTTTGTCCAAATCTCCGACGAAAACGTTCACCTCGTCCGCACCCTCCTCGACGAGGTCTTCGGCTCCGAAAACTTCTTCTCCTTCATCACCTTCAAAAAGACCTCACCGTTAGGTGCCACCGGCTTACCTGGGGTTTCAGATTATATTTTATGGTATGGGAAGGATAAATCCCAAATGAAATATCGGAAAGCTTTTATCAACAAGGGTTTAGGCTCTGGAACGAAATATGTATATGTGGAATTCCCCGATGGAACTAGACGATCCATGACAAAAGAGGAAAAAACCAATCCCTCAATACTCCCCTCAACCGCTAAACCATTCTGTCTTGGGCCTATGTTCTCCGTAGGCTACACACCTTCCTGTATGTTTGATATTATACATGAGGGTAAAGTTTATTCTTGTGGCAAGAAAAGTTGGCGAACTAATCAAGAAGGAATAGAGAAGCTTTTTCAAAAAAATCGAATCGCTGTAACAGGTAATTCCCTTAGTTTCGTAAATTATTTTTCGGATTTCGCTACTCAAGAGGTAAATAACCTATGGGATGATACTGCTGATACTTCTCCACAACAGTATGTTTGCCAGACTTCCACTAAACCTATCCAACGATGTATGCTGATGTGCACTGATCCAGGGGATTTGGTGCTGGATCCGACTTGTGGCAGTGGCACAACGGCGTTTGTGGCTGAGCAGTGGGGTCGGCGGTGGATCACTATCGACACGTCGCGTATCGCCTTGAATATCGCCAAGAAACGACTGGCCACGGCCACGTTCCCTTACTATCGACTGTTTGACAACGAGAACGGCAACATCCGCCAAGGGTTTGTCTACAAGACCGTGCCGCATATCACGCTGAAATCGCTTGCCAACGACTTGCCACCCGAGGAGGAGATCCTTTACGACCAGCCGGAGGTGGACAAGAAGCGGCTTAGGGTGAGCGGGCCGTTCACTGTTGAGACGCTGCAAAGTTTCAACGTGAAGAATCCCGACGAGCTCGACCGCGACGACGAGCAGCGCGAGGCCGAGATGTTCCAGGAGCGCATATTCGCCCATCTGCGCGCGTCGGGCATACGCAACGGCGCCAAGCAGGAGCAGGCCGTGTTCTACAACATCGAGCCGGTGGCCAACCCCTACCTCAGCGCCCGCGGCTACTACCGCGACGGCGAGGGAAAGGAGCGTCTGGCCTACTTCCATATCGGGCCCAAATTCGGCACCGTCAGCCGTCGTGCCGTCAGCGAGGCCTTGAAAGAGTTCCGACCGATAGCCCAATACGAGGGCGCGTCGTGGCTCGTAATCCTCGGCTTCTCATTCGAGGACAATATCAACGAGAAGGACTATAACCTTGGCTCCTACGTGGTGAGCAAGGCCCGCATGCACGACGACCTGATGCAGGACGGACTGCTGAAAAAGGACAAGGGCGCCGGCGCGTTCATCACCATAGGCGAGCCCGACATACAGCTCGTGGAGAGCGACGACCGCCAGACGGTACACGTGGAGATACGCGGCCTCGATATCTACGACCCCATCCGCGACGTGGTAAAGCCGCGCTCGGTGGAGGATATCGCCTACTGGGAAATCGACGACAACTACAACGGCGAGCGATTTGTGGTGCGCGGTCTATACTTCTGCGGTGGCACCAAGAAAGAGTTTGAGGCTTGGCGTAAGGGCTTGCAGAGCGTGGCCTCCACCTCGGCCCGCAAGAAAGCCGAGAACACCCTGCGCCTCGAGCTTAATGACGAGCTTTGGGATCGCCTCTACGACTTCCGTTCGGCCCCCATCCCCCGCGAGCCCGGGCGCCGCATCGCCGTGCGCGTCATCTCCCAATTCGGCGAAGAATCCACCAAAGTCCTCACCATCCCCGAAAAACCTTAATACCCCCATACCAATGACATTAAAAGATATTGACAAAACTATTGAAACCCTGGAGAAGTTTGGGTTGCCTATCGACCCCAAACTTATCGCCGAGCGTGACGCTCTAAGGGCGAAGCCAACGTCGGAAACGCCCATCTACGACACGATGAAAGCGCATGCATCTTTCCCACTGACAAAGGAAAAATGCGATTGTATTGAAGGGACGGTCAGCGACTTGCTGGCCGACGGCCCGAACGCAACCGATCCAGGGTTACTATTAGGACGAATCCAGTGCGGCAAAACCGACACGTTTGAGAACATCATAGGTCTTGCCTTCGACCGCGGCATCGACATTGCCGTTATCCTTACAAAAGGTACCAACGCGCTGCTCGACCAGACGGTGAAACGCCTTGAAAAGGACTTTGAACCGTTTGACGAGGAGAAGCATGAGCCAGGAGTGCCAGTTGTGCGCATCTACGACATCCACGAGCTTAAGGAAGAGGGTATTACCAAATCTTACACCACCAACGGCCAGAAGATCATCATCGCCTGCATGAAGCAAGCGACCAACATGGACTACTTGTTGCGCTTGTTCCGTCACAAGTGCCCATTCCTTCTTGATAAGAAGGTGCTTGTAGTGGATGATGAGGCCGACTTCGCTAGCCGCAACTATCTTACGGTCAAGAATCAAGCTGTAACGGATGAACACGGCAAACCGATGGCACAGGACGTTGAAAATAAGCTTGCCGTGATCTCACGAAAGATTGACGAGTTCCGCGAACTCACCAAGTGCCTTTACCTTCAGGTGACGGCAACCCCCTATGCGTTATTCCTCCAACCCGATGAGGAGCTCTACCTTAAGGATGGCCACGTGCTCTCGTTCAAGCCACGGTTTACCCGATTAGTCCCCACCCATGACAAATACATTGGTGGTAAGCAATTCTTTGAGGAGTCGCAAAACGACGACTCAATGTACCACGAGCTATTCTGTGCCGTTACGCCAAAATGTATCCAAGTGCTTGGCTCAGGATATCAACGCTATTTGACCGCCCCAATCTCCTCGGAAAACATCTTAGGACTTACTTATTCGCTGGCATCTTATCTTATGGCTACTGCCATTCGTAACCTCCAAGAGGGCGAGGAATATTACACGAGTGCATTGTTCCATGTTGACATTAGCAAGGACGACCACGAGTATCAGAAGAAGCTGATCAAGCGACTTTTGGGCGACATAGATGCCTATCTCAAAGGTAACAACGACCAACGAGTGGCTACAGCCCTTAAGATGGCTTACAATAGCTTTACCGTCTCCAACCAAAAGGGCGTTGCCCAAGGGCTGATTGACACCAAGATGCCTTCACTGGAAGAAGTGAAGGAGTTCTTGAAAGGGATGTTCGATGAAGAGCATATCCATGTAAAGGTTGTGAACTCTGACACCGACGTTAAGAATATGCTCGACAAGAAGCATGGCGAGCTCAAGCTCCATCCGCTGGCCAACATCTACATAGGTGGCAACATCCTCGACCGCGGTATCACCATCAAGAACATGCTCTGTTTCTTCTATGGCCGCGATCCCAAGACGTTCCAAACCGACACTGTATTGCAGCACGCCCGTTTCTACGGTGCGCGCAACTTGAAGGACATGGCCGTCACCCGCCTCCACACCACAACGGCCATCCACAAGATCCTTACCCGAATGCACCAACTGGACGAAGACTTGCGCCGATGGTTTGAGGAAGGCAAGGATAAGATGGAGCATAGCGTGCCTTGCATCGGTTATGACAAAGGCATTAAGCCATGTGCCACCTCCAAGATCAAGGTTTCGCACACGGTGAGCCTCAAGCCCCAACAGCGTATCCTCCCCGTAGGACATCAGGCTGGTAAACCCGAGAAAATCGGTGCCCTTGACAAAGAGATCCAGAAGAAGATCCAGTCTTTGCCGGGGTTCAAGCACCAGGACGCTGACGGAATCTTTGAGATCTCCCGCGAGGATGCCATGGAAATCCTCGACATGATCCAACGCACGTATGTGTACTCCTCCAAGTTTAACAACCTCGATGCCAAGAATGACATTAAGGAGTTGCAAGCAGCCTTGGCCCGATGCGTCGACTTCTCCGACGGCAAAATTTACGCCTAGGTGCGCGAAAACCGCGATATGAAGCGTATCCGTGAAAACGGCGGCTTCGTGGACGCTCCCGATGACGGTCGCACCGACTTGAAGCCCGCTCGTGACAAGGCCCAAACCGCTCCCGTGTTGATGTTCATCCACGAGAACGGCCGCAAGCAGAAGGGCGTTGTGGAAGGCTACTCCAAGCCTGTGGAAGTGGGCTGGCAAGGTGCACCTTTCTACTGGCCGGTACTCGTCACTCCCGCCAATCTCGACAAAACACTGTTCGCCCTCGACGTGAAGGAGAAAAACAAAGCAGTGACCATCAGCTTAGACGACCTCCTACAAGATATCGACCGCGAAGACGTGTTCTTTGGCACCTATAGTGGAGACCTTTTAGGCCACTTTGGTCCCGAAGGTACTGTCTATGAGGATGGAGAATGGAAGAGAGAGACCCGAAGGATTAAAAAGACCACCGCATCACGCTACATCTTCATGACCAATGGTGAACCGGACACCATTGAAGAGTTTGAGAAGGACGATCGTTACCGTGGTGTCTATTCTCGCAACGAAGGCGAGTTCCCCTTCATCCTTAAGCCTTGGAAATACATGCTGTTAAGGAACGGTAGAAATACCACCTCCGACATCATGTTGCTTGAGTTGACTGATCCCGAAGAGTGGGAAGTGGTTGAGCGTCCTGGCTATAACTCCAAGGGGGATCTTGTGGATTCCTACAACCCCTATGATATCCCTGAAGACAAACTCCCGGTTCTAGCCTATGTAACCGACACTCAGGTGGACAAGAATCTCAACAAAACCACCTACCGCGATCCTCACCTGACGTTATGGCAGGTGGAGTACAAAATTAAGAGCGTTAAGGGCTTTAAACCCGGTTTTCGTGTTTCCGACGACTGGACGTTTGCCGACGACGAGGAAGATGAAGATTGAAGTAACCTACCGGCAGAAAAAGTCGGGAATCTCTATGAGAGCTACCAAGCAGGGCGAGATTCACGTCTCCGCCCCGCTTGGTACCACTCAAGCCGAAATCGACGCATTCCTCGAGAAAAACCGCGAGTGGATGGAGCAAGCCGTTGCCCGGCGCGCCCATGCCACCGAGGTGGAGAACGATTTTTTCTCGGGGCTTCCCTTGGAAACCTCCTCTCAATGCTATATGGCCACGCGGCGACTTAATGCCATTATCCCGCCGTTGCTCAAAAAATACTCCAAGATGATGAGGGTGAATCCCTCGGGAATCTCCTATCGGCGCAGCAAGACCCGCTGGGGCTCGTGCAACGTAAAGACGCGCCACATCAACTTCAGCGCCTACCTGCTCTTGCTGCCCGACTGGTGCATCGAGCACGTGGTGGTGCATGAATTGGCTCACCTGATTGTACCCAACCACTCGGCCGACTTCTATCGCGAGATGGATCGCTACTTCCCCCGATGGAAAGAAGCCCGCGAGGAAACCCGTCGCATCTCCCGCCTCGAGGATCGCGACGACGACGTATAACGTAAAAATAAATCAAGATGGAAGAACGTGGACACGGCAACCACTGGGGTATTTTCGGCGAACCCGAAGATGTCTTAGGTGAAGCCATGAAAAACTTGAATCGTCACCAACACTCCTTTGACTATGGTAATGTGGTCATGAGGGAGTTTGGCAATAAGGAAGTAAGCATTCTCGGTATTATCGATGCTCCCGGCAAGATTTCTACACTGGCACTTGTCGCTTGCAATGTCAATGGTGGTAGAAGACTCTGCTGTTATCCATTGGCTTTCCGCTGGCTGTCTCGGTCAGGCCATCGAGCCACTTCCAGGCTATCCTCCTCGACATACGGCGTGAAGCACCGCCGACGCTGGCATGTTTTCTTCGGGCTTCATAAATTCAGCATGTTGGACCCATGGCTTGTTTTTCCATGCAGATGAAGGGTCGTTTTCTTGAGGTTTGCTGAAGATGGCCTGATGCAATTTCTTGACAAGCCTATAAAGTTCGGATTTATCGTTGTCGGAATCCATGGTAAAGGGGAGTTAAAGATAGTCAAAAATCCAACGCCGAAAGCCCCTTGAAAGTTCGTGATACGCCATGAAATTAACCCGACCCAGCCCCACCAAGTTAATCCCAAAATTTGTATGTATTTTTGTATGGAAAGAAAAATAATCGCCTGCAATCTTTTGATTATCAGGCGATTAGGCCGATTTTATGTCGGGGTGACAGGATTCGAACCTGCGACCACCTGGTCCCAAACCAGGTGCGCTACCGGACTGCGCTACGCCCCGATCCGTGCTGTATTCACGACGCGAAGGTAACGATTTTTTCCGACTTCCGCAACTTTATTCTTGAACGAATGGTGAATGTAGAGTCAACAAGCAACTGCAAAATTAATCAATTGATTTGAAGAACACTC